>CADCKD010000010.1 GCA_902801985.1 uncultured bacterium | reverse complement strand
AAATGCTTATCTTTTGGTCTTTGGTTCGGAATAGTGTAGTGCTGGCGGTCTATCTATTGTTTTCGGTTGCTTGCTTCTTTACCGTACATGAGCATTGGCTGAATTCTCAAAACACGAAAATTATAAAAATATTGAACTATTATCAACCCTAAAATTAATAACTCCAGAGGGAAAAGAAGAATACCGTTATAATGCAAAGGAAATTTTACAGTTAGCAAATATTAAGGATTTTTCGAACTTTTTTGTACTTGCACAAAAAGAATATCGTGACCCTCAAACGAAAAAGTATCAGACAAGATTTTCTAATAGTGCTTTGGATTGTTTTGTAAGAAATAAAATAAACTTTTCTTTAGCATTAGATTTTAGTGAAATTATCAAAGATATTAATACCGGTAAAACAACACTTCTCGATTATCCTACAATTGCTATTAAAGTATGTGAATATGAAGCATATTTAAAAGAAATAGAAAATGGTATAAAGAATATTGATGATAAGAAACTCCGTACTTTATTCGAGTGCCAAAAAGAGGATATACGTTCATTGCCAATTAATATGCGAATAGGTGAACAGAAGTTTTTATTAAAGAAAATAGAGGCATATAATAATCTTACAAATAAATATATTACATATAAACAAATTGATGGTTCAACCACTCCACAATGGCTCAAATATAGAAAATATTGTAAAGATAATAATATAACAATAAATAAGGATTCGTACCTTGATTATATTGAGCAGCAAAGGGTAGAATGTTTTATTGAAGCCTGCGATAATAATGATAGCTATCAGCGTGATCCGGCATTAACTTATATGTATGAAAATATATATTTGGATAGTATTCCGAATTCTGTTTCAATGTCTCCTTCCGATAAAGAAAAACTTAAAAAAATAAATGAAAAATATGGAGTGAAAATAATTATACCGACTTCAAATTTCCGTAAAGATAAAATTGATTACATCGAAAGAGTATTCGAAAATTGGAAAAGTGCAACTAGAGTAGGATTTAGGTTCTGGGGCAGCTTAAGATTTCCACCAACAATAAATCTACTCAAGGCTCAAAAAGATTATGTTGATGACACATCAGCTTATGGTGGTTCAAAATCTAGCGGTTATTGTTGTGCAAATGGCTCTGGTAAAATAGCAATATGTGGTTATGAAAATATTGAATGGGCTTTAAGACACGAACTAATGCATTGTGCTGACTGGAAACGATTAGAAAAATTCCCTGATAGTTGGTATGAAGCAGATGGAAAAACTATTAAATCAAAAATTAAAAGTCAGTTATACAACGAATTTAAAAAAGGGAATTTAAATATAAAAAATAAACATTTTGACTATGCTTTTAATAATCCCAAAGAATTTATTGCAGTTGCAGCTGAAGGTGATATAAGAAAATATTCTAAAAGTTTTATTGACTTGTTAATAGAATTTGGAATGCCAAATTGGGCTGTGAATTTACGCTATAATTATTGATTTTTTAATACAAAACTTGTTAAACTATAAACTGCCTTATAAAACTTAATAACAAGTAGTTTGGCATACTAATCCGACAAAAACTTCCCACTTCTCGGAAATTTTTATCCTTTTTCTATCCTTGCTAGAACCCAAATTCTGTCGTGGTTTGAGGCAAAATTCCCTAAACTAACAAGAAAAAAGGATAATTCTAAGGATAAATAAAGGATAAAAAGGATAATTTTTTCTTAAATTGAGGGAAGTGGCTTAATTTCAAACATTTTCTAAATTATACCCGCTTTTCCTCTTTCAAATTTATCCGTCAGGTTATATGTAGATTATCAGAGAGATTGAGAAAAGTACCCCCGGAAGTTTGAGAGAATTCTCAAACTTTTTAATTTTTGAGGGAAATACTTCAAAACTCCCTGATAATTCACTCTCAAAGTTACTGATACTTTTTTGATAAGTTTTGTGTTCTTTGTTCAATTTTAAAACATCTATTAAACACACTTTGAACAATGTTTAAACCCCATTAATATAGGAATATACCGCCATAATTTTCAATACAATCTTTATACAGTTCAAATTGTTGTTTAAATTCGGGGTATATTTTTATATTTAAATTTATTGGCAATTGCTCATTATTTAACCAATTTAAGTTTTGTTGTAACCAATTTAATGCTTCATTTGAAGGAAGCTCGCTTAAATAATACATTAATGCAATATCTCTAATGTAAAATTCATGCTGTGTATTTTCAAATACTTTAATAAGAAATTCTTTTTTGTGTTCTATTTCTTTTATAAAAAGAATAATATAGTTACCTATAGTTCCTCTATCTATTCCTTCATCTTCATTTATTACGGATAATATCTTGTATAATATGTTTTCATCGACAATATCGTTAATTTTTTTAGTTAGCCAACTTTTTATGGATTGTTTTATTTCATTATCTTTATGCCAAAATACATCTCCTTGGTGTCCTATTGCTATAGATAAATAATAAACTATCTGTTTAAGAACGAATTTATCTTTGCAGATGGCTAAATAAGACATTATTGTGTTCCAAAATACTTGAAAATCTCTGTCATACAGAAACAGTGTTTTTAAGGCACTGCAAGCTACTTCTGTATTCTCAGAATACAAAGCTTCAAATCTCATTTCTGAATCAATTCTGTTTTTGTTATTTCTACAATAGTTTGAACATTCATTTACAAAATTTTGAAAATTCTTTTCATTTAAAATTTTATTGCAAGGTATATTATAATTATCAAATTTTTCCTGTTGCTCTAAATATTCAGAAATATTTGTCCAGTATAATATTTTACTTTTAGGATTGTAAACAATTCCAACGGTAGGTAATATATGTCTTTTCCAGTATTCAAAATGTTCTTTATCCCCTTTAATAAAAGCGTTATTACCATTAAAATATGATTCTCCGGATTTTATTTGAATTTTTATTTCAATACCAGTAGATTTATATTCATTGTTATGCCGTTCACAAAATTCTATATTAGCATCATGCCCAATATCATCGACTGTTGCTATCTCGCGAAATATTGAACCATTATCTTCTACTAACGTTTTAAAGGCATTAATTCCCTTTTTCTCTGTTATTGTGTTTTGGATTCTACGTGTCATAAGGAAATTATAATACAAATTCAAGTCTAAGTTATATGTATGCAGGTAACAAGATTTTTAATAATCAGCATGTATAATAAAAGCAAGGAGTTAAAATTATATGAATAGTAAGGAATTAAAGAAACTAAAAGATGATTTGTGGCATTCGGCGGACATGCTTCGTGCAGGAGCTCATCTGGCAGCAAATAAATATGGACAGCCTATTTTGGGATTAATATTTCTACGTTATGCTGATATTTTATTTAAACAACACAAACCCGCAATTGATGCGGAATATAATCGTCTTAAAGGGTCTCGTGCAGAAAAAAGCATAAAAGAAGTTGCCATTGAAAAATGCGGTTTCTATCTTCCTGAATGTGCATATTATGATTTTATAAACAATGCTCCTGATGATGCAAACAAAGCAACCCTTATTAAAAAAGCAATGGAAGAAATCGAAAAAGAAAATGATAGAATGGAAGGAGTTTTACCCAAGGAAGTATATGGACAGTTAGTTCCGGAGGAGGAACCTGAACTATTATCTAAAATCATTCGAATTTTCAAAAACATTCCTGAAAATATAGAGATTGACCTATTTGGAGAAATTTATGAGTATTTCCTGGGGAATTTTGCATTAAACGAAGGTAAGGACGGCGGAACATTCTATACGCCGGCTTCTGTTGTAAGATACATGGTTGAAGTATTAAAACCTGAGGTTGGGAATAAATTATTTCTTGATCCTGCTTGTGGTTCAGGAGGTATGTTTGTGCAAGCTGCAAGATATATGCACAATCATAATGCAACAAATGAGGATATGATGAAATTTATGTGTTATGGTGTAGAAAAAGACCCGGATACAGTAAAACTAGCAAAAATGAACTTACTTTTGCATAATGTTAGAGGGGATGTAAGAGAAGCTAATTCATTTTATTCAGACCCTCATGATGCAGTTGGCAGATTTGATTATGTAATGGCAAATCCTCCTTTTAATGTTGATGAGGTCGTTTATGATAAAGTAAAAGACGACCCAAGATTTAATGTTTATGGAATTCCCAAAAACAAATCAAAATCTACGAAGAAAGATAAAGATAAAAAGAAACTGTTCCTAATGCCAATTATCTTTGGATTTCATACTTTGCAACAGCATTAAATGAAAATGGACGTTCTGCTCTTGTTATGGCAAATTCTGCTTCAGATGCAGGAGCAAGTGAATTTGATATAAGAACAAAAATGATTGAAGCAGGTATTATAAAACAAATAGTAACTCTGCCATCTAATATGTTTACTTCCGTTACCCTTCCTGCAACATTATGGTTTTTCGATAAACAAAAGCCAAATACTGACAAAAAAGATGAAATACTGTTCATTGATGCAAGGAATGTATTTACTCAAGTAGATAGAGCACACAGGAAGTTTTCTGATGAACAAATTAAAAATTTGGGTATAATAACAAAACTATATGACGGTGAAACAGAAGAGTTTACAAAGCTGATTAAAGAATATGAAACAAATATGGCTAATGCTCCTGAAACTTCTGATGAAGAAGATAACCCTCCTAAGAGCTACTGGCAAGCTAATATTGATTGGTTGAAGGAAAGATTCCCGGAAGGTAAGTATAGAAATGTCATTGGCTTGTGCAAAGTTGCTAAACTGGAAGGTGAAGACGGAGTAAAAGACCAAGACTATTCCTTGAATCCTGGTCGTTATGTCGGAGTTGTCATAGAAGATGACGGAATGACAGAAGAAGAGTTTAAGGATAAGATGCTCGGATTAAATAAAGAATACAAAGCTCTATCTGATGAAGTTGCAGGATTGGAAAACATACTGGATGATAATTTGAAGGAGTTGTTTTTGTAATGAGACTTAAGGAAGCTATAACCAATGCTAATACTGGATTAGATGCTATTAAAAGAGCTCCTGTATTGGATTATCCAACAGATTTACGGTGTATAAGAATACAAGATATATCTCAAGCGAAACCATACGAAGAATGGGCTTATACAGAAACTTCAAAAGATAATTACAAGAAATTTAAACTTGCGAAGGGGGATATACTTGTTGCAAGAACTGGTGCTACCGTTGGTGTATCCTATTATGTAAACAAAGATTTGGAAGCTGTATATAATAACGGAACAATCCGTTTGAAAATAAATGAAGAGAATGACAGTAGATATATATTCTACATAACAACAACAAAAGAGTTTAGGCAATATATAGATAATGTTTCTTGTGTCGCAACGCAACCAAACCTAAGAATAGAAAACCTTTTAAGATTTCAATGTCCAGATAAAGACCTTGAAGAACAGAAAGCAATAGCATCTGTGCTGTCGGCTTATGATGATTTGATGGAGAAGAATAACCGTAAGATTGAGATATTGCAAGATATGGCAGAGGAGCTATATAAAGAGTGGTTTGTTCGCTTCCGTTTTCCCGGCTACAAAACAGCCAAGTTCACAGACGGCATCCCAGACGGCTGGGAAGTGGATAAAATAGAAAGTTTAGGAGTATTCACAAGAGGTAAAAATATAACAGCTTCTGAAATGATAGACGGAAGTATCCCAGTTATTTCTGCTGGAATTGAACCTTCTGGATTTCATAATGAATCAAATGTTAAAGGAGTGTCAATTACAATAAGTTCTTCTGGTGCAAATGCTGGATATATGCGTATAAATTATTCTGATATATGGGCAGCCGATTGTATGTATGTAAATAATATTGATAATGTGTTCTACCTATATGAATTGCTGAATAATATCAGACCTTGTATTGATAACCTACAAAGAGGTGCAGCTCAACCTCATGTTTATTCAAAAGATGTTAATAGATTAAAAATATTATTGCCAGCAGAAGAAGTAAGAAATAAATTTAATGATTTAGTTAAAGATATGCACTTGTCTATCGCAACTTTAATGAAACAGAATAATAACTTGAAGCAACAGCGTGATTTGTTGCTACCACGCTTGATGTCTGGTAAACTTGCAGTGGAGGTATCATAGGAGAAATTTATGGCAAATTTTATTTCTGAAGATGATATAGAACAAGCAATACTTAAAAAACTGAATAATGAAGAATTTGGTTATGATGTTTTAAGGTGTAATTCTGATCCTTCCCAAATGGAAAATCTTAATGACGGAACAGAACGCCAAAATAAGAAAATGTGTGTGTTGCCTAAAATTCTTTATAATAAAATTTGCGAACTAAATCGAGGTATTCCACAAGATAAAATAGATTCTACTTATCAAGACTTGATTTCCGATTTTACTGATAGTGATTTGGTTGAAAAGAATTATTCTTTATACAAGAAAATCAGAGATAAAATTAAAATTGATTTCAGAAAAGACGGTAAAGATGATTTCGGTTTTATAAAACTAATTGATTTTGATAATCCATCAAATAATACCTTTACAGCTGTATCTCAAATGTGGATACAGGGCAGATACGGCTGGAGAAGACCGGATATTATTGTATTTATAAATGGTTTACCGCTTGTATTTATAGAACTAAAAAACAGCATAATTAAAGTACAAGAAGCATATAATCATAATTTAAAAGATTATTTAAAAAATATTCCAAATCTTTTTGCATTTAATCAGATATGTGTTTTATCAAACGGTTTAGAAACGAAATTAGGAGCGTTTAACGCATCATACGATTTCTTCTTTGAATGGTTAAAGTCAAGCGAAGAAGATAAAATTGACCGTAAAGCCATAAAAGAAAAGGGTGTATCAGCTGATTATTTCATAGATTGCTTAATGCACAAAGAAACGCTTTTAGATTATATTGAAAATTTCATAGTATTTGAAAACCAAAAGACTAAGATTATTGCAAAAAACCACCAATTTTTGGGTATAAATAATTTGTTCAGAGCTGTTAAAAACAGAGAAAAACTTGAAGGTAAATTAGGTGTATTCTGGCATACACAAGGTTCAGGTAAAAGTTATTCAATGGTTATGTTTGCGAGAAAAGTCAAACGCAAAATTGAAGGGAATTTTACTTTCTTAATTATTACGGATAGAGATGATTTAGATACTCAAATTTATAAAAACTTTGTCAGAACAGAGGTTATTGGCGATAAAGAAGAGTGCCAACCTAAAAATGGCGAACAATTAAGAGGATTTCTTGAAAAAAGCGAAGGAAAATCTTTTATATTCACTCTGATCCATAAATTCCGCTATGATAAAACAAAAGAATATCCAATATTATCAACAAGAAACGATATTATTGTAATGGTCGATGAAGCACACCGTACACAGTATAAAGACCTTGCAGAAAATATGAGAAAGGCTTTGCCAAATGCAAACTTTATAGCATTCACAGGAACTCCGCTCTTAGGTTCAAAAAGATTAACAAATCAATGGTTTGGCGATTACGTTTCAGAATATAACTTTGCACAGTCTGTTGAAGACGGTTCAACCGTCCCGTTGTTTTATTCAAGAAGAGTCCCGGAAGTAGGCTTAGAGAATGATTTTCTTGATGATGATGTAGTTGATATTATTGAAGATGAAAACCTCAATGAAGACGAAACAAGACTTGTAGAAAATTCTTCTTCAAGAATACTTGAAATTATTAAACGTGAAGACAGGTTGGATAAAATTGCAAAAGATATTGCTCATCATTTCCCAAGACGAGGATTTTTGGGTAAAGGTATGGTCGTTTCTGTTGATAAATTTACTGCAGTTAAAATGTATGATAAAGTTCAACACTATTGGCAAGAAGAGAAGAAAGAACTTGTAAAAGAAAGAAATAAAGCTCAAACAAAAGAAGAACGAGATAAAATAACAAATATGCTTGCTTATATGGATAAGGTTGAAATGGCAGTTATTGTATCAGAAGAAGCTGACGAAGATGAAAAATTCAAGAAACAAGGACTTGATATAACAAAGCATAGAACAAAAATGAATGAAATTGTTGATGGGCTTGATATTGAAGATAGATTTAAACAGGCTGAAAGTAATCTTCAATTAGTTTTTGTCTGTGCAATGTGGCTTACAGGTTTCGATGTAAAAGATTTATCTACATTGTATCTTGATAAACCGATGAAAGGTCATACTTTGATGCAGGCAATTGCAAGAGCAAACAGAGTATATCCGAATAAACCTTGCGGTATTATTGTAGATTATGTAAATGTCTTTAAGTACATGAAAAAAGCATTGAGTGAATATGCAACAGGCAGCGATGGTACTGAATTTCCGGCAAAAGAAATTGATAAGCTGGTTGATTTAATAGGGCAAACCATTGATGAAACAGATGAATTTTTGAAAAAGATTGATATTGATTTAGATAAAATAATTGAAGAATCTGGTACATTTGATCAACTGAATAAATTACGCGCAGCATATAATAAAATAGTTGAAAAAGATGAAACAAAAGAAAAGTTTAAAGTTTTATCCAACACATTGATCAATTTATACGAAGCATCGAAACCAGAAATCTTTGAAATGCATTGGAAAAACGAAAAATTCTCGCCAATTTTATATATGAATGGACTTCTTCAAAATACAGTTGATGATGAAAAAATTCAACGTGCAAAATTAAGAATGGGACAGCTTTTAGACAATAGCGTAACGTCTGAACAAGCGGAAGAAAAAGGTGATAAATACGCTATTCACGAATATAAAGTTATAAATTTGTCCAAAATTGATGTTGATAAACTGAGAGAAGAAATAAATCAAGCAGAATATAAGGCTATTGAAATTGACAACCTCAAAGCTTTTCTTGATGAAGCTTTGCAACGAATGATAAATAAAAATGTCACAAGAATAAAATTCTCTGAACGATACAAAAATATTATTGATAGATATAATGCCGGCGGTTCTGAAAATGAAGATTATTATGAACAACTGCTTGAATTAATAGAAGAACTTAAACAAGAAAACGAAAGACCAAACCAATTTGGTTTAACAGAAGAAGAGCTTGAAATCTTTGATTTGCTTATAAAAGGTAAAAAACTGACTAAAGAAGAAGAACAAAAAGTAATTTTATCTTCTAAAAATCTTTATAAAAAATTAGATGAAAATAAAAGTAACTTATTCGTGGCAGATTGGTATAAAGATGCTCAGCCAAAAGCAAAAATAAGAAGTACAATTCGCGAAACTTTAAATGAAGATTTACCGGAAAGTTATGATAAAGAAGTATTTGATGCAAAAACGGATTTACTGTTAAATCATTTTATCGATATGGCTGTCCAAGGCTATGGTTGGATACCAAAAGCAGCATAGTTCTTAAGTTTATAGTTTTGTGTCAAACTTAAACTATTAATATTTTTATGCTAATATCTAAGTACGGTATTATTAAAAATCATAGGTTTATATGGATAAATTATATAGATGTCAAGTTTTCACACCTGTAGAAAAAGTCAATAAACTTCTTGATTCCATTGATTATAAACACGATTTATATGGTAAGAAATTTTTAGAAAATTCGTGCGGCAATGGTGCTGTACTGAGCATGGCTGTAGAAAGATATATTCAGGATTGTTTAAAAAATAATTTTGATCTTAATACAATTAAAGATGGCCTCGAAAAAGATATCTGGGCATTTGAAATTGATTCCAAAAAGTATAAAGAATGTTTAAAAAATATAAATGATATTGTTAACAAGTATGGTATATATGAAGTTAAATGGAATATTTTAAAAAAAGATTTTTTAAAGTACAACTTACCATATAATTTTTCTTATATTGCTGGAAACCCACCATATATAAACTATAGAGATTTGTCAGATGATGATAGAATTTATGTAAAAAATAATTTTTCAACCTGCAAAAAGGGAAAATTTGATTATTGTTATGCTTTTATAGAGAAAAGTATTGACTGTTTAGATAATAATGGCAAGTTAGCTTATTTAATACCAAGTAGTATATTCAAAAATGTATATGCAGAAAGTCTCCGTAATTATATATTACCTGACATTACAATGATAATAGATTTTAAAACAGAGAAAGTATTTGAAGAAGCATTGGTTGCAACATCTATACTAATATGCGATAAAAAGTCTAATGCAAAATCTATTATATATAAAAATGAAGAAACTAAAATAAAAAGAAAAATTCAGAAGAAGATATTAAATGGTAAATGGATTTTTATTGAAGAGAGTTCTATTCCAAAAAATAAAAAATTAATTAAATTTGGGGATTTATATAATGCTTCGATTTCAATTGCAACGTTACTTAATGAGGCTTTTGTAATAAATGAAAAATCAAAAAACAAGAATATAGAAAAACAACTTCTTAAACCAGCCAAAAGCCCTCGGAATTTAGCATATGCAAAAGAAGAAAATATTATATTCCCATATTTTTACAAGAATAATAAACTTGAAAGATATTCTGAAAAAGACTTTGTATCAAAATACCCAAAAGCATTTGCATATTTAAAAGAATTTAAAGATAAATTAGATAATAGAAACAAAGATGTTTCTGCAAAATGGTTTGAATACGGAAGAAGCCAAGCATTAGCACATTTAAATCAAGAAAAATTATTGATGTCAACAGTTGTTACTAATAGCATTAAAGTGTATGAATTAGAAAAAAATGACATTCCTTACGCCGGTATATATATAGTATCTAAAAATGGGAATTCTCTTACTAAAGCTCAAAAAATTCTTCAAAGTGATAGATTTTTAGAATATGTTAGTAAAATAGGAATACAAGCAAGTGGATCTTCATTAAGAATTACCGCTAAAGATGTAAATAATTATGAATTCTGCTTGGAGGAAATATAGATGAAAATTCCTTTCAATGTTGATGCTAATACCGCAAGATTAATAGGTAGAGAAAATGTTTCAAAACTCGATGGTGCAATATTAGAATTAGTCAAAAATGCCTATGATGCTGATGCAGATTCTTGTATATTATACTATGAAGAATCCTCAAATAATTTTTACTTGATTGATAATGGCACAGGAATGTCATCAAAAGTAATTGTAGATAATTGGATGACAATAGGTTACTCTTCAAAAAAGACAGATTATAAGCTGAGTTCAGGGAGAATACAAACTGGTGCAAAAGGTATTGGAAGATTTGCATTGGATCGTATTGCTGATCATTGTTCTATGCTTTCAAAAACAGAATCAGAGTCAATCCTATGGAATGTAAATTGGTCTGATTTTAATTCTGGAATAAAAATTACAGATGTAGGAGCCGAACTGGAACCTACAAAAATAACTATTAGCGATTTTATTGATAAAGTAAAAAATATCGAGTTAAAAAATCTTATTAAAGAAAAATTCGATAAACACGGTACAATATTCAAATTATCAGATTTAAGAGATTCTTGGACAATAGATACTATAAGTGATATTAAAAAAAGTTTGGCAACATTAATTCCACCAGAAATTGATAATATTTTTCAATTATATGTATTTTCAGAAAATTCAACTATTGACGAATCGAAAATTATTGTCAATAGCAGTGATTATTCATATGACTATAAAATTGATTTTAATGTTAGCGAAGATGGAAACGCCGATATTTATATTAAAAGAGAAGAATTTGATTTTGGAAATGCCTTTAATGATGTAGTTAAAAGTCCATATTTTCAAAAAGCAGATTTAGACTATTTCAAAGGAGTACCGATAGAAAAACACTATAAGTTTAATGAAATACTTCCTGATATCGATGTAAATACAATAGGAGCATTTAGAGGAACTTTGTATTTTGCGAAATTGTCTGCGCCAAACAAAGAGGAAAAAGAGAAATATTTTTATAAAGACATAATTTCAAGAAGGGATACCAGAGATACTTTTGGCGGTATAAAGATATACAGAGATAATTTTAGAGTGCGTCCATATGGTGAAGTAAAAACGACTGCATTTGATTGGCTTTTGTTGGCGAACAGAAAAGCAAAATCCCCAGCAGCAGTTTCTTCTTCTGGTCTTTGGAGAGTTGGTGCTGAACAAATGCTAGGGGCTGTATACATTTCTCGTTTGAATGTAAATTTACCTGATCAATCAAACAGAGAGGGTATTGTTGAAACTAAAGAATTCTCATATTTTAGAGAATTTCTAATATTTGTTATACAAGAAATGGAAAAAGACAGGCAATATGTCTGCAGAAATTTGAGGCAATACCACGAAGATACTCATCCGGTAGAAATATATCAAGAAGAGATTAATAAAAAATCAGAAAATAAGAAATCAAATAGTAAAAAAGGTAAGAAACAAAAGTTAGTTGAAGCATCAAAAGCAAAAGCTGTAATAGAGAACAAAGAAGAACAAATAAAGGATCTAGAGGATGAGAATAGGCTATTAAGGACTCTAGCCACAACTGGTATTGTTACGAATTCATATATACATGAGATTAAGGATGTTGCACATAAGTTAAATTTAAAATTATTAACGGTTCAACAATCAGTAAATGATGGGAAAGATAAAGAACATTTACAAAAAAAATTAGAAGAAGCATTGCAATTACAGAAAAAATTTAATTCTTGGTTCACTGTAACTATTGAAATGGTAAAAAGAGACAAAAGGAGAATGAGTTTTGTTTCTATCAAGAAATTGGCAGAGGATTTTATAGATTCATGGCAAGAAGTCTTAAAAGAAAAAAATATCATTATCACAATGGAAATTTCAGAGGTGAATTTTAAATGTTTTCCTTATGATATAGAAAGTATTATTAGTAACTTAATAACAAATAGTATAAATTCTTTCGAATACTCTGGAAAAGATAATAAAAATATTAAAATTAATATTACAAATAATGATAGTGAATTAAAAATTATATATGAAGATAATGGAAAAGGTTTATCTGATAAGTATAAAAATAACCCATATCAAATATTAGAACCCTTTGAAACAAATAAACGCGATACTAATGATAATTTAATAGGTACTGGCATGGGAATGTGGATTATTGATAAAACAGCAAAGGAATATAGTGGTTCTGTTGATTTGTCAGAAAATATAAATTTAGCAACTGGTTTTAAAACAACAATAACTTTATGTGGAGTATTTAAATAATGTTTAATTATAATATTGGATATATTGATGATGATTCGAGTTCTTTAGACGATTACTCTGAATTACTGGAAAAATATGTAAATTTAAAATTTGTAGAAAATTGTAAAACAATACACGATGTTTATTTATGGGTTTTAAATAATAAAATAGAATGTTTTGTTGCAGATTTCAAATTATCAGATAGATATACTTTTAGTGGAACCGAGTTAATAGAATATTTAAATAAAAAAATTCCAGATTTAGTTTGTGTTATTTTGACTAATTATCCTTGTGATTCTATTGCTGAAAATATTGTCAGCTCAATTCTAATCAGAGATAGAAATTCTCTAAATAAATTGGAAGATTTTGAAAATTTTTGCAGCGAACTACGCCAAGCTTCTCAAGTTTTTCACAAACGCTTAAATAATATTGAAACAAGTTTCTCTGTATTATTAGAAAAAAAACGAGTTAAAAGCATAACTGCAGATGAAGAAGAAACATTTATTAGTTTATATTCACTACTAAAAGCTTATAATAAAATAGATGATTTACCTAATGAAATATTTAAATCTGAGATCTCAGAAAAAATAGATAAAATTTTAGAAATTGCAAGTAAATGCTTGCCAGCGGAGGATAATGATGGCAAGAATCCATGGGAATAAGATTCTTAAAAGGCGTTCTAACGTCCAAGTGCAGAGCGATTATCACAATTATCTAGATGATTTAAGAACAGATTTTAAAGATACTTGTGGTTACTGTGGGAAAACGACAACTATTACTAAAAATGCATTTGAAATAGATCATTTTGTACCAAAATCAATAGACGAAAGTAGGATAAACGATTACAATAACCTTGTCTATTCTTGTTATCAATGCAACAGAAAAAAACATAACAAGTGGCCAACAAATGACCCTAATATACCAAATAATGGAATTAATGGTTTTGTTGACCCGACATCGAATGAATACGATTTGCATATAGAAAGGACCGAAAATGGGGATATTATTGGTCTAAGTGAAGTTGGTAGATATATGATTAAAGCATTTGCTTTTGATAAAAGACCTATGAGAGAGCTATGGCAATTAATGAAACTTGCAGAAGAAAAAGAACGTTTATTATCTTGTAACGCAAAAGATCCAGAAACATTTAAATGTTGGCAAGAAGTAGCCAATCAAATAGATCAATTGTTGAATTTTATGTTTTTGAAAAAAGAATAATAAATAGTTGATTTATTTTAAACTTTGAGTGATGTATACGACACGATAAAGGAGGTCGTGTATGGAAAAAGTCGGATTGAATATTACTCCAAAGGAGTTCAAACAGTTAAGCAAGTGGGTGGAGAATATTTATCACACAGCAGTTGTTATTGATTATTTTGTGGCAAATCAGCCGGAGATTGAAGAATGCTACAATCTTGCACCTGTTATTAAACATTTGCGAAATGAGACAGATGTGCTAAACGCATTTTTTATCGAACACGAAAAAGATATCGAAAATTTAAATACCGTTTAAAAGGTGTTTAATCGGCGTTCAAATCATGTTCACAAAATTCTTCATGAGTTATGCCGAGAATTTGTTCCTCAATTTCTCGTATAACATCCGGTGTTAAGCCTTTCGGCTTTTCCTCTTTAGGTATTTGTTTTTCACTTATCACTTCATCCTCATAAGCTTTAACCGGACCAATCAATTTTAGCATTTTAGTAACAGCATAATACCTTGCAGGCTCGACTTTACCGTTATTCCCCATATCCTTTTCGATAGAATTTATCAAACTTCGGGTAAAATTATATAAATCAGAATGCAATGTCGTTTTAGTCCGAATATATTCAGCTCTTTTGGTTTCCCAATTATCAGACTTTTTCCATCGGCGGAGCGTTCTTTCGTTCAAATGAAGCTGCCTTGCAATATCTTCTAACGACATAAATTTTTCAGCATAAAGTTTAAAGGCATCTTGTGCCAATGTTTGTTTTTTCATAGTTAACCTCGGGGTAAAAGATTTTGGCGTACACACAGGATAACTCTGTTTCGCACAAACATCAAGTCCCAAATGTGTCTGAATGATACGTTTTCTGGATTTTAAGTTGATGTTTGCTTCTGAAAGAGCGATGAATGGTGTAGCTTGAAAGGAGTATACTATGATTGAAATCGGTAAAAAATACAGATTAAAAAAGCTCAAAGGTTGGTTTGAAAAAGATAGCGAAGAATTTACAGTTGTTTGTTTTGGCGATCATAATATTGTTGGCTGCGTCGCACCGGATGGTGAAAGATATGTATTTGATAAAGATTTTTTGATTGACCCCGACAAGCCGGATGAGATATACGCAGATATTACAATAACAAAAGGATAAATTATGATTGAAAAAGATTATATGCTATACGGAACAAAGATTTTGAACTTAAAAACACAAGAAATTGGGCTGCTGATCTGTTTATGGGAGAACAAGTTTGCCGATAAAACAGTAGATTTCGCGACCTGTGTTGATAAAACCGGCAAACGCTACAATATTGAACTTGATAATATAAGAGGGGTTGAAGATGATTTTGAAAAATAAATTAACCAAAGAGACATTGGACATTCCATATTCTGAATTTAGAATAAGATTTGCAAAAGAAATTCAGGATGCATTTGACAGTTATCGCAAAACACAATTAAATAAATATTCTTGGAACTTCAAAGACGATAATTCTTTGGAGTTTAATTTCTACTTCCAACTCCAATGGAATTTTAATCAATTTGGAAATTCAGTTTGGTATATTGAAAGAATGTGATTATATCTAATTTTTAAAATAATTTAATCAAACCATTCAATTTTATTTTTTGCAGGGGTTTTATCTGTTTGAACTATCCATTTTATATTATGACATTCTTTCAGCTTGTTTTCGCAATACTCAATAAACTTTTTGATTTTTTCTTCTTTTGTTACTTTTACAGCTTTCATTTGCTGATATAATTTTTTCTTAGCTTGTGCGTATTTCCCAAAGCAACAGTTTTCATGTTCAAGTGGATTAGAACCATCTGTTTTGTTTAAATTTTCACAATCATAGGAATGACAAAATCTAACTTTTTTATTAAATTTTTTATTGCCACTAATGTGCTCAAATTCATTTGGTTTTCCACAATGATGACATTGTTTATAAATCTGTTTATACTCTATTTCGCTTATATCAAAGAAGTTTAAGTCTGCTATATTTACTAATAACCAATCTAGTGCATTAGGAAGATTATTAATTTCAAAATTTACTTTAAATAAAACCGGTGCATCTTTTGATATAAAATTTTTATAATAATAAACAAATCTTTTTAACAACAAATCCATAGCATCTGGTGGTAAACAATCTAAATTTTGCAAATTTTCGTCAAGCTCAGAAATATCAATATCATTGTAATCAAGTATTTCTTTAGCATTTTGAGCTAAATTAAAATTCTGAAATTCTTCTATATCTTTTTTCTTTTCTTTTAACCAATCAAGAAAAGGTTCTTTTAAAAAATCAAAATTATTCATAATATGTTCTTAAAAATATTACATTCCATTACATATTTTAATATGTAATAATAAAAATGTAAATAAAAAGGAGATAAAAATGAAAAAATTTTTAATTAAAACGCTGAAATTTCAAAAACTACCATTTTCAGATTTTTTTTTTAAAGATAATGTTTTATTAACTCTTGTAATATCTAATAAGCACAACAGAATGTTTAAAATAGAAAAACCACAAATTTCTGATGACTATATTAAAAATTTTGAAGATTTTTTTATAGTAATTGATACCGGAATGCAAAATTCTTTTATACTGTTAGATAAGAATGATTATTTGTTTCTTCAAAATACTAATGGTGATGCAAATATCCGTTCAAAAATGATTCTCAGATACAGTATTTTCCCAGCTATTGATGAAGAGGTTACTCCAACAGCCATAATTGAAAACAAACTATTTGTATCGGAAACACTAAGAATTCCACTACTCGAAAAAGAAGATATAAAATCAATAATAGAAGATAGACTTACAATAAATTTATAAGGAGACATTTTATGAATATAAGACACAATTGGACAAAACAAGACGATTATTATGTTTATTGTTTGTATGTTTTAAAAATTACAGACACTCAAAAATTGGAAAAAGTTGCACAGGATATTGGTTGCAAGCTAGGAAGCCTAAAAATGAGAATTAAAAACTTTGAATACATTGATACAAAAACTACAGGATTATCTAACTATGGAAAAATTTCAGAAGAAGTGTACCGGGAGTTAAAAAATAATTTACAAAAAGAACAATATGTTATTAGTGAATTTAAGAATAAATTTAGATTTTGATTGTCATAAAAGACTCGCTTTCTGCACCCAATAATTTGGGTGCTTATTTATTTTATTATCTTAAATCCATCTTCTAATTTCTGCGGTATTAAGAATTCAAACCTCATTTTAAAGTCATTAATATTATGCCAGGCGAGGTTTTTATAGATAATATTTAGTATATTCAAGCTCTTTTGCCCTGAGTTTAAATCTGCTCCTGAATTTTGTTTTGCTAGTCTGTCTAAAATATCCATATTTGTTAATTCAAAATTCTTTTATAAATTTCAACAATTGCATCATTTATGTCAATAAAAATTACCTTTTCAAAACAATCATTATTAGCAATAAATTTTTTAACTGTGTCAGTTGCTATTTTGCAGGCTTCTTCTAACGGGAAATGATAAACTCCGCAGGAGATAGCAGGGAATGCTATTGTTTTAATTCCGTTTTCTTTTGCTAAATTCAAAGATGTATTATAGCAGGATCTGAGGAGCTCTCTTTCGTTTTTATTGCCTCCATGCCAGACGGGACCGACTGTGTGGATTATAAATTTTGCAGATAAATTATACCCTTTTGTAATTTTTGACTGTCCTGTTTCGCAGCCGTTTAAAGTTCTGCATTCTTCCAAAAGTTCAGGTCCTGCAGCACGATGAATAGCACCATCAACTCCGCCACCACCTAATAAACTCGTATTTGCAGCATTGACTATTGCATCAACTTCTAATTTTGTTATATCACTTTTTATAGCTGCGATTTGTGTCATATTTAACTTATGCCCCTGAATTTTAATTTTGCTTTTTCTATAATATCCATTAATTTTGTTTTGTTGTTGTCCTCATATCGACGGCTTTTACAATAATAGAATATTCTGAATTATTAATATTTTCTCTAAGATTTTTTTCAAAATCCCTTTTTCTTCCATCAAAAACAACTAAATAACCAAATTTAGATTGCCGATTTCTTAAGTAATGGGCTAATTGTTCTTTACCCCGTAGTGCATAATTAGTAGTATATGGAGTCCCACACATTTTTAATTCAATAATGATTTCTAAACCACTATTAAACTTCAAATATAAATCAATAAAACCTGCTCCAGTTCTTATTTCGTCAAACATTAACAAATTTTCTTTAAATTCAGTCTGGAGATATAGTTGTAAGTCTCTTTTGGCTCTTTGCTCCGGTTTCGATATCCAAGAATATGTTTTACTTGTTTTATCGTATTCCCAATAATCCATTCTAATATTGCTTTGGATATATGTTATAAAATTGTCTAAACTCTTTTCAAAAGTGCGTATTGTTACTATAAAATCTTCTTGCTCCTTTAATAATGCAAAATCAGGCTTAGCATTATTTTCTATCAATTTATTTATCATAGAATCAAGATCATCTTTATAAATTTGGTCTATAGTATTTTTAATACTAATTAATATTGTTAGGGCAAGATTTAAATTATTAGCTTGATTTTGCATATATAATGATTTTGCATATAAAAATTTATTATAATCATTGTTATCCACTTTTTCTTTATATAACTTTGTAAAATCTTCTAATTTTGACCAGTATTTATTTTGTATTAATATTTCTATATAATTTTTATTAAAATCTGAATCAAAGCATACAATATTTAAATATTTTTCTGCAAATTCCAAATATTGTTCTAATTTATCATTTCGCAAAAATATATTTGCATACACTTTTAAAATGTGAGCTCTCTGTTGATCAAAATTAGGATAGTTTTGGGTAATAAAATACGATTTATCAAGATAAGCAATTCGTTCTTTCAAATTCAGTTTATCATTACATTCTGCATATCTTAAATATAAATGAGCCAATGAGTACTCAGAATTACTATACTTATTTTTTAATTGTTCAAACAATTCAAAATTTCTATCAATTCGTATGATTTTTTCTATTTCCCAATAACCATGTTCTCTCGGTATCTTCATTCCTTCTTCAAAAATATCTATACATTTTTCTTGGTTAGTTCCTTCATATTTTTCTTTTATAGAAATATTGTATTGCTCTTTTACTTTTTCCTGATTTATATCACTTTTTTGCATTATTTCAGATACAATACCTACAGCTCTGTATTTTAAACTGTTAAATTCGGGGATATCAGCTATAGAAGAATATTTTAAAGCCTTTATTGCATAATCAAATGCTATATCATATTTTTTTAATTCTTTATATTGAAAAGCTCTTTCATAGAAATATATACCAATCATTACTATATCTTGCAATTCTGCATGTTCAGATAATTTGTTTAGCTGATTTTCAACAATATTATTCTTTGACATATCCATTAAGGCAATCTTATTACCATATAAAATAAGTGCAAATATTGCATCAGAAACAAATCCAGCTTGTAAATACATGTCATGAGCTTGTTCTAAATATAGTAATTTATGAGAGAAAAAGTCATATTTATATAATAATAAACTGCCTTTTGCAAATAAAGAAATGTCCTCGTTTAAATATTCCTCCAAGGTTAATCTTGCAACTTGCGGCTGATTTGATTTTCTATAACTTTCAACATGTAATATAGAACACCTTGCACTTGCATCGTGATCTGCAAATTTTAATTTAGATGAAAACTGTTCGAATAGAATTGGAGTATTTTTTATTACATAGTCATAGTCGTTTATATAAAACCTGTGTGTTATTTTCTGTTGTAGTAAGATTCTTTTTAAATCATTGTTAGAGAGTTTTGTTTCATCTATTTTATCTAATAAATCAAGGCGAACTTGTCCTATTGGAAGTTCAAAACCAAGATTTATATATAAATTCATTGCTCTATCATATTTAGATTTGTTTATGAATTCTATTATATTTTTTATTAGCTTTTTATTGTGATTATCTATTTCTTGTCTATCTTCATCAGACATTAAATCGTATTTTAGGTTTTCCCAAAAAAGCCTTCTTGTATTTAATATTTTAAACATACTATAAATTTTATACTGAATATTATAATATTCATAGTTTATTTTAAGGGTTGTAAAATTAAATATGTATAATATCATAAATCAAATTCAGCTGATCTTCAAAGTTTGGGTTGAGTTCTTTCCATAAAAATACGGCGAGGTGGTGGTCGAGGTATTTTCGCATACTTGCCATAAACTTTTTGCGATAAAGAATATTATACATTCTTCGTGCTTCTTTGACTTCCTCAGGTTGTTGGCGTCGTTGAGGCAACTTCGATTTTAGTGGTTTTTGAGTGATAAAAACATTGTCATTATAGCAATACAAGCATATCGAAACATCATTCATAAAAATCCTGACTTGCGGGATTTGAGGATCAGAGTCAAAATGTGCCGACAGTTCCTGATATTGTTTGTCAAAAATTTTTGCCCTGATAAATTGATAAAAAGTCTCTGTTGTTGTATTTCCCAAATTTGCGATTTTTGCAGTCTGTGAAGCCGGAATTCCAAAACAGAAGCATTTATAAACAATCTCGATTTGCTCTGTTGTCGCTACGTTATAGACTTTCGGCAGGCGGTTTAAATTCCTGCGGACTTCAGGTTCTTCGCTTTTATTATCCGGCATAAAATATTTAGGAAATATTCCCATCATCCCTTCTATTTGGTACTTTTTGCGTTTAGAATGAAACGCAGAATATGAAACCTTTAGCTTTGGATTCTTTAACGGAATTATTTCTAAAAAACTACGAAGTTCTCTGCAATTCATACCTTCTGTGAGTTTAAAAAGTTTCAAGTATCTATATATAAATTCTTTACCTCTATCTGAAGCCACGACATACAAACGTTCTTCCTCTTTGTTGTGAAATAGTTTTTTGACTTCTGTATCCATTGCACGCCGTTCGGAATCCTCTAAAAAATCGTATAGCTTAAGCGACGAGCGTTTAATCAAATATTTTCCCTCTAAATCGGGTTCTTTATTGGGTTTCACGATATAATTTCCTTTTAGGCAATTTCTTTTAACGGTTTCTTCCTGAATATTCAGCAGTCGAGCGACTTCGGATATTGTAAGCCAAATATCTGAATCACTGCTTTGACTTGTGTGGACTTGTTTATTCACACGCTTTTTAAAGTTTGTATATAGATATTCTGTATTTGATATCTTTTTAATTTGATTTAAAAACTCTAAATCGTTAAGTGCTTTTTGAATTGTTTTTTCATTTTCTTCTAGCATTGGAAGGATGTCAGGCAGAGTAAATTTATTAAGCCCCTTTGCTATTTTAAGAATTTTCATTTGTAAGTTCAATTTATTCTGCGTCAGCATCGTCATTTTTTAGCACCTCCTTCAATGTAATTTCGTCAATTTCTTTTATTCCGTTTGATTTTGCGACCTGTTCCGCTTTACTGATAGTTTTTACCAATTGTCTGAATCGATTTGTGCGAGTGTATAAAAGCTTTTTGGCACAATCCGTAAACGGAACTTCTGATAATTGGTCGATTATTGAAGTTATATCTTGTTTTGAGAATGGCTCAAATTTTATAATTTCTAATAATCGGTCATATAAATGTTTGTGCCGTTGGAGCCTTTTATTTGCCGTACCCATTCCGACTAAAACAAGAGGAACATTTGTTTTATCGTGAATGTCCCTTAAAGTTTCAACTGCCCGAGAATCAATAGTCAAATAGTCCGTTTCATCTACAATAATGGTTCTTGGGGTTTTGATTAATTGCGATACAACTTGATTGAAGATATCGGAAAATTTATTGTATGGAATCTCGCCTAATTCTTCAACCATTTCTTCTAATAACCAACGGGCAGACATAAGATTGGCGCTCCTGATTAATATGGCATCATTTTGTGCTGCCCACCAAGTGATTGCATAAGTTTTGCCGAGCCCCGGTTCGCCATAAACAAGCCCCATCCCTGGGACTCCGTCTTCTCTTTCACGCAGTCTGTTCATCATCGAGATTAGTTGTTTTACATTCTTTGTTTTTACGAAAACTTTCTTCATTACTGCTCCTTTCCGTATATTTCTTTGTATTCGTCTGATTTTATGTAATTGGTTAGCCACGTCCTATCTTCTTGGCAGATGCAGCCGTTTTGCATATGCCATTCGTAGCGTTCGTAAGAAGATTTAAATATTGGCCTTGCCACAATTGAGGTTTTAACTTTCGGTTCAAAATCCTTTTTCGGTTTTGGTTCAGGTTGAACCGTTATTTCTTTAATCGGTTCGGGTTGAGGTGATCGGATATTTTGCATAAGTTCTTTTTTAAGATAATCCATATCCTCTAAATTAAAATGCTCGCGAACTGCCTTAATAGTTTTCCTGCGGAGCTTTTGCTGTTTTTCAATCTTTTGTTTGTAATCTTCAATATCTTTAATATCGCCCATTTGATAAGCAAGCGGGTGAGTTTCTGTTATGCGGTTTGCTTTACATATATATTCGCCTTTCATTGAGTAAACTTTGATATATGAAAGGTCAAACAAACTGTATTTTATAACCGTTTTTTCTTTGATACCATAAAGTGCCTCGTCAAAATAGTCAGCTTTCAAAAATCTTATTCCGTTTCTACCGATTGATTTTATCTCTTGTGCCATCATCAAATCGTCAAGCGAGTTTTCATCAATATTTTGTTTTTCAATTTCATTTAAAACCTCTTGAATTGTTTTATCTTTTGCGTTCGGACAAGGCTGAGAATGTTTAAATTCAAGCCATTTTTCAATCATTTTCAAAGCTTGTTCAATGGTTGGAGTAAAGCCAAATTTCTCGTGAATGTTTTTGTGTAACTTCTCGTTCCGCATCAAATATGCCGGCTTATTTTCAATGCTTGTCCCAATGTAACTTGGGATAAGCTTTTCAAAACTTTCCTGAAAATCCAAAAAGAAACGCTCGATGACTTTGGCTCGAGCGTTATATGGTGTGGCATAGACAGGTTTTATTCCGAGTTTGTTATATACTCCTGTAAAACCAAGTTCCTCAAACTTTTTATCCCCATTGAAGAACTTGCTTTTAAATGCCCGACCGTTATCTTGGTAAACGTATTCAGGAATATGATCCATTTTTAGAATTGCGTTTCTCAAAGCTGACGCGATATTTTGCGTACATTCTTCAAGCATAATGTCGTACCCGACAAGACCGCCGGATTTCCAATCCAAAAAACCAAGCAAAGTCGCTCGGCAGGGTTTACCTGTGAACGGGTTTATTACTTGAAAATTTAGCGTATGCCCATCTGCGACAAGCACTTGCCCTGCTTTTAAAAGCGAGGCGTTTCTGACTATAAACGGACTGACTTTATCCTTTAATGCTTTTTCGCCGTCTCTTGCAAGTGTCCATTTGTCAAAATTGTTATCCCGAAACCATTCTGCGTACCTGCGAAAAGTGATATCTTTTGGTAAAATATCTTGCCCGCGTTCTTTTAAAATGTGCTTTGTGAGTGAAATTGCTTTACCGATTGAAAAAGAACTAGGTGACAGGAGAATTTGTATAAATATTTTAATTTGTTCTTCATTTAGTGTTGTTCGATACTCTTTTCTGGTTGAATATTTATATTGCCCGACAAGAGCTGTCCAATCTTTGTTGTAATCTAAAAGTGCCCGCCAACGATAAAGAGAACCGATTGAAACTTTGCCCAAAATCTTAAAAATCTCTTCCTGAAACATCCCTGTATTATATAATTGCAAGAATTCTTTATCGGGGATGTTACCATTGGCTTTGAGCTTGTCCCTTTTATATTCTTTCCTAAAATCAAGCCAAGCATAAATCAGGTCATATTTGGCGAGAGCAATTTTTCTTTGGTTTTCGGATATAAGTTTTTCTTGTTTTATATTGAGATTTGATAGTTCAATAACCTCGTTATCGCAAGTTTTATAATCGTCATAATATTCCTGAAAATATTTGAGCTGAAGTTCTTCCTCGAGCGTTGATAATTTAATTTTGTATGTTTTTCCGCCTCTGATATTTTCAACCTTGTACTCATATTTATTTTGATTTAATGCAAGCCGAACAGCTCTTCGGGTAATGCTTTTGAGTTTCGCTAAAGTCTCAACATCAATCCAAATATCATTATTATTAATGTCTGCCATACCTAATCCTTATTTAATTTACAGCTACTGTATGTTAGACTGGTTTCTCTCAAAATGGAAGTGTTTGAGGGGGAAATGTGTTGTTTTGTGTCCCATTATATCTGAATTTTAAGCAGAAAATTTTATAAAACACCCATAAAACTATTTTAAAACGCAATTTAAATACAGTTTGAATTTAAAATTTTGCAAAAATCTGCGTTTTTCTCTCAATTCTGCTTCCTGCTTTGAGGGGTAAAATTAATCCGATATTTTTTACACATAGTTTTAGAAAAGTCCTGGATAAGTTTTGGAATTTATTTCTATAAAATCTTTATAAAATAAAGTCAGGGAAGCGATTTCCCACTAAAAAAATTACTTCCGACTTTTAAACGATAATTATTTTTCAATTACCTCATTTTGCAAAAATTCAAAAATCTTATGTGAAAAATCTGCGATTTTCCTAAACGTGAAAAAGCCATTTATGCGGACTTTTGAACGGTATTGAACAAAACCTAAAACAAAGTGTCCCAAAATAATCAAACTGTCTGTCAAAATTCACAACTTTGTCCTGTGCTAAAATTCAAACACACAGGGCAAATTCAGCAATATCAAGAAAATATCGGGAAAATCACCGGACTTTTACATCCTAATAAACGGGCATTCCGGACTTTTCGATTACCTCATTCTCATTTTGAGGGAAGTGCCTCTATCCCCCAAACAATAAACATCTCCGCCATTCACACAACCACATATTTATAATCATTGTCACTATTAAGTTATAATATTTTCAATTTGTCCAGAGAAGTTATAGGGGAGGACGTACAAAATTTTTTCTTCAAAAATTTTGTCAAAAGTTGATAAAAATACATCATAATAAAACTTTGATGTTGTTTTATTATAATTGAACATTTTGTAAAAAGAAGTGTGATTTTATATGCACTTATTCAACTACTACACGAGCAGGGAAGTTATTTTTCAGCAAATTATTTGCAGCCTGCTGAGCTTTGTCTTTAGAGGAATATGAACCAACTTGCAAAGTATAATAAGTGCCCATATTTTTAACCATAGGAGTAACCCCCAAACCTGCATCCTGAATAATTGATTTTGCTACTTCCGCTTGTTTTTCTGTTGCATAAGAACCCACTATAACTCTTGCATTAACATTTGACTTGTTCTGTACGAATTCAGGGCTATTTTCAACTGCATCTGATATTGGTTCTTGTTTAACTTCTTTTTTAGGTTCTTCGACTTTTTGTTCGTGTAATTTTTCTTCAAGCATTTCAGCTTCTATATCACTTGAAGTTTTATGAATATGTTTTGGTAAAACAACCTTTTCATCAAGCTCCGGAGAAAACATTTCTTCATCTCCGCCCATACGCTCAGAATCTGCAATTTTTAAATTGCGCAAACGCTCATCTATACCCGCCTTAGATTCATCCTCAAGCTGCATATACTCATCATCATGAGCAATCTCAACATCTACATTCGGAGATAGAATTTTTGCAAAACCTAAAATTATTAATACACCAATGATAAAAACAGATATAAATACTGTCAAATCTTTGTTTCCCGCAGGTGCCTGAGGCGTCCTTTTAGGGGGCTGTTCTTTTGTAAAATGAGTTTGGTTTGTATATTTCTCAGTATTTTTTAACATCAAACACCTCTGACCTTCGTACTTGCAAGAACAATATCTTCTATTTCTCTACTATAACGGTTCATTATATCAATTGCAAAATCTTTAATATCTTTTATACCTAAATCACTTTCCAAAGCAGAAACTTCAATAGGGGCACTCTCAGATAAAATATTTACCCCAGTGTGAATTAAAACAGATGTTAAGGATTTTGTTGCAATAGATACAGATAATTTTTTATTATTAATAAATAAATCATCCCCATCACGTTTTACATTGAAACCTCTATCTTCTAGAGCTTCTTTTATACAGCATATCAAGAGCCTTTGTCTAAATACACCCTCCACCAGTTCAATATTAAACTGTTCTGTAATGAAGCTGAGCATATATTTGCTATAAATAGGTTCATTATTAATAACATCTTCAATATCAACCATCTCAGAAAGGTTTACTTCACATTCCCCGACAAAAGCAACAATAGCATCTCCTTGAATTTTGAAATTTTTATAAATCCAATGAGGTGCCAACTGAGAACCGATATATTTAATTTCGTTATCTATAAATAAAGTTTTCATCACTTAACCGAATATTTTTTTTATATATTCTATTGCATTATTTGCTTCTAAAGCATGCTTGAGTCTTACGCAAGACTCGCACTCACCACAATGTCCCCTGTCATTTTTATAACAACTCATAACTAAATCAAGCGGTACATTGTGCTCTAAAGCCAACATGACTATATCATTTTTAAAATAATTTATCAAGGGGGCTACAACCTTAGGTTTTACTTGAGTAGAATATTGAAATTCTTCATTTATACTATCAATAAAATCTTTGGTATTATCAGAAAAAGTTTGAGCTTCCTCCTTATTCGCGCCTATCAGTATATAATCATACCCGTAAGAATCAGCATAGCACCCGGCAATATTCAAAAATAGACCATTTCTATTCGGAACCCAAACAGACTTAGCAGACTGCTGTGAATTATTCAAGTCTTTTCCTGTTGGAACATCCCCTATAACTAATGAGGTTGTAGTTATATCCTCCAGCCAACTTAATTTTATCGCCTTATGCTCAAGTTTATAATACTCGCAAATCTTTTTTGAAGCTTCAGCCTCTTTTTCAAATGATTTTTGTCCGTAATCAAAAGTCAACGCTAAATCTACATTCAAATTTTCACGTTCTAACCCCAAACTGACAAGAGAATCTAATCCGCCGGATAACAGAATAATAGACTTAGGCATTATTCTTCATCACTTTCTTCATATTCGCTCAGGATTTCAACTGCAGCCATTTTTAATTTATCCGAAAAGTTCTCAGACGCTATTATCTCATCCAGAATTACTCTCCCGCGCATATTATATAAAGCAATCAAAGCATTTTTGCGAACTTCTTCATCTTTATCAAAAATTATACAAGATTTGATGGTATTATATGCATCCGGATGATCACAGTTCATCAAAGCTTCAATGGCATCTATTCTTACCTGCGGTGATTCATCCAGCAAGGCATTTTTCAACGCGCTAAAAGCTCTTGAATTAGAACCAATACCCACTTTATTTAAAGATTCTATAATACACTCTTTCAAAAAAGAGAATTTATCAGTTATACCTTTTTTTGTTTCCAAAATACTAACAAGAGGGTCTATCGCTCTGCTATCCCCAAGTAATCCCAATGCTGTTGCTGCAGACTCTCGCAGGTAAATGGATTTTTCTTCTTCATTTTCAACAACACTGATTAATGGTGCAACCGCAAACCTGTCTCCAATACGTCCCAGTGCATCTGCACAAGCTAAACGCACTCTGTAATTTTCATTCTTATTATTTAAGCAATACAACAATGATGAAACATAATCAGTGTTTTTTTGATTACCGATAGCTTTTGCACATAACGCTCTGACTTTAATATATTTTTCTTTTTCTGCTTCATCTTCGACATTAGAATTTTTTAGCAATAACAAATCTACTAATACACTCAAACTCTGAGGAGAACGATATTTATCCATACACGAAATTATATGCATCATAATTTCAGGATCTTTACAGAAAGACAACATATAATTATAAATATAAATTAAATTTTCTCTGTCATAGCTATCTTCTAATGCATCTATATTTTTTATGACATCAGAATTATCTTTATCATACAATCCGCATTTTTTGGCTATTTCTTCGAAATTTAACTCTGTATCACTACACACCATAAAGTCCTCTTTTTATTAGAATTTTACAATATTGTTAAGACTTTTTCAAGATTTTAATATTTTATTAAGGTATTTTAAAATTATTTGTAACATTTTTGTAATGAACTAACAACAAAAATTTTTCTTTGCTTTACTATTAATGTATAAGATATAATTACTAGTTATAAAGGTGTGAAATGAAACTCGATTTTCCGATAAATCAATATTCTCTCATTGGGTATCAGAGACCAAAGAGTGTCCATAAAAATACCCTTATAGGTGAGAGCAAAGAGAATACGAGTATAAATAGAGGATATAATAGCGGCAGTAGTTCAGTGAGTTTTGGATCTGCCGCTAATTTTTCACTAAAAACTTTAAACAAATTAAACACTCTTTGTGCTGACAGCGGTGTTATTGCAGGAAGTTTAATCGCATTATTTTATGCCGTAGGATTAAGGCCTGCCGCAATTATGTCCCTACCGGGCAAAAAAGATAAAGATGACAAAATATATGCCTCCGGTCACGCAATGGCTTCCGGTATAATTGGGTTTGTTTTTTCATCAATTGTAATGTCACCGTTAGATGCTGCTTCTAAAAAAGTAAAAGAAGAAGCAACCTTAATTAAAAATAGAATTGAAGAAGTTAAAAAAGAAGGTAAAACTGCTGACCCGAAAGAACTTGTCAAAGACTTAAAATACTTGAATGAAAAATTTGTAAATATATTCGGGAAATTTAAAGATGGAAAAGTTAGTAAATTCCAAAATAAAAAATTTGAAAATACTATCAAAATTCTTGAATTTGCTCCTGATACTTTATTCTTTGGAATAATGAAAGCAATGTTAACAATTGCTTTAATCCCTCCAATATTAAAATACGTATTTGGCGTAGAAAAGAAATCCGCTAAGGCAGCGCAACAAAATACAAATCCGGTAGCAAATATACCTGCCACAGCCCGTCCGGAACTTAAAAGTTTTATAGGAGGGTTAAAATAATGAACATCTCGTTACAAACAAATAATTTTAACTCTCAATATAATGCAAGAAGAAGTAATACATCATTTGGCAAATCTCCGTTCTTGGAACCGTTAAAAAGAGTTGCGGATAAATCAACGGATGCAATTGCGAAACATTATACATCAAAATTATACCAATCCGGTATAACAGGGTGGCTTGCAAAAAGGGTTGACAATTTAAACAGTGTAGTTGACCATATTCAAGTTGTAGGTTCTGCAATTATTTCCGGAATGTATATGGAACAAACTTTAACAAACAAGAACTTGGACCCTGAGAAAAGAAAAACTCTTGCAGTTAACCAGTTCTTAACTTTTGCAGTTTCAACTCTTTTATCATATGTACTTGATAAGAAATTAGACACAAAATGGGAACAACTTACAAGAAAATATGCCGTTGCTAATTTAGAACAAAAAGCAATGGAAAATATGACAAAAGAAGAAAGAAAAGCCCATAAAAAAGCTAAATTTGAAGAGTTAAATAAAGCTATTGAAGAATGGAATAAGGCAGAAAACGCCAAATTTGACGCTAAAGTAAGAATTGGAGAAATCTCCGCCGATAGCAAATATACAAACAAAACCGTTGCGGACTACATCTCTAAAAAAATGTCCAACCCTGAACTTACAAAACAAATTAAAGGTATGGGCGTATTGAAAAAATTATTCATCTTCGGTACAATCTACAGATTTATATCTCCGGTAGCCGTTACACCTTTAGCAAACTGGATTGGCGATGCATTTATATACAAAGGTGATGAAAAAAAATAAAGAATAAATAAATAAAAAAGAGTTCAGTTATCTACTGAACTCTTTTTTATTTTGTAAAGACCCACGAGCCTTTAGAATTTGTAGACATTATTGTTTTTCTTTTACTTTTGTCTTCTTGTTTTTCTTGTCTTTTTTCTTTTTCCCGAATTTCGGGCTTTTTTTTTGAGCCATTCTTGTTTTGGTTGTTTCAGGTTCATTAGATTTAAATGCGCTCGACATAAGAGTTGACATATACACAGGTGTTGTATGTGCATAATCAAATAATATAACTCCGTTAGCTCTCAATTTACGGGCTTCATATATTTGCCTTATCAAATCTTCGCTGTTTCCACCCATAAATGTTACAAACAAACCTGCGTACAATTCTGTATCTGCAGCCTTAACTCTCATAACGTCATTCATCATAGAAGACAGCATCTTTGAATCATAAGTCATAAATAACGGAGTAAAGCCATCTACATAATTTTGGAAAGACCAAGAACGCCAATCCTGTTGTTTAGTCGCAAGCGCCGATGCAATATCAGGGAATATTACAGCACTTGCATAAACCTTATTCTCACGGCATAAATGCCCTATCCTTTTTACAAACTTAGTTATTTTGGCACGTCTGTAATCATTCCAATCATACCAGGCAGCATCAGATATTGTTATATCAATTGGGTCTATACCATATATTTCATAAAACTCATTCCGTGCATATTGTGTAAATCCCCAAGCTGCAATATCACTTCTTGAATTTGCATTCGGATATCTTATGTAATCTAAATTTATACCATCCGGATGGTATTGAGTAATTATTTCAGATAATAATTCTTCTAAGAAATTCTGAACATCTTCATTAGCAGGATCCAAAAAATATCCGTTATGTTCTGAAACTGAGCGTGTAGCTCCCGGAATATTCGCATACTGTTTTGTTTTATTTCCCCAATCAGGATGAACAGATAAGATACTGGAAGAATTAAATTCCGGAGGTTGATTTCCTACATAAAAAGATTGGAACCAAATGTGAACTTTTATGCCTCTGTTGTGAGCTTCTTTAATCCACACTTCAAGAGGATCAAAGCCTTCAAAATTTTCATTTTGGACAGTAAATCCATACTTATTCATAGTGTCACTTGGGAAGATAGTCTTTCCGTGAAAATATGTTTCCAAAAAGATATTATTAAAACCATTACTTTTAATATTTTCGAGAGTAGAAACTATTTGTTCAGCAGATAATTCTGTCGGACGAATCCATACCCCTTTAAGCTCATTCTTCAAATACGGCAAAGCCGTTACAATAGCATTATTTGCCTCGTCAATCGCAGCTTGGGTATATTGCTTTAAAACAGATGCATTTTTCTTAGCATTATTTGCCATAGTTAAATAATTCTGAGCGGATTTTATATGAGAGGAAGGAATTTTATCATCATAACCTTGCATATGAGATTTATAATGATTTATTATGGACTCAGCCTCTTTTATCTTTGATTCTGCTTCAAATATAAAACTATCAGAAGTTACATAAACATTAATCTTATTATTAATGCTGTCTACATACACTTTTGAACCTACCGTGATATTTTGTGTTATCCAGTTTTTTGCATTCCCATGTCCGCTTATGACAATTCCGTTTTCTGGAATAACAGAATCAGCACCGCTTAATGATGTTACAATATGCCCTTCAACAATTGCTTCTGTCCCGAATTCATTTGTGCCTGTATGAAACCCATAATCGGGAGTATAAATAACAAGCATATTTGCACCACGCCCCCCCGGGAAATATGATGCAGACAATGCAGGATCAATTCTGTTTATACTATAAGAGCTTTGTTTAAATATAACTTCGCCTGATTCAAGCATAACAGGGGAAAAAGCTTCGGGTAAATTTTGTCCAGGTATTTCTTCTTCAATATAATCATCTGTGATTTGCGAAAAATCAATATCCTCATCTTGAGCAAAAGCCTGAGAGCCAAACAATAATATAATAGCTATAAGAATTACTAATTTATATTTCATTTTTATCTTGAATTTCTCCTGTTATAATAGTCTGCGGAGTTATAATTTACTTCTTCCATCTCTCTTATTTTATCCGCTATATACTCATTTGACGGGTCTATTAAAAATGCACGTTTATAGCAAATATTTGCTCTTTTAATATCAGCGAATTTTTCAAAAATATCACCCATATTTTTTAATAAATTAATATCGTCGGGTAATCCGTACTCCATTGCTTTTCTATAATATTTTAGAGCTTTTTTGTAATCTTTTCTGTCATAATAGAAATTTGCGAAATAATAATTCGCTGACGGATTTTTATAATCTAAACCCAAAGCACGCGAAAAATATGACTTTGCGTATCTGTCTTGTTTTTGGACATCATATATACGTCCGAGCTGGATAACCGAATGTATATCATCAAATTTTGCCAAAGATAAAACATTATACTCATATTTAGCTTTTTCCAAATACGCAGATTTTAAAACTTCATCTGCCTCTGTTTGCGCCAAGCCAAAGTACAAATCTGCCCTTTTTAGCGCTTGAGATGTGTCTATACTCTTATAATCAACAAAAGCAGAATCCTTATTTACACTACCATACTCAACAGAATAAACCGGAGTCGTAAATAAAAATATTACAACAACTATTAAAGTCAGATATGTTTTCATACTATAAGTCTGAATATACCGGAACAGGATTGTTATTATGATGATAGAATGAAAAATCCTGAGCTCCCGGATCTGTATATGAATATAGTTTTCTAAAGAACCTTAAAACAGGGTTCAATTCGCGATCACGTCTTTCTGCGGCAGTATAATATTCTTTGCCTACACCTCTATTTTTTTCAACAGTAATGATCTCGTATGTATCTTCAGAAAATCCTTGATTCATTACAAATTCTTTTGAAGTAGATTGATCTACGGTAATTGCACTATTTGCGCACAACGGGATTAACATCATCATTGAAGTTAATAATAATACTTTTGTTAATTTCATAGACACCTCTCTTTAGACATTATAAAGTTATTTTTATAGTGTTGCAACAATATTATAATTTATTAACAATTTAAATGCATAAACTATTTGTATGAATTAATAACGATATTTTCAAAAGTTTCCAACAATTCGGATTCAGGAACCCTCGCAATTATCTCTCCTTTTTTGAAAATATAGCCTTCCCCAATTGCTCCTGCAATCCCAAAATCAGCATTTTTAGCTTCCCCCGGACCATTTACGGGACAGCCCATAACCGCAATAGTTATATCTTTATCAAAATTTTTAAATCTTTCTTCAACTTTCTTAGCTAAACTAATCAAATCAATTTGAGTTCTGCCACATGTAGGACAAGAAACAAAATTTATCCCTCTTTTTCTTAAATTCAGACTTTTCAATATGTCATAAGCAGCATAAACTTCTTCAACCGGATTTTCCGTTAGAGAAACCCTTATTGTATCACCAATACCTTCTGCAAGGAGAGTCCCGATTCCGATAGAAGACTTAATCAAACCTCCACGCATTGTACCGGCTTCTGTTAAACCAATATGCAAAGGATAATCAATTATTTCAGTAATTTTTCGGTAAGCCTCAATAGTTGTCATAACATCAGAAGATTTTAATGAAACCTTTATCATATCAAAATCTAAATCCTCTAAAATTTTTATATGAGAAAGAGCACTTTCAACCATTTTTTCAGATAACGATATGTTCTTATTTTGTAAACTTTTTTCCAATGATCCGGCATTTACTCCAATTCTGATCGGAATTTTTTGCTCTTTGGCCAGCTTTACAACGCTTTGAGTATGTTCTTTTTTGCCTATATTACCCGGGTTCAATCTTAATGCCGAAATACCGTTATTAATGCATTCCAATGCTAAGCGATAATCAAAATGGATATCTGCAACTAACGGACAAGGAGACTTTTTAACGATATCTCTAATTGCAGCCGCAGCATCTTTATTAAGAACAGCAAGACGAACAACCTCACACCCTGCATCGTGAAGCTCATTTATCTGCTTTAAAGTAGAATTAACATCACAAGTATCAGTGTTACACATAGACTGAACCACTATTGGATGATTATTACCAATTTTTACATTTCCGATTGAAATTTCTTTAGTTTTTCGTCTGTTTATCATAATATAATCTTATCACACAAAAAAAAGAAAGGGAGAAATTATATGAGAGTTGCTGTTATTTCTGACATCCACGCAAATTTACAAGCCTTAGATGCCGTTTTAGAGGATATAAAAGAACAAGGGTGTGAACACATTTTTTGCCTTGGGGATCTTGCTTTGGCCGGCCCACAGCCTAAAGAAGTAATGGATTTTATAATGGCTCAGCAAAATTGGACAATAATTCAAGGTAATACAGACAGAATGATTGCAAATTACGGTCAAGAAGTAATCGATTTTTTGGAAGCTCAATACCCTGTTATGGCTAATGCTATTACTGCTGATTCTCAAGAACTTGATGACACGTATAGAGCATATTTGGCAAATCTCCCACCTCAATTATCTATTGAAATTGACGGGTGCTCTGTACTTCTTGTCCACGGCTCACCAAGAGCTAACAACGAAGACATCTTACCTAAAATGCCAATGGACATTTTAGAAGAAATGATATACGGAACAGAAGAAAAACTTATCTTCTGCGGCCACACACATATCCCTTGCGGATATCAAACAAACACAAATCAAACTGTTGTTAACGTTGGCAGTGTTGGGCGCCCAATGACAGAAGAGCCTAAAGCCTGTTATGTTGTTGCAGATTTTGAGGAAGGTTCCTTTGAAATACATCACAGATTTGTTAACTATAACAACAAATTAGCAGCTCAAATAATGTCACAGCGTGATTTTATGGGCTCGGACAGACTGGCAGATTTGTTACTTAATCCGGTAGCAAGACACATCTAGTTATTTTAATGAAATTTATATTAAAAGACATTACACAAATCAAAATCACTATATTTGTGCAAGGTTTATTGTTAAATTATTTAGGTTGTGAAATAATAAATTTATGAAAATATTATCAGGATTAAATTTAGAAGAAATAGAAAATTTAACATCTTCTCTGGGTGCTTCAAAATTCAGAGCTAGACAAATTCACAACTGGATATACTTAAAATCCGTAAAAGATATTGATGAAATGACGGATTTATCAAAAAAATTTCGTGATGAATTAAAAACAGTTGCACAAGTATCAAATGTAAAAATCAAAGTTAAACAAGTCAGCAGTGACGGAACGATTAAATATCTTTTGGAATATCCTGACGGAGAATGCGTAGAAACCGTACTAATGCGCTTTGACAATAGAGCAAATCTCACTGCGTGCGTAAGTTCTCAAGTTGGATGTGCAGTAAATTGTTCATTCTGTGCAACCGGAAAACGTGGTTTTATAAGAAATCTTGATTATAAAGAAATTATTGAACAAGTTCTTACTATTCAAAGGGATACAGGCTTAAAAGTTACAAACATCGTATTTATGGGGCAGGGAGAACCTCTATTAAATCTTGATAACGTCCTAAAAGCAATGAAAATATTCAATGAAGACTTCCAAATTGGTGCAAGAAGACTCACCCTCTCCACATCCGGAATTATCCCTCAGATAAATAAATTAGCACAAATGGATATTCAATCTACACTAGCTCTTTCTTTGCACGCACCAAATCACCAAATTCGCTCACAACTTATGCAAATTGAGAATAAATACCCAATGGACGAATTACATAAAGCTTTGATTAATTACGTAAACAAAACCGGCAGAAGAATTACCATTGAATATTTACTTATAAAGGATTTGAATGACACGCTGGAAAGTGCAAAACAACTTGCCGCATATCTAAAAGATATCAAATGTAACATAAACCTTATTCCTTACAATCCGACGGAGCAAAATGATTACCAAAGACCTTCAAATAATTCCATTATGAAGTTTAAATATCTTATGGAAAATTCCGGCAAAAAAGTAACCGTCAGATTGGAACGAGGAGCAGATATCGATGCTGCTTGCGGTCAGCTAAGGGGTAAAATCAAATAGATATAGGATACAACTATTATTAATTAAAAATATAATAGCATAATGAGGTTTATATGGAAGAGAAAGAATTTGAAAAATATTGCCAATTTATAAGGGTAATTAATGGTTTAATCAGCGAACATTTTGAAGACCAAAAAGAGTATATCCACTGTAAAGAAGGATGTGCTCATTGCTGCAAAAACGGAGAATACCCTTGTTCAAGAATGGAATTTGAATTTCTCAAAATCGGATTTATGACTCTGCCGATAGACACACAACAAAAAATTGTAAATAAAATCGTGCAATTAAAAGCAGAAAAATCTGTATTTCAAGGCAAAAAATTTATTCACGAATGTCCTTTCTTACTTGACGATAAGTGCAGCATATACAGATTTAGAATGATAATTTGCAGAACATTTGGGCTTGCATACTATGAACAAAGCGAAGATCCTGAAAAACCAAGTACAATAAAATCGCCTTTCTGCATGGAACAAGGTTTGAATTATAGTGACGTTTTTGACAAAGAAACAAAAACATTTTCAAAAGAAAAATTCCTAAAAACAGGCAACAAAAAAGAACCTGTAGCCTACAATCTCGGACTTGAAAATCTAAAAAGTAAATTCGGTAAAGATATTATGAATTTGGATTTTGGGGAAACAAAACCCCTTCTTGATTGGCTATAAAAGATTAAAACAATTTTGGTATAAACCTGTATTTAACTTTTTGCATATAATGCACATAATTTTCATCTTTTAACAAATTACGTTCCTCTGTTAATGCTCTCAGATAATATATATATATCCAAATTAATGTTCCGCAAGGATATAATATTTTGCCTAACAGTGTTACAGAACCGGTAAAATACAATGGGATGTATAAAAGAATAATACTCAAAATTTGAGCACCATAATCAGGGTGTCTTACAATATTATAAGGGAATCCCGTAACAATTCCTCTATTAGTCAAATTACCGGATTTTGTTCCCAAACGCAATATAGCAACCATTGAAGTAAAACAAGCTAATATCAACAATAAATTCAATATTACCCGCGCAAAATCATTTTCTACCGGTATTAAACTTTCGGAATAAATAGGTAAAAACTTATCCAATATAATTGTAAACGGATAATAACAAATAAGACAAGTAAATAAACCTAACGGAGAAACATCAGCATACCTTATTTTATTTTTTAAGAAATTAGCTTCAGTTAAATAACTAACAATAAACACAATTGTTGTGACTATAAATGTAAATTTTATGAGCATATCCGAAGAATCGTCAATAAATTGAGCAAATCCCGCAATTACCCCTTGAGTTTGTGCGAAACTGAACGCTTGTACAAACATTTCTTTTATAAAAGCTATATCATAATCCATAGAAGGAATATACTTGCTGCACAAGAGATTTAAACAATAAACCCCGAAAAATGCCTTTATAAAAGTTATCCACAAAGCCTGTTTTTCATCCTCAGAAGGCTCCATATTTTTAATTTTTTCAATAGGAGTAGCCTTGACAAATTGGCGTTTTACATAGTTCAAAATAGCGACATTACGGGAATTTTTAATACTTACAGGCCTGAATCTGTTAAAAATCGGCAGCGCAAACACCACATACAGCAAATAATAGCCTATTAATACCGTTAAATAATTCAACTTTGAAACGTCCAACGATTTTGCATACAAAGGACAAGCCGCAATACATAATAATACAACGCCGTAAACAATTAATGACGCAAAATAATGTCTTAATATATCCCTGCGAGTAACATCACTCATATTATCCCCCTCATGTCTATTCTTAAATTATTATATCACACAATTTTAGAACGCAAATAGCTTTCTACAAAACCATCTAACCCACCATCCATAACAGATTCCACATTTCCCTCTTCATAGCCTGTTCTGTGATCTTTTACCATCTTGTAGGGATGAAAAACGTATGAACGAATTTGGGAACCAAAATTTATATCCGCATTTTCACCGCGTATTTGCGCCATTTTCTCTTCATGTTCGGCTTCTTTTATAGCCAAAAGTTTTGAATAAAGAATTTGCATTGCATATTCTTTATTCTGCAATTGAGAGCGTTCTTGTTGACACTTAACAACTATACCGGATGGTTTATGGAGAATTCTAACGGCCGTTTCAACTTTATTGACATTTTGCCCCCCGGCGCCACCTGAACGCATAGTTGTGATCTCTAAATCCTCAGGTGGAATCATAATCTCTTTTTCTATATCGTCTGCAATAGGAGAAACATCGACAGAAGCAAAACTGGTTTGGCGTTTACCATTTGCATTAAAAGGGGAAATTCTGACCAAACGGTGAACACCTTTTTCCGCTTTTGCATATCCAAATGCATATTTCCCGCTTAATTTTATGGTTGCGGATTTTATCCCTGCTTCTTCACCGTCAAGTTTATCTAAAAGTTCAACCTTCCAGCCTCTTTGCTCACCCCAACGCATATACATTCTCAAAAGCATACTTGCCCAATCTTGAGCATCTGTACCACCGGCACCGGAATTTATAGTCAAAATAGCATCGGCATTATCGTATTCCCCTGAAAGCATTTGTTGAAGTTCAAATTTATCAAATTCTACGGATAAATCTTTTATTGATGCATAAGAACTTTCAATAAGTTCATTATCCCCAAGTTCCAAGGATGTTTGAGCATCTTCTATAACAGTATTCCAGTGATTTAGCATATCCAAAAGTTCTTTGAATTCTTTAATTTGCTGACCAATTTTAGAAACCTCTTGAGGATTATTCCAAATATCCGGATTTTGCATTTTCGACTCTAAATCAGAAAGCTTTGCACTAAGTTTTTCTGAGTCAAAGACACTCCTTAATTTTTTCAAATCTAGGTTTTATTATATTCAATTCTTGCTTCAATTCTGTTTCCATAAATCAAGTTTACTACAAAAACTATATTCATGTTAAAATAAAAACGTTATGATAGACAGATATTCAAGACAAGAAATGGCAAATATTTGGACTTTAGAGTCTAAATTTAATTATTATCTTCAAGTAGAACTTGCAGTATGTGATGCTTATGCACAAATTGGGCAAATCTCAAAACAAGTTGCGCAGGAAATCAGACAAAAAGCCAAATTTAATATAGAAAGAATTGACGAAATAGAACGTGAAGTAAAACATGATGTTATTGCGTTTTTGACTTGTGTAAACGAGAGTTTGGGCGATTTAGGCAGATTTGTACACGTAGGGATGACAAGTTCAGATGTCATAGACACGGCTTTTGCACTTCAAATACAAGATAGCGGCAAAATCATTCTTGATGACTTGAATAAAACGATATCAACATTAAAAAACCTTGCAAAAGAGCATAAAAACACATTATGCATAGGCCGTTCTCACGGAATACACGCAGAAGTAATGACATTCGGAATCAAACTTTGTAACTGGATTGACATTCTGGAAAGACAAAAAAATAATTTCACACACGCTCTGGAACAAATCAGAGTTGGTCAAATATCCGGTCCTGTCGGGACATATAGTAATATCTCGCCAGAGATTGAAGCTATAACTTGTAAAAATTTAAACCTAAGACCTGCAAGAATTTCAACACAAATAATTTCAAGAGATTATCACGCATACTTTATGCAATCTTTAGCACTAATTGCAAGTGTTATCGAGCAATTTGCAACAGAAATCAGACACCTGCAAAGGACAGAAGTACTCGAAGTTGAAGAGGGCTTCACCAAAGGACAAAAAGGGTCTTCTGCAATGCCGCACAAAAAAAATCCCGTATTAAGTGAAAATTTGTGCGGGTTGGCAAGAGTTGTAAGAGCAAATTCTTATGCAGCAATGGAAAATATTCCGTTATGGCATGAAAGAGATATTTCACACTCTTCTGCCGAAAGAATTATTTTCCCTGACAGTCTGACCCTTATCGATTTTATGCTTAACAGATTTAACTCAATTATGGAAAATATTATTGTTCACAAAGACAATATGCTAAATCATACAAATGAATTTGGCGGGATTGTATATTCTCAAAAAGTTCTGTTAACTTTAGTTTCAAAAGGATTGACAAGAGAAAATGCTTATAATATAGTGCAGAGGAATGCTCTTGATGCTTTCCAAAATCATAAAGATTTTAAAAATAACCTGTTACATGACACCGAAGTATTGAAGTATCTTAGTGAAAAAGAAATCGATAATATTTTTAATCCAAACGATTTTCTGCAAAATATCAACAGCATTTATGACAGAATACTAAAATAAGGTACTTATATTAAAATATACAGATTTGAATGGAGGTAAAAATGATAACCAACAACTATGCCAACTCTCAAGTATCTTTTGGCGCTCAAATAACCCCAAAAGCAATGAGCAAAATACAAGGTCTTACTCACGGTAATCGAGATCTTCTAAATGTACTAAGCGGAAAAATAAATACCGTTAAAACCTGGGGGGATAAAAATACCGTAATTACAATCCTACCCGGAGACTCAGTAGGATACGACCAATTTGTTCTTTCTAATTCTAAATTAGGCAAAAGAAGAGTTGTCATGACAGAAGAAGCTCCAAGAGAAAATATGTTGGCTGAGTTTATGAAACTCACATACGACAAATTTATTCAAGCTGAGAAAGCTCTAAAAAAATAATTTTATTATTCAATAAATTCCGCAAGAATTGTATTACTTACAAGAATACCTTCTAAAGTTAATGCGTAGCCTTGCGGAGTTTTTTGCAACAAATTCAGATTTGTATATTTTTTAATAATCCTTGAATATTTATCCTCAAAATTGATATTGTATTTTGAATTGATAAAATTTACATCAATACCTTTAATCCTGCGCAAACCTAAAAATATTTCTTCTTCCAGTTTATCTTTTTGAGTTTCAACACGTTCAATATTATATTTATTAGGATTTACGATATAATCTTCAATACTTTCACTATTTCCGTACCTGACATTATCTATATAACCGTGAGCCGCAACACCAAAACCGTAATATTCCTCGTTATTCCAATAATTCATATTATGTTTGGAATTATAATCAGGTTTTGAGAAATTACTTATTTCATAATGTTCAAAGCCGCAAGAAGTCAAATATTTAACCGCAGATAAATACATCTGTGCCTGCATATCTTCATTTGGCAAATTTTGAGGAGGAAATTTTGAAAAATAGCAACCCTCTTCTATTGATAATCCATACAACGAAATATGCTCAACTCCCAGATTTACCCCTTTTTTTAAATCCTCAATAAACATTTGATTTGTCTGATTTGGCAATCCATATATAAAATCCAGACTAATATTTTTAAATCCTGCTTTTTGAGCATTCATAACTGCATTTATGACTTGAGATGCATCATGACGCCTGTTTATTATTTTCAAAATATTATCATCAAAACTCTGACACCCGATACTTATTCTGTTAATTCCAATATCATAAAGAGATTTTAAATAATCATAATTTAAAGTTTCCGGATTGAGTTCTGTCGTAATTTCCGCATCATTTGAAAAAACAAACAATTTTATTAACCTATCGAAATCTTTAACCTGTAAAATCGATGGAGTACCCCCGCCAAAATATAAAGTATCTAAATCTTCTCCCCTATAATAAGTTTTAATTTCTTTTTCCAACGCGGATAAATAATCCTCTAATAAATTCAATTTATTAAAAGACACAAATGAACAATAATGACATTTGGATTTGCAAAATGGAATATGTATATATGCACTTTTTACCATAGGGCAATTATACAATAAACACAAGCTTTTTGAGAATAATGCTTGACAGGCATGCTATAATAGATATATGAACATGAAAAATATATTAAATGTTGCAATTATTTTTGCAATGTTTATTTTAGCCGGAAATATACAAGCACTGGCAATAGACGAAGAAGAACTATTGTTAAACCCTGTTGCTGAGGTAAAAGACGGAACCGTATTATCTGTAATAGATTGTGTATCTTTAGGTTTTAAAAACAGTCCTAAGATAAGACGCCAAAAATATAATCTTGATATTGCAAAAAGTAATTTAGGTATCGCAAAATCGCAATATTTCCCCACCCTTGGTGCCGGCGTAGGAATAGGATATGAGAGAAATTCTGACAGCATATACTATGATAAACGGTATAGGGATCTGCCTGCAATTGGTGTTTCAGTTGAACAATTGATATGGAATTTTGGTAAATCAACCGCTTTTATCAAAATGGAAGAATTCAACAAAATTGCAGCAGAATACGAATTTATGGATAGCTTATGCAACACTCTGTTTGACATAAAAGCCAAATATTACAACCTTTTGCAGGCTCAAGCGCTTCTGAATGTTGCAAAAAACAATGAAAAACTTAATGAGTATTTTCTTAAACTGGCAAAAGGGAAACAAAAAGAAGATATTTCAACTGCAGAAGTAAACTTAAGCGAAGCAAAAATTAAATACATAGAAGCAGAAAACACATATAATAACGCTAAATATGATTTAAGCAATGCAATGTACCTTGACAATCAACCAAATTACGAAATTCAAAACACCCCGACATTTACCTACAATGATGATTACGCTTATGACTCAAAACTGGTTGAAACAAAACCGTTTGAACCGTACATTTTTCCGTTTGAGATTAAAGATGCAACGGAAATAGCCTACGAAAACAGTCCGGACCTGCAAGTTATCGTCAACACAAAAAATGCAATGGAACAATCACTGAAATATGTAAAAAGGACATATCTTCCGGATTTAACCGCAAATGCAGGATACGGATATAACAACACGAATTTTACACACAATAACAGTCTTTCTGTTGGAGTTAACCTTAGATCAAATGTAAACTTAATGGAGCTAAAACATTCCATAAAAGGTGCAGCTGCACAATTAAACCTTGCAGAAAACGAAATTACTCTATTTAAAAAAGATTTATACTATGAAGTTCAAAGAGCATTTAACAATGTAAATAGAGCCCAAAAACAAGTCCCGACTGCAAAAACAGAAGTTATACAAGCTCTTAATAATTTAAAACTTGTAGAAAAGAAATACAAATCAAATGAGCTTAATTATATATCTTTGCAAGACGCAAGAAAAGACTACATAAGAGCATTAGATACATACATCCAAAGTATTTATAATTATAATATCGCACTAATTCAGGTTGAAATGGCAATGCATTATCATCTTGTCGATATCCACCACAAATCAGAGCACGCAATGCACTACCACAGTGCTGAACTTATTGAACACTTGAATAAAGCACTTGAATGCGATGAAAAAGAAGTTCATAAAAAGAGTAAAAAGAAATAATCTATATATTTAATATTTTGATTATTAATATAAAAACTGCTAAAATAACATCTGAGAATTAAGGGGATATAAAATGGAAAAAGTTTGGAACAAGATTGTTCATATTTATAGCAGTACAAACCTTGTAATAAAGATTATTATTGGAATAATTATCGGTACATTATTAGCGTTTTACGCGACCAATTTAATATGGATAGGGACATTCGGAGATTTATTTGTCGGAGCACTGAAGGCTATCGCCCCAATTTTAGTATTTATTTTGGTTATAAGTTCACTATCTCAAAATACAGTAAAAAAAGACGGAAGATTCAGTACTGTAATTGGCTTATATTTGGTTTCTACATTTTGTGCAGCATTGACTGCTGTACTGATAAGTTTTTTATTTCCTATTAATTTATCATTGGGAATAGAAAATATTACAAATCAATCTGTACCTGCAGGACTTGGCGAAGTTGTACATAACCTTTTGATTAATATAGTTGTAAATCCTATCTCATCATTAACCGAAGGGAATTATCTGGGGATATTATTTTGGGCAATCATTTCAGGGATTGTACTAAAAGATATTGCTTCAGAGAATACTAAAAATGTTCTTTCTGACATTTCAGACGGAGTTTCTGCTGTTGTAAAAATTATAATAGACTTTGCTCCTTTTGGTATTATGGGGCTTGTTTATAATGCTGTGTGCTCAAACGGAATAAATATTTTTACGACATACGGCAAACTTGTAATTTTGCTGGCAGGATGCATGTTATTTGTATTTTTCGTAATCAATCCGCTAATTGTATACTCTGTAATAAAACAAAATCCATATCCATTAGTTATAAAATGCCTTAAAGAAAGCGGGATAACAGCATTCTTCACAAGAAGTTCAGCCGCAAATATTCCAATCAATATGGCATTGTGTGAGAAATTAGGATTAGACAAGGATATGTATTCGGTATCAATTCCTCTTGGAGCCACAATAAATATGAACGGAGCGGCAGTAACAATTTCTGTAATGACCCTTGCGGCAGTTCACACCTTGGGAATATCAATTAGCTTGCCCGGGGCTCTGATATTGTGTATCTTATCAACATTCGCAGCATGCGGAGCTTCAGGAGTCGCAGGGGGTTCATTGTTACTTATCCCTATGGCTTGCTCTTTATTTGGGATATCAAATGATATTGCAATTCAAGTCGTTGGAGTCGGATTTATCATCGGAGTAATTCAAGACAGTCTTGAAACCGCTCTAAATTCCTCGGCAGATGTTGTTTTCTCTGCAACCGCAGAGTTTTATAAATGGAAACAAGAAGGTAAAGAAATACCTAAGATACAAGTTATAGGAGATTAACAGATGAGCAATGAACAAGCAAAATATACTCCGGCAGAAGAGTTTGCCAATGCATTTACACATTCAATCGGTGCTTTATTATCTATATATGCCATTGTTATGCTTGCAGTAAGTTCTCATAATGCAGTAGAAGTAGCCTCCACCGCAATATTCGGAGCAACATTATTCTTTCTTTTTCAATCATCGGCGCTATATCATGCAATGGTAAATCAAACTGCAAAAAAAGTTTTTCAAAAAATTGACCATAGTGCAATATTTATGTTAATTGCAGGAACATATACTCCGATTTTACTGCTTGTTGTAGAATTCCCATTATCTGTCGCCCTTCTTGCAATGACTTGGTATCTGGCTATTACAGGGATTATATACTCTTGTTTAACTCTCAAATTTAAATATCTTTCAACAGGTCTATATCTTGTAATGGGCTGGCTATCTTTATTCTTATTCTACGCAATATGGAACAATGCAAGTCATTATGCTGTTTGGCTGCTATTATTAGGAGGAGCTTTTTATTCAATAGGATGCGTATTTTATCTTTTAAAAGGTAAATTTATGCACTCAATTTGGCATCTTTTTGTAATTGCAGGAGCAATGGCTCATTATCTGTCAATTATGGAAATATTATCCTGTGTGTAATTTTATATTCAAATATTTATGATAATATTATAAACGGGAGAGTAAACATATATTGTAATGAAAAAATTATTATTGTTTTTATTCTGTTTAATAATACTTGAGCAAGGTGCAGTTTGTGATGAAGCAAATACTAATCCTCAAATGCAGCCACCTGTTTTTTATACTGCCGCTCAACAAGAAAGGGATGTTAAAGTTTTTTGTGAAAACAATTTATTTGGTTTGAAAGATAAAGAGGACAATATTGTTGCCCCCGCAATTTATAAAAAAATAATTATGACCGGACGAAACGGCTGGATAGTCCAACGAAAAAATAAATACGGACTTATGAATTCAAAAGGAGAATACTTAATCCCTCCCAAATATCGTTACGCAGATAGAATTTTAGGGCGTTATATCAAACTTGGCAACGATAATGATTTTGGGATATACAATGAATACGGTGAAGCTATCATACCGCCGGAATACTCTTCAATTGAGCTATTATACGGAACAATGTTTTTAACCTATAAAAATTTTAGATACGGAATAACGGATTTTAAAGGAAACGTTTTAATTCCAAATATTTGTGATGACATATACATGCCGGCAGTTGACACTATCAGAATAAAATACCAAGGGGTAATATATGAATTAAGCAATCTGAAAAATAATACTATTGCAATGCCTGATATTGAAAACGGCGAATATGAAGATTCGAAAATTAAAGAATTTTTGGCAGAAACAGGAGCAATTTCCGGATACTCAGTTCTTACTTTTTCTGATTATTTAATAAAAGTTTTTTCAATTGTTTTCCCGACTCACGAAGAAACAATCGACGATCTTATTCTTTCACACGGGGTAGACACAGTGGGAATTTTGAAAAAATTTTCCTGGGTTCCAAAGTATCCGTTCACTTTTGCAAAAAAATATTATGCAAATTTACGTAATCCGTACAATGGGCCTTTATCAGATACCCGAAATAAATTAAGGAAAAAGAGGTAATTCTAATGAAGATTAAGACCATAGGAAAAATATTCATAGGCTTCGGACTTACCTGTACCATACTGGCAGCAGGGGTAGTTGCCTTGTATATAAAAGGATTACCTTATATTGTTTCTCACCCCAAAGCAATAGAATACGCTCAAAAATTTGTAAAGGAACAAACAGGTGCAAATCTTCTAATCCAAAACCCCGTTCTACATACAGAATTTTCCCCAAATATAGATTTTAAAGTAGAAAAAATATATTTAACCCAAAATAACAAAAAATTGTTGGAATTAAATAAATTTAATTCTTCATTCTCTTTGCAAAAGATTTTATCCAAAAACTTAATTATAAAAAAACTGACAGCTGAAAATATCTATGCTGATGTAAATAAAATCCAAAATCTTCTGCCAACTCAAGAGAAAAAGGAAGAAAAAAGTGATTGGACAGTAGATATATTTGATGCTCTATTAGGAGTAAAAGAAGCTGAAATTTTTTACTCAATAAATCCTGATACAAAAATACACCTAAAAGGAGAGCATATCGGCGTAAATAATGCTGAAAAGATAAAGAAAAATGTATATTTCCAACTTATTTCAAAAATTTCGCGAAAAGATAAACACGTAACCTTAAAACTAAAAGATAACAACAGAGTATTCTTTAAGGATCAATTGTTCCATATAGAAAAATGCCCTCTTAGCATAAATAATTCTAATATTTTTATAGACATGACAGCTGACAAAAAGCAAAATTATGATATAAATTTATTTTCTAAGAATTTTAATGTTAACGATGTACTGGACTTTTTAAACACTCAAATTATAGAAAATAACGTTCAGCAATCATTATCCTATTTTTCGGATATTAAAGGGAATATCGATTTTAAATTAAATATCAAAAAAGACTATCTAAAAGGGAATTTCAAATTAAACAGCGCAAGCTTCAAAGTCATTAACGCTGACAATATTCCGATTACATTAACAAAAGGGGAAGTTGACCTTACCTCTAATGAGGTTAAATTGAAGAATTTCGAAGGTTATTATGACAAATCTCCAAGCAATAAAATCACCATTGAAGGAACTGTTAAGGATTACTTGAACACAATCGATACAAATATTGAAGGCAAAGCAATTGCAAGAAACGACTTTTTCAAAAATCACCTTTCAAAAATGACAGGTTCAAACTTTGAGCTTATCGGGGATGCTCCTACCAAAATAACACTAAAATCCAAAAATAATATAATGGATTTTGTATGGTATTTTATGCTTAAACCGGGGCAAAATATAAAAGTCGGAAGCAATCTTTTGCCATTCGAAGATTCACTAAGACTAATGAAGTCTGAAATGCATCTTGAAAATATGGTTTTAGATATAAAATCTCTTGATTATCATATGGTTCCGCAAGACCAAATTTTAACCAGAGAAGAATTTGCTCAAAAGCGTTCTCAAGGCTACAAACCTCAACCTATATTCAGGCTCAAAAGCAGCATAGATATTGGACACAACAACAATATTAAATTTATTGGATTTGAATTTCCGCAAGCTCTGCCTAGTGAACTATTAAATGTCGCTATGGGACAAGAAATTTTTAAAAGAGGAACCATAACAGGGGAAATGACCTTGGATAACAGGGGCAAATACCCTGTTCTTGACGGTTCAATGAGTATGAACAAGGTTATTATTCCAATTCAAAAAATGTTTCTTAAAGATGCAACTCTAAGCGCTAAAGATAAAATGGTACACATAGATGCGCAAGGCGGATACAGAAGATCAAAATTCGCATTTAACGGAGATATATTAAACGAAGTTAAACTTCCTATAATAATAAAAGACGTCAATTTATCACTTGAAAATATCGACACATATCAAGTAATAGAAGCATTTAACAATCCGACAGAGACAGATAACGTCGTAAAAACAGACAAAGGACTTGTTAAAGTTGAAAACAATAATAGCGAATTTGATATGCGCAACATTATAGTTGAAAAGGGCAAATTTCACCTTGATAAAGGAACGTATAAAGATATTGAATTTTCAAACATTGATGCAGATATGACAATGAAAGACGGGATTGTTGATATTAAATCAAACAGATTTGATATGGCAAACGGTCATTCATCTCTTAGAACAAATTTTGATTTAATTAATCACAAATACAATGTAAAACTTGGGATTTTGGATGTAGATTCTGACATATTGGCCGGCGCACTATTAGATTTAAAAAGAGAAATAAACGGAAAAGCCAGTGGATTTTTGGATCTGACAACAGATGATACAATGAAGTTGAGCGGAAAAATCAAATTTGTGGTAAAAGACGGCACTATTGAAAAAATAGGATTAGTAGAATACGTACTTAAATGTGCTTCTATATTAAGAAACACAGTCACAATGATTAATCCTGCCATTTTTGCCGATATAATAAATGTTCCGGAAGGGAGATTTGACAAAATTACAGGAGATTTAATACTTGAAAACAACGTTGCAACAGGTATAAAAATAAAAACATATTCTCCGGATTTAAGTACTTATATTGCAGGACGTTACAACATAGATAACGGAGATACTTCTTTGCGTATATATACTAAGTTTTCAAGTGTTAAAAAAGGATTTACGGGTTTCTTAAGAAAAATTTCATTAAACTCTTTAGCTAACAGAATTCCAATGAATAGCAGAAACGATGCTAACTATTACGCAATAGAACTTGCCGAGCTGCCGGATATTGACGCAAACGAAAAAGATTGCCAAATATACTTAACAAGAGTTGAAGGAGATGTTGTAAACAACAACTACATCTCATCTTTGAAAAAATTAAAATAATTAAGCATTCTTTGTATCTTCGACAGATAATTGGACTTTGCCTGCTTCCGGATTCATAGCTTCTATAATAATTTCATTCAATCCGTCAACGATACAATCTTTACCTTTCATAATAAGGGTACCTATTTGACCGAGTCTGAACACAACAGGATTTGCTTCGGAAACGTCAGTTCCGGAATATTCTACCCCATTAGTCACAAATTTAACATCCTTTGGCTCAAATAAAACTCCGTTTATTTTTACGAAATTAAAACCGCTGATAAGTCCCGGTCCAAGAACGTTTTTCAAAACAAGACTCACCCCGTCTTCCAACTTTTTTAATGAACCTTTTTGATAAATTCTCTTAATCAAAAACTCCGGAACAATAGCCATTTTTTAACTCCTAAATTACTTAAACAACTGATATTTTTTGAATGTACCCATTAATATTTTAACATTTTTCATATCAGATTTAAAGCCCCATGGAGATTTTATATTTCGGTCTTTTTCCCAAACAACAACTTCCAATATATTGTGAGGTTTCAAAAATTCATTTATCAAATAAAATTTATCCTGTACGTGTGTTCTTTTGATATACCTGCCGATTTTAACACCATTAAGATAAATTGTTGCACGTCTGCAGTTAAAATCTTCAAACGAAATATATTTTGCAAAAAATTCATTCTCTTTTATATCTACATCAAAATCACATGTAATTTTTGTCAAATAAGGGTTTTCGCTTTCCCATTTTTTTGAACGTTCTATTGCAAGTTTTTCACAGACATAGAATTGAATATCAATTTTTGGAGTAGTTTCAAAAATTACTAACCCGCGAGGGTTATTCGTATCCCCTGAAAAACCTTTATCGAAACCTAAATTTTGTACAAGTATTGTCAATTCATTAATTTTATTTTTAAGCACTTGAGAATTTAAAGGAATAGAAATAGTTTCGGGTACTTCTTGCAATTTTTCGAGTTTGTAGCTATTACGATTTAAAACCTCTTTTCCGTTAATATATACTGCGAATAAATGTCTTGCACTGATTGTAATCTCTGTCAAATTATCCGGGATTTGCGCTTTATACCATACAAATTCGTCATACAATTCACAGGACAAAGAATCTGTATTACCTTCAACCTTCTTCCATCTTGAATAATCATACCCCATATCAATTTCCGGCGAACAAAAATCAATAGATGATATTTTTAACAATTCCGGTTTAACCTCAGGGACATAATCTTTTACTATACAATTTTTCTTTGCGAATTTATATTTCAGATCAAAATATGCAATTTCTGTACTTTTTTCAACTGCAATTGCTCCGTTTGGCAAGACATAGTCGGCATTAAATATCATTTTGTCTTTTAAAAACCAGCTTCTGTCTGCAAGTTTTTTAGTTAAAAATATTATTTGTGTTTTTAAACCATCACGCTCAAATACGAGATTTTGATAATCTTTTTTATCCCCTAAAACAATACCATAATCTTTAATATACAAATTTGCATCCTTATCCGCAATCAAAAACAAGGCTTCTTCTGTATCATTCTCAATTCGGGCAAAAATTTCTACATCTGAAAATTCAATGTCACATGCCTTCAATCTTAAATTTACAGGACAGATTTTCATATCATAAGGTTTTAAATTTATCACCTTATCATTTGGTAAATTTATTTGAGAAACCTCGTTATTCATATTGCGAATAAAAAGCCAATCGCAATCATTGTTCAAATCATGACGTAATTTTGCATAAATATTTTCCTGATAAAAATCAAAATCTTTTGGTTCAGTGCAGGTCAAATCAAAAGAATCCAGAAAATAATTCAATTCCTTAGCTTTAAAATAATTACTTTGAGGGACACCAAATTCATCCAACGGTGCACAGAATTCATAACTGGTATAAACCTCATCACAAGCTAAATCATCCCAATTTGTGCCTCCTGCTGCCATATAATGATTGAATAACGTAACCCCTTGAGAAAGAGCGGTTTTTGTCATTATATTTATGTGCTCATCTCCTAGAGCCTCTCTAATATGCTTATACCCTGAGCCGTCCCACTTATCAAACCATCCCGATTGCATCTCTGCAATAAAGGGAGGAGAATTTTCTTTTGCCCCCCTAAAGATTTCTTCCACATTATCCAGAGTATCAAAACAAAAACTATCCTGTTTCCAATTTTGGTTAGGATTTATATAAGGATACAAATCAAGAGCATAAATATCCAAACAATCAGCCCATAGCCCTGCAAAATATGCATCATTGTGAAAAATAGGACATCTTATTCCGCGTTCTCGCGCCATTTTATACAATTCACGCATATAATCTTCTTCCATAGTATCTGTGGCGTACTCATTTTCTATCTGAAAAAGAATTACATTATCAAATTCGTTTATTATAGGAATAATCTGATTGTACCACTCTGCTATATATTCCATATATTTTGGAGAATACTTGTATTCCGTACCAATTCGATTACGAGGGGTAACATCTTCCATTCTCAAAAGCCAAAAAGGAAGCCCGCCGGCATTAACTTCAGCATTAATAAATGGTCCGGGGCGAGCAATTACATATAACCCGGCGTCTTTCGCCGCTTTTAAAACTTTTCTGACATCCTTTACACCGCTAAAATCATATACTCCCGGTTTAGCACTATGATAATTCCAATTAAAATACAAATCTACAGTATTATATCCTCCCGCTTTCATTTTCAAAAAACGATCGCGAGCCATTTTCTCCCCTGGAGTACGGAAATAATGAAAAGCTCCGCTTTTTATAAAAACTCGCTTCCCATCAATGAATAAAGAATATTTATCAAAAGTGACTTCCATCTATTCTATTGTACATTTTTTTCAAAATCCGTCAAATTGTTAATATAAAAAGAATTCAAACCGATATTTTATGTAAACTTTTATAAAAAAAATTTTGTAAATTAGTTTTATTAAAATGTTGTTTACGATATAGTAAAGGATATACAAAAGTATTTACCATAAGATTACATACCAGTTTTAATCAGTCGTTTTGGAGGGATAAATAGTGAGAATAAACAGCATCAACGCATCAAACGCATATTCATCAAGATCGTTAAACAGAAATCAAAACAGCCGTAAGAATTCTGTAAAACACAACTCTCAGTCTTCTGCCGGAAATATAACATTCGGGGCACTACCCAGACGTTATGATAAAGTTTTATTAATGATTTTAGATGGCTTTGGTTTAAAGGAAGGCGGAAGAAAAAACCCGTTTAGTGAAGCATATATGCCGTTTTTTAAATCATTAACATCAAATTCTTCCGGAGACACATTGTTCAGACCAATTGAAGCCTCAGGAACATATGTAGGTCTGCCTCCAAAACTTGCAGGAAGCTCAGAAGTAGGACACAACAATCTTGGTGCCGGCAGAATGATACCTCAAGATTTGATGATTATTGATGAAGCTATTAAAGACAGAAGTTTTAGGGGAGTAAAACCTTTTATAGACGCAATGCAGCACGTACAAGATAACAAAAGTACACTTCATTTGATGACGTTACTTAGTGATGGGTATGTTCACAGTTCTACTGCTCATCTTTTCGAGCTAATCAAAATGGCAGGAGCAAGAGGAATTGAAAAACTTAAAGTCCACGCATTTTTAGATGGGCGTGATGTAAAAGAAGGTACAGCAATTGATTATATTAACAAGACAAATGCAATATTAAAAGAATATGGTTACGATCAGGTAGCATCATTTATCGGTATGAAGTATCCAATGGATAGAGCAAGAGACTGGTCAAAAACAGGTGTTGCTTATGATCTTTTGGTAAACGGCAAAGCCGAACACGAAGCAAAAACTTTTGAAGAAATATACCGTAAATTGCATACTTTCACAAAAGAATCCGGTAAATATCTTGAGAAAGATATGCCACCGGTAAAATTAGAAGGCTTTGAACCGATTAAAAACGGAGACAGTGTAATATTCACGAATTACAGAAATGACAGAACAAGACAGTTGACTGATGCTATTACTCAAGAAGAATGTACAGCTCCGTTTTTAGAAGGGCAAAAAAGGCTTGAGGATATAAATTTTGTTTGTATGACAGAATATGATCCATCATATCATCTTCCTGTTGCTTTTCCGGTTAAAGTGCATTCAAATACTTTGACTCAAACATTAAATGACCAAAAATTCTATCCATGGGTTGCAGCAGAAACAGAAAAACAAGCACACGTAACATTCTTCTTTGACGGTAAAAAACACATAAGATTTTCTGATACCAGTTATTTCTTCCCGGCTTCAGACCATGAAAAACTAACTCCAAAAATGGAAGCCGGAATATTAAAAGATACAGTTCTAAACTGGATAAAAAGAGCTAAATCTAAAGGAATGATAGTTAACTTTGCAAATCCTGATATGATAGGGCACGAAGCAAATTATGAAAAAGCAAGAGACATGCTTGAACTTTTGGATACAAGGGTTCTCAGACAAATTATAACTAAAGCAAGAGAAGAAGATATTGCAACAATCATAACCGCAGACCACGGCAATATTGAAGATTTGACTCATGGAGGTCATACAAATAATCCTGTACCGTTCATTTCAGTTCTTCCTGGTATGGAAAGTGCTATTGCAGACGGAAGTTTATTCCTTGATAATGCCGCTGATGCAGCAATCAATAGGGTTGCACCAAGTTTCCTTGATGCGCTAAAAGGTGCCAAAACACCAAGTGTTATGTATGATTCTTTATTTAAAATGAAAGAAGTATAGGAGAAAATAATGCAAATAAACAGAATTCAGGAATATAAATACTCAAATTCTTATTCCCAAAACTACGGTATAATTGTTCCTTTTAGAAAGAATGTTCAGGCTCCGAATTACAACATTACAGAATTGAGGAATTATCAAATTCATCCGAGCTTTCTTGGCGGGATAAGAGTAGTAAAAGACCTTGAAAAAACTTCCCTATACAAGCAATTTGTAAAAAGCGGGAAAAGCTATTTCGCATTTGTTAAAGATACAGAAGCTAAGCCAAAACAAATTTCTGAATTCCTATTTGGCATAACAAAAAATGAAGATTTTTCTAAAAATTTTATCGAAGAAATAACAAAAGATCCTAAAAAAGCAGATAAAATCACATCTGTATTGCTTAAAAAAATCGGCGGTAAAGATGCATTTAAAGAGTGGTATTATCACAAATACGGCTATCAAAGAGCTTATGAAAGATACTTTAAAAAAGAAATTTTTGAAAATAACAATGTAACAGTTGACGATATGGTAAAAATTTCACCAAACCTGATGATTGAAACATTGAAACAAAAAAGTCTTAAAACAACAGGTTCAACAGATTTTGTAATAGGGAAAATCCCTTCAGAAATCGGAACAATTGAAGATTTTAGAGCCTTAACTCAAAAAGTTAGAGAATCTCAACTTGTAAAAGAATTTATTGCATTTCGCGACTTTATGGAAGATAGTGAAGCTTTTTGTGCAAAATATCCGGAAGCTAAGAAAATTGCTATAAATCCTGCAAGATTTGCAAAAGACTTTATAAAAGCGAAAATTTCCGCATACTTAAAAGCGAAAACACCGGAAGAAAAAGCCGCTTTGGAAAAAGAAATACCTTTTTTAAGGCATATGAAGCCCACAACAATTGAAGTAAACGGTAAAAATTACAAATATTCACCAATTTTACGTCCATATTCAACAAAGATGCTTTTTGCGCTCGACCCTGAAGGGGCAAAAAACAGATATTTTGTTACCATGGAAATGTTTAACGATTTAGCTAAAACTTGCCAAAACGTTGTAAACAAAGAAAATTCTGCGATGAGATCTGATTCGCCGTTTTTAAACGCTGTTGTTGATTATTACCTTAAAAGCAACGGCTGCAAAAATGTTCCTGATATGAAGTTCTACGATTACGGTTCGAATGCGGTTGTATATCCGTTCATAAAAGGAGAACACCTAAAACCGGCAAATAGAATGGATGATTATGGGGTTATTTTTGAAGATACCGCACTCAAAAAAGAGCTAAAACCTTTGGCAAAACTGGGGGTATACATAACAGACTGTTTCAATGAAAACTTTATGAAAGATGCCCAAACCGGAAGAATTCTTATTGTAGATAATGGGCATGCGAAATACTCAAATCCATTAAGACCCGGAGTTAAAATGATTCATTGGGGATTTTCGGATCTTTACGGCAGAGATTTTGTATCCTTAGATGCTGCACTATCAAGAGCAGAATAGACAAAAGTTTTGAAACAATTATTTTTCTGTGATTTTTCTGATTACTTTTGCAGGAATACCTGCAACAATTGTATTTGGAGGAACATCTTTATTTACTAAAGCATTAGCTCCCACGATTGCTCCATCGCCTATACTTACCCCTCCAAGAATGGTAGCATTCGATCCGACCCAGACATTATTACCTATTTTTATTGGTTTTGGATAAATATTTTGCCTAAATTCAGGCCTTTGATCATGATTTAAAGTTGCCAATGTAACATTATGACCGATTAAAACACCATCACCAATAACTATTCCGCCTTGATCTTGGAATTTACAGCATGCATTTATAAAAACATTTTTGCCAACAGTTATATTTTTACCGCAATCTGTGTAAAAAGGCGGGAACAAACGAAAAGATGAATCTATTTCCTTTGCCGTCAACTTTGAAAACAATTTTACAATTTCTTTTTCTGTATGATATTTATTATTAATTTCCATAGTAATTTTTATGGCTTCCTGACTTAATTTATGGAAATATTCTAACATTTCACCTTCTACCAGTTCACCTGATGCCATTTTCGAATAAAATTCTTTTAAATCTATATTCATCACTACATCCCAAACTATAAATAATCTTCTTTATTATAATAACTAAAAATAAAATATTTTACATGATATAATTATTACTATGGAAAATGTAAGCAAACAAAATTACTTTGATATATTCAAGCAAACAATAAGCTATATTCCATCAAAAATATTGGTCATGATTTACACACTAATCATTGTACCATTATTTGCGAATATACTTTCCATAAAGGAAATGAGTATATATTTTATTGCAATACAAGTGCTAAATATAATATGTACTGCATCTTCTGACTGGATAACAAAATCTATTTTAAGATTTCACGAAAAATACACCATAAAAAATAAAATTGAAGATTTTTATTCTAATCTTTTATGGATAACATCAATTGCATACGCAATAGTAATTTTTATATACTGCATTTTAAAAAATACAATACAAACACATTTGGGATTTGATACAATTACCTTTATTTTAACCATAAGTTTGGTTGTCCCATGCGGTTTAAGACAATTGTTATATCAATATTTGCGAGTTATCAATAAACCGCTGTTGTATACAATTAGTTTATTATTATATCAAACCTCATTTATCGGAATATTTTTAATCCTTGCAAAGAGCGTGCCAAATGCAGGATCGTTGCTTTTGGCGATGAATATAGCAGTAATTGCAGTAGATTTATTTGTAATCAAACAAACTAATTTTAAAATAAAATTTAAAACAGAAATAAACTCTCCGATGTTGAAAGAAACTATAAAATATGCATCTCCACTAATATTGACAAATATTTGTTATTGGTTGGTATTTCATTTTTCAAAATTATATTTTCAAAATGCTTCATTATATACATATACAGCGATTATCGGGATTTTTTCACTATTTGCATATAACTTTATACAACCGATCGGTTCTGTATTTGCATTTGCAAGCTTCCCTGAACTTGTAAGTAAATATGAGCATAAACTCCCAATAAATGTATACTGGACAAACATTATACAACTTTTCATTTTTTGCATATTCCCATTAGTATTAACTTTCTGCTATTTTTACAAGGATATTACAAAATTACTCTTCCCTCCTGAGTATCACCTTGGAGCAATTATACTTCCGCTGCTTGCAACTGCAGCATATATTCATGAATTCTTAAAACTTTTAACATCCAAATATCACCTTAAAAATAAAACTTATATTGAAATGATAATTGCAATTCTTACAACAATATTGGCAATTATCTTGAATATTGTATTAATAAATAAATATGCATATATCGGCGCAGGATCTGCAATTTTAATTACAGAATTTCTTCTGGTTGCAATAAACTCTTGCATAAAATTTAAAAACTTTGAATACATAAACTTTTTTAAAATATTAAAATCTACTGTAATAATTATTATATTGGGTTTAATTGTATATGGAATTGTACATTTCATCTTCAAGGCAATTTCAATGCCTTCAAACGCTGTAGAAATTCTCATTTTAGACAAAATATTCTTATATATCGTTTTATTATATTTGGCTTGCGTGATTTATAAAAAACAAATACTTAAATAAAACGTTATTTTACGAAAAATCTTTTTTGATTTAATTTGAATTCATTTCGATTTTCTAAAAGAGTTTGTTTTATTTGATTAAAGTAAGCTTCCTGTTCCTTGGTCGGATTATATCTAACCCAAACACGATATTTTAATAAATTTCTTGGGATTTGGTCTTTTGGTAAAACTTTAAAATTCATATCTTCAGCCAAATTATTTTTTATCGCAAAATCTTTGAAATCTTTTATATTGCTTGTAAATTCATCCTTTTCAACGTAAAAGGTATTTGAATTTGCAACAGACAAAGAGACATAATGGAAACCCGCATGAATATATATATTCTTTAATTTATCTATAATAGAATGCATTTTATCAGCATCCGTTACAGTATAAAGCGCTATCTTGCTAATCAGTGGAGTTATTACATTTTTGAATTTATCATCTAGTTCTTCTTTTTGTTTTTTGGCAACCACTTCATGCGATACAGCAGATAATTGGCTCTTGATATCAACAGTTACGTAGTCCTCCAGTATTTTCATATCTTCAGGTCTAATATTCCCTCTTTGCTTCATTTCTTTTACAACCGAATCTAAAATTTGCGCCATTGGAACAATTTTTTTATCGGTCTTGAAACTTGAGAACATTTTACCGGCCTTGAATGTATGCGCTAGAATGTCTGAAATATTGAGATATTCGTTTAGTAACTGAATATCTCTATTTTGCAGATTTTCATATATGTAATTATAAATTTCTTGTGTCTGAGCATCCCCTAAAACAGGAGCAACCATATCAGTTAATTGTAATGTTCTTTTGAAAATCTTTATAGGATTGTATTCAAAAGCATCATCAGGATAAATGACTTTTAAAATGTCTGCATAACAATATAAAAGCCATTTTACATACTGCTCTTCGTCTTTAAATGCGTACCAATTTTTTATGTAATTTTTAGAATTATCCTTGTAAAATACATTAGGAGCATATAAGCGATATTCTATTGTCAAAGGTCCGGTAGAACGAAGTTCAGGTATCATCTCAATCTCATGAATTTTGCCATTGTGTTTTATCTTGGCACTGAAACTTAGTGATAGGGACACTATACGCATATACTTCAACATTTCATCGTTGTAAGAAACAATATCACTATACAAATTTATTATATCGTAATCTTTTACAATCATATGACCCGGTTCCATAACGTAAGGCATATAATAATTTGTTTCACCGTCGTGTTTAGAAACCTTTGTTAAATGATTTATATATTTTTTATTTGATATAGCTTTGTCCAGAGAATTAGCAATTTCCAAGGTATAATATTCGTGTCTGGAATCCATATAACTCTTTATTCCATGAGGTGACTTTATCCCGTAAAAAATTCTTGGTTGAGAGTTTTCAATACTTTTTACCAGATAATACTGAAATGCATCCATTTTTTTTACAATTTGGTCAGCAATTACACTTTTGTCTTTTATTTTG
>CADCKD010000009.1 GCA_902801985.1 uncultured bacterium | reverse complement strand
AGCCGTAAGGCTCTTTTTTAATGCAAAAAAATTACCCCTCGCATCTTCGAATCACAAATTTTGTCGTCAGCCAAAATTGGTCGATAAGCCTGCGGCATAAATTTTGTAAGCCGGAAAATCCTGTTCTCGCTAACAAAAATTTACAATATCTCTTATTTATGTTAGTATTTACATATGAGTAATAGTAGTAATACGAATGTTAAGAAAAAGAAATCGGATGCGGTAGCAAAATATGTTCTACCATTAGTTTTTGTTTCATTGCTGCCTGTATTTTGGTTCAGATTGTGTATAGATTTTAAAATAGAAAAGTATTTTCCAAATTTATCACAATATTCTGATGCTGTGGATGCTGTCTCTGCTTTGATTTTGTTCATATTGCTGATATTTTTCTTTACATTCACTATTGCATATACGATTGTTGCTATGAAAAAACATTGGAGCAAATCTTTAGATAAATTTTTTACCCAGATTACAAAACCGACAGTTTGGTTTGTAATTGCAATATTAACTGTTGTTGTTGCTGAGTACAAACGCTTTTTTGTCGGTTGTGAAAGTGATGTTATAAAACTTTTATTACATAATTTCTATGTTTCTGTTATTCCTTGTTATTGCATAGTATATTTTGTAATTTTGGCGGTATATATTTGCCGCAAAAAAATCCCGGATTTTAAATTGTAATAATTTTGATTTATTGCGATAATTAAATGTTTATGTTAGTATTTTATTGTTAACAGAGGAAAAAGTAATGAAAAGACAGATTCGACGTAACAAACGATATTTTTATGGAGGCTTGTTTTAAATTAAACAAAAGCGTTGAATCGTGTTGAAAATAAATTTAAAAACGGAGCCTTAAACAAAAAAAGACTCCGTTTTTGTTACAAATAGTAAAAATTATATAAAAAAAGGGCAATTATTTTTTTTACGAAATTTAAGGAATAGGTAAGGTAAGATATGTATAGTAAAAATATTCGACGATATTCAATTACAAATGCGAAAGCAAAGGCAGTGAAACTCATGAATTTGGCATGGGGACTATAGTTTGGTACGTAATTGAAGGAAGATAACAATGATTTCAGGTATTAACGCAAGTACAATTTACTCCGTATTAGGAAATAACAGTTCACTTATCCCGCTAGGGATAAAAGATGTCGCAAACAGCTGCGGTTTAACTACTGCTTCTTATATTGCAGGCGACAGTGTAGAAGGAAAAGACAGATTTATTGATGAATTTGGGACTCAGGCTATTTGGCTTGGCGGTATCCCAACTTATAAGTATCTTTTAGACAAGACAATGTTCAAAGCTGCAAAATTAGATCCTAAAATTGATGTAAGAATTTTAAAGGATAAAAATATTTTGCAAGCTGCACAGGATTTTGCACCTACCAAAGAAATCGAAAATTCAATAGGAAAAGCGGTAAAACAACAAAAATTATTTAAAGGTTTAACTTTAGCAAAATTTGGTTTATCTACATTACTTACTATGATTTCATATTTTGCACTTACAAAATTCAGACACAAATACACCGAAAATCAAATTAAAAAAGACTTTTTAGCAAAACAAAATAACCAGTATTATGACAAAAATATACCGTTTTCTTCTGCGTTTTCGAATATACACAAGGCAAAACAACCGTCCTTTACCGGCGGATTGCAGAATTTTATGTTCGATCCGGTTAAAAACTTAATGATTGTAGATGGTGTTATTACAGGTGAAAGATTTGCACATTCAAGAAACCCTCAAGATTTTATGGGATATGTAATAAAAGAAGGCAGTTTCTGGTTGTTTATGTACTGGGCAGGCTCATTGATATCCAATGCGCTTGAAAAACATGCAGAAAAAAAACATAACAAGTCTATTGATCTTGATGCAAGAGTTATAGAAAGCCAAAAACTAAGAGATTCTATCTTTGACGGTTCTTTGAAAAAACATATAGAAGCATTTAAAAATGCGGATAAATCAGATTTAGATTTATACAAATACGCTGTATCTCAAAAGGATAACTTAGTCGTAGAGATGGCAAAAAAATCGGATATTATTTCTTTATTAAAGAATTCTGATAAGGTTGATACAAGAGCATATTTGAATTTAGGAAATACAAATGCGGATGATTTTGGCGGACTCAGAGGGGTTTGTAAAAAACTCGAAAAATTATTAAATCAATATGAAACTTCAAATGAGGATATTGATGTATTTATGAAGTCTGTTAGAAAGCTAAAAAGAGGTTCTGTGTTGAAAAATATGGGAGCCTGCATTGGTGCTTTAGGAGTAGTTGCTCCGGCGATAATGCTTTTGATGAGAAAAACAGGAGATAATTCCGAATACCAAGTCAAAAAGGATGTTGAAGCCAAATTAAAAGCCAATGCGTAATATAATTTAAAGATACAGTAGGATTATTTACTTATTATGAATAAGTTGGTATAATTCTTTTATGCCAATTTTGATTGGCAGAGTAAAAAAATAGAAAGGGAATTTATTATGGAAAAATGGGTATGCAGCGTATGTGCTTATGAATACGATCCTGCAGAAAATGACGGAATTGCATTTGAAGATTTGCCGGCAGATTGGACTTGCCCTCTTTGCGGTGTTGGCAAAGACCAATTTGAACAGGTGTAAATAGTCTATAACTAAAATGTTTTAATAATAAGGCGATTGTCAATAAATTATTTTTTGGCAGTCGTTTTATTTTTTGTAATAAAATAGATGGTATGGATGAAAAATCAAAAGATTTAATAAAGTTTTTGCGCAGTATCGGACTTGAAGTCCATACCTCAACAAAAGCTCGCGGGCATCAGGGGTTTTATCTAAAAAACAGGATAGATATTTCAAAAAATATCTCTGAGGAGAGGTTTGTTCCGACCCTGGTTCATGAGTTCGCACATTATATTCATTCTCAAATAGAACCTTTGATGGAAAAAAATGGCGGTTCATTAGAAGTAATATTTGATGATGATAACAAACATTTTTATGAAGAAGAACTTATAGAAGTTACAAAATTTGTAGATAAAAATTCTAAATTCGAAAAATTAAATGCACATAAAAAACTTATTAAAAATCAAATTCAAGAGTATGAAAACATTATAAAAAAACATTATCCGAAATTTATGCGTTCTAAAAAATTTAAAGAATTTGACAAATATATAAAAGGTTCCAATGCGCGATATTTATTAAAACATGATAGAGTAAAACTGATAACTCGGGGATTTGGTGCCAAAACGGAAATATATTCTATTGATAATATTGAAAAAGATTTTTGTGATATGCCGGAAGAGTTTGCGGCATACATTAGGCTGAAATCATGCCAAAAACGTCAATCAAAAATAAGTGCAAGAATAAATAGATTAGAGAAGTATTATTCAAAACCTACAGAACTTTTTGCAAGATTTGTGGAAGGTTTATACATAGATGAAGAAACTGTACAAAAAATAGCCCCGAACTCATATAAAAGATTTTTTGATTTAATGAATTCGGGCTATTATAAAGAATTATCAAAAATTAATGGCAGTTTATTTAACCCCCATAAGGGTGAAGAATAATTTTTGCCCCATACTTTGATGTCTGGCAATATTTTGATGTTTTGCATCTAATAAAGAAAGTTCTTTGCCTACTCTTTGGTTTAAATATGCCATTGTAGCTCTGGATCTGTCATTGTCTGTTGCGAATTCTGCTCTTATTTTTTCCAATTCTGCATAGTCAAGAAATTTACCGCCGCAGCCATAGCAATCGTCAATTAAAATTTCTCCGTTTATGCTTGTTTTATTTTGAACCATTTTCATTCCGCATACAGGACAATTTCTTGTTGCTTCTGTATTAACTGATTCGAAAGTTTTGTTTTGTAATTCTTCAATAATTACGGAAATATCTTCATTTTGTTCATTAAATTTATCAAATTCTCTGTTATCAAAGAATATTCCTCCGCAACCTTCCGTACAAATATCAATGTTAATTTTTTCAGAAGGAATGAATACTTTTTTCATCGGTTTTCCGCAAGCGGGGCAATTGATTACTTCTTTTGTATCAGCCATTGTATACTTCTCCTATCATATTACGTCAAGTATAATATACCATTACAGATTGTTTTTTCCCTCATACAATTACATTATTTAGGGTATAAATGTTAATATTTTTTGTAATATTTTGGAAAATATTGTACAATATTTAAAAAGGATTATATGTCAGAGAGCAATATTACAATAGAAGAAGCAAACAATTTAATTCAAAACGGACTTGGTTATATTAAAGAAAAAGATTATTCAAGTGCGAATGATGTTGTGTGCAATGCATATAAAGCATATCGGATGCAAAATAATACTGAGGGGATATCTGCATCTCTTAGTCTTATGGCTTTTTTAAGCTTTTCTCAAGAAAAGGAGAATTTAGAAGATTCTTTATCCCTTTTAGAAGATGCTACATTTATGGCAGAACGTTCGGAAGACACTACTGCAAAACTTGTAAATGAGCTTGTAAAGGGAAATATTAATTTTGCTCAAGATATTAAGGATATTGCTCTTATTCATTATAATAATGCTCTAAAATTGTCTTCTATTGAGGATAAATACGGTTTAAGTGAAGTTATAAATACTCGCATAAAACAGCTTCAAAATGGTATGGATTATTCTTTGCCGACTCAGACAGATCCTTTAGTTTCTCTTGTGAAAATCAGTCGTTCTATTACGGCATTGACAGATATAGATGAATTGTTGAAAGTTATAGCGGAAGAAACCAAGAATGCTATGCAGGCTGACCGTTGTACAGTATTTTTATGGGATAAAGTTAGTAACGAACTATGGTCCAAAGTAGCATTGGGTGTAGGCGAAAACCAAGAAATTCGTTTCCCTGCTGACAAGGGGCTTGCCGGATATGTTGTCCAGAGCGGAGAGACCGTAAATATCACTGATGCTTATTCTGACTCAAGATTTAATCCTGAAGTTGACACAAAAACCGGATACAGAACAAAAACTATTTTGTGTATGCCAATAATGAATAATAACCGAGAAATTATCGGTGCTTTTCAGGTTTTGAACAAGATTGACGGAGTCTTTACAAAGAATGATGAGGATTTACTAATTGCAATCGGCGGAAGTGCAAGTATTGCGTTGGAAAATGCTCAACTATTTGACAGGCAATTGCAAATGTATCATGAACAGAAACTTTTATTTGACAGCTTTATTGATACATTGGCCACTTCTATTGATGCAAGGGATAGAATTACCGCGGGCCATTCATTAAGGGTTCGTATGTATTCCGGTTTGATTGCTGATGAATTAGGAATGGATGTGAATGACAAAGCGCTGTTAGAAAAAGCTGCCACTTTGCATGACATAGGCAAAATAGGTATTCGAGACTCCGTATTACAAAAAGAAGGCAAACTTACAGATGAAGAGTATAAACATATTCAAGAGCATGTCAGAATAACTCATAATATTTTGAATAAGATATATATGTCACCCGATTTTCGTATAATTACGGAGATGGCATCATCGCACCATGAAAAATGGGACGGCAGCGGTTATTATCGTCATTTAAAAGGTGAAGAAATAACTCTTGGCGGGAGAATACTTGCGGTTGCTGATGTATTTGATGCTATAACTTCTAAAAGGCACTATCGTGATAAAATGCCTATAAAAAATGTTTTAAATATTATTACCGAAGGTTCAGGAAGTCATTTTGACAAACATATCGTAGATGTGTTTATGTCTATTTCATCAAATAAAATTGTAAGGGTCTTTTTATCCGAGAATAATGCCAAAATTTTGGCAAAGGACGAAGAAATCTTAAGACGTTATGATTTAAGAGCAATACATAATTTCGTATTGTCTGAAAATATATCAGAAGAAGAACAAAAAGTGTTAGATTTGTTTAATTATTATTATTTGAATAATTCTCAGGAGGATAAATAGTGAAACGAGTATTATTAATATCCTCACTGATAGTATTTTCTTCTCCGGTGTGCGCTTTCGATATAAAAGGTATTAATCCGGTAAACCCTCTTGATAACACTACCGGAACGTATCAACAGGAAGTTGAGATACCGGTTTTTGAATTAAAACGGGCTACTTTGACAAAAAATGCAATAAAAAATCAATACAAAATTGCAATGGATAAGTTTATAAATAGTAATATTCGTTCTTCATACAGTGATTTTAGGGTATTGATTGACAGTATTACACCGAATGATTATGTGTATATGCGTTTTACACAGGAAATGGCATCTATCGGATTTTTTAATTTGGCAGAGCTTGCAATGTCTAAAATTCAAGATGATGAATTGGCTTCATTATTGGAAAATGATGTCAAAAGGTTTTATTTTCCTGCAGGAAATTTGACTCAAAAAGATCAATTTTACCTTGCCGAGGTTTATTCAAATATTATGTATAATGACCAGAGCAGAGAAGCTACATCCGAGCTTATGAAACATTCAACCCTGCTTTTAGAATCTGATTATGCAAATTATCTTGTTGCTTTTGGCAGTATGAAAAACGGTGATATAAAGCAGGCAAAAAAATATATAAATGCTGCAATTTCTAAAAATCCGAAGAATTTAAATTATAAACGTTTAAAAGGTGAAATTCTTTCTCAGTCTGATAATCCTAAAGAAGCAATTGCTATAATTGATGATTTGGACAAAAAAGATATATCAACCGTCGTTTTTGACAAAGAACTTCATTCTTCAAAGCAGTATGTTTTGTATAAAACTACCAAAAACGAGTATTGGAAAAAATATCATTTGGCATATTATTACTATGATAAAAACGAATTAAATAAAGCTATAACTACGCTTCAGACGGCAATTTCCGGCAAAAAAAATATTAATAAAGAAGTTTTCGCCTTGACTGCAATGGTATATTATGAATTGAAAGAATTTGAAAAGGCTCAAGATTATGCGCAAAAAGCATTAGATATTGACGGGAATAATACAAAATCGTTAATAATTATGGGAGATTATGCATTTAGAAACCAGAAATATTCGGACGCTCAAAAATATTACAAAAAGGCATCTTCTAACGACGATACGTATTCTGCGCAAGTAAAATTAGCCAAGACTTATCAAAAATTAAATAATATTGCTAAAGCAAAGGAGATATATTCAAAAATTTTAAAGATTTCATCTCGAACGTTTGAAGCATATTATCAAATGGCTTTACTTGAAAAAGATCGAGAGATAGCATATTTAAAGAAAGCAATTGCGATAAATCCAAATTTTAAGGATGCTTGGATTGATTTGGCCAGAATTTCTATAAATAAAAATGATTATGAAAATGCCGCATCATTTCTTGGAGTGGCAAAATACATAGATGATAATGATTCAAGGTACTATTATTATAATGGTTTAGTTTTGAAAAACAAAGGTTTAACAGCTGAAGCAAAGAAGAGCTTTGAACAAAGCATCAACCTTGATCCGGAAAACAATTTAGCAAAAGAGGAATTAAATATATGAAGAAGAAATTATTGATTGTTGAAGATCACGAATTAACGAGATTTGGATTAAAAACGGCTTTCGAAGATGTTGATTATGTTGAAAAAATATACGAAGCATCGACGGCGGAAGAAGCTATTGATATTTTTCGCAATAATGAAATTGATATTGTAGTTATGGATTTGGGCTTGCCAAATATGAACGGTATAGATGCTACTCAAGAAATAAAAGCAATAAATCCGGATGTAAAAGTTATAATATTGACTTCTCATAATGAGGAAAAAGAAGTTTTGAACTGCTTGAAAGCTGGTGCAAATGCTTATTGTTCCAAAGAAATAAACTTGCAAAGACTTGCGCAAGTTGTACAGTCTGTTTCAGAAGGTGCAGCTTGGTTTGATCCTAGTATTGCAAATATTGTTCTTCAAGCGACTTCTAATGCAAATATTAATGATGATTCTGAAACTAATTATAAGAATTATGATTTGACCACTCGAGAAGCTCAAATTTTAAAACTTATGACAGAAGGGTACAGCAATATGGAAATTGCACAGCATCTTGTAATTAGTGTCAATACAACAAAAGCTCATGTAGCAAATATCTTGCAAAAACTTGAAGTTGATGACAGATTACAAGCTGCATTAAAAGCTTTAAAATATAAGATTGTATAAAATTTTATAAAAACTCTTGACTATATATAAAAAAGATGTTTTATTATAAAATCATATGAGTTCAGTATAAAACAAGTGATAGGAGATATACATGTTAGATTATACAAAAGATGAATTACTATCTTTAATAGATCGTACCCCGGAGAAGTTTAATGAATGGAAACAAGACAGAGAAGATGTAGATCTTAGCGAAGTAGATTTTTCCAATATGACATTGAGAGAAATCGATTTTGCAGGTGTAGATTTGAATTCAAGTTCTTTTGCTGATTGTGATTTATCTTTGGTTAATTTTACTGACGCTGATTTAACGTCAGTTGATTTTACAAGAGCAACGGTTACTGAATGTGATTTTACGGATAGTTTGTTGACAAGTGCAGATTGCAGCTATGCAAATATGACATATTGTAATTTCGCAGGATGTGATATGGCAGGATGTGTATTATCAGAAACCAATCTTGCAAATTCCGATTTATCTGCTGTTGAGAACTTGGCATCTGCTCGCTATGATAATGATACAAGCTGGCCTGAATCTGATTTAATGCCGAATGATTTTGATTCAGTGTGTCAAGATGATTTATCCGCATTAAAAGATGATGAAGAGGCTCCGATGCAAAGTGACGGAGAGTACTAATAATAAAAAGTTTTTATAGCGCCGGAATGATAAATTCCGGCATTTCTAAAAGGAGTAAAAAATGATAAAAGTTGCGGTTTGCGGTGCAAACGGAAAAATGGGCAAAGTTGTTTGTAATGCGGTAGAGTCTTGTGCTGAAACAGAGCTTTGTGCTCGTATTGATTTAATTGGTGATGATACATTTAAAACTATTGAAGAAGCAAAAAAATCTGTTTCAATAGATGTTTTGATAGATTTTACGCAGCCAAAATCAATTTTTGAAAATGCTAAATATTGTTTAAATAACGGAATAAAAATGGTAATTGGTACGACAGGTTTATCTGATGAACAAATTGATGAGTTAAAACAATTATCAAAATCTAAAAATACCGGTTGTTTAATTGCTCCAAACTTTTCAACCGGTGCTGTGCTGTTGATGAAATTTGCTCAAATGGCTGCAAAATATTTTGATAATGCTGAAATTATTGAACTGCACCACAACCAAAAGAAAGATGCTCCATCCGGTACTGCAATAAAAACCGCTTTATTGATGTCCGAAGCTAAAAAAACGTTTAAAAAAGATAACTGCCCTGAAACAGAAACTATAAAAGGTTCAAGAGGGGGAACATCATATTCTGATATCCAAATCCATTCTGTAAGAATGCCTGGGTATAGTGCTTCAGAAGAAGTTATTTTTGGTTCAGAAGGTCAAATATTAACTTTAAGGCATGATGCACCGGACAGAAAATGCTATATGAACGGTGTTTTGCTTGCTGTTAAACACGTTTATAAAGAGAATGACTTTGTTTATGGCTTAGAAAAAATAATGGATTAGGGGTAAATATTATTTATAAACAAAGAGGTAACATTATGTTGCCTCTTTATTTATATGATAAAATGTTTTTATGATTAAGAATAGAGAAGAAATAATAAAAGTATTAGAAGGTGGCGGGGTAATTACTTATGTTACCGATACTGTTTGGGGGCTTGGATGTCTGCCAAACAATAAAAAAGCGGTAGAAAAAATTTATGAGATAAAAAAAAGAGAAGCTCAAAAACCTTTAATTTTAATGTCTAATGAGGTTTATAATCTTTTGGATTATGTTGCTCCAATTCCAAAGGTCGGACAAATTTTAATAAAAAAATATTTCCCGGGGGCATTAACGGTGGTTACCGATAAGAGTGAAAAAACCCCAGATTATATAACTTCAGGCATGGCAACAGTCGGTATAAGAGTGCCTGATAATGAAGTATTTAGAGAAATTTGTGAAATAATCCCCGGGCATGTTCTCGCAACAACCAGCGCAAATTTATCTCATCAACCATCGGCAAAAACTTATTCTCAGGCACTAGAAAATATGTCAGCTCTTGCGGATTTGGTTATAGAAGATTACGGGTGTGAGGCAAAAGGCCTTGAGTCAACGGTTGTCGGGGTTATGAATAACGAACTAAGAATATTCAGACAAGGTGCTATTATTCTTGATATTTGATATTTTTGAATTTTTTGGCTAAAATTATAAAAAAATAAGAGGATATGTTATGAGCGTTATTTTATATTTTTTGTATTTATACCTAATTATTTATACAGGTTATATATTCGTTTTAGCTATAAGGAATTTCAAAGATAGTCCGTTTATGATAGAAAAAAAATATTCTATCCATGACGATGTAAAACATAATTTTGGAGTTATTATATATAGCCATAACAATAAGGTTGGGTTGGAAAAATTAATATCTCAATTAAAGATGCAGGATTATCCTTTGGGCTGCTTTAAAGTATATGCGATTTTGGATAATTGTAATGACGGTTCTGATTTATTATTTGAGAACGACAAATATATTCATGTATTAAATATTCAAGATGTAGGGACACTTGGCAAGAGCCAATCTATATCAATGCTTCTTGAAGAAATAAAAAAAGATGATACGATTGATGCTTATATTTTTATAGATGCAACCCGCAGAATTGAATCAAATTTTCTTACGCTTGCAAATGCCGCAATTGAGGCTAATGATGCTGTAACAGGCGAGGTTAATATTGATCGTGCTAATTTGGATATTGTTGATAAAATAAAAGCTGTTTATAAAAAATATATTGCTAATTTCCTAAAGCAGGCAAGAACACTGTGCGGCCTTGCTACAACAGTCGATTCAGGGTTGTTTATTATCCGAAAATATATAATGGATGAATTAGAAGATTTTGATTTCAAAGATATAAATTCTGAGTTAGAATTCAGTTTAGTGTTGACAAAAATGGGCCATAAATGTGTGTACAATCCTAATATTCAATCATATATTTATGGTCAGGATTGCACTTTCAAAAATCCTAAATTAACAAAGAAGTTTGAATTGCTAAAAGATAATTTTACAAATTTGAAAACTACAAATTTTGCATTTATTGAACAAGTTTGTTCTTTGTTAAATCCTAATTTTTGGATGGTATTTGCGGGTTATCTTCTTCTAATATGGTATTCGTACAATTTTACATTTGCTGTCAGATGTAAAACGGTTATATATTCTGCGATAGTGTTATTAGTTGTTTTAGGTTTGAGTTTATGGAATTCTAAACTTACGGCAAAAGAGATTGTAATGCTGATGCTTCATCCGTTGTATTCAATTTGTCACATAATATGGAATTTGCCGCCGGTGCGTTATATAGTCAGAAAACTTGGAGCAAATACAGATAAAGATGTTGATAAATTGTCAATAGATGCTGCTGTTCAGACAAAGCATGGCGATAGAACTTGTAAGTTGGAGTTTATTTCGACAGAGTCCGGTCTTGCTAAAATCAGATTTATTTATAAAAATAAAAAATATACAACAGATTCTCACTTGAGAATGATAGATGCTTTGCAGCAGTTGAAATCAAAGATGTCTGATTATGGTTTGATTTTAAAAATTTGCAGTTGTTGTTCAAAATTTACTTCAGTTGCTGACGGTACGGCAAATATGTTAAAAGGGCAATGTCATAATGATTATCCTAGTCCTTTGTTGTTAGAGCCTAAACCTACTTTGATTTGGAATTCTTGTTCTTGTTTTGAACCTGCTCAAATAAACAGCCTCATTGAAGAAATTGCCAAAGAAGTAGAAGAACAAAAAGAAGTATAGAAATAATTATTGTTTTTAACATTATTTGCCCAAGATAAATAATGTTATATAATTGTGTTATGAGAAAGTTATATAGTCTTATATTAATTTTAATATTTTTATTAAACGGTTTTATGTTGCCATTATCCGCACAAGAGCCGTTAAAGGGTATTGTTACGGAATATGATGAATATAAGCAGATGGAGAGCGAGCTTTTTACGGGCAAAGTTGAAACTCTTGATCGTAAAGATGTAATACGTATGACAGTATCTCAGGTTTTAGATTCATCTTTTTCTGTGGAGGGGGATGAGTTTTTTGCGGAAGTAACATCTGATGTGTATGGTGATAAGGGCATAATTATCCCTAAAGGAACTGTTGCTCACGGTAGATTAGACTCTACAACGGAAGCTGCAAGATTGGGTCGTTCTGCTACATTAGAGTTATCTTTTGATTATTTGGTTACTCCGGATGGCCGCGAAATTCCTATTGAGGGTCGTATGAGTACAAAATTGCATCCTGTTGCGGAAGTTGGAAAGATTGTTGCTCAGGATGTCGGGTATACTGTTGCAGGTGGAGCTGTCGGCGGGCTTGTTGCATTAAATTGGCTAGGCTTAGGTGCAGCTATTGCATCTCAAGGGTATACACTTGCTGGAGGTGCAGCCGTTGGGGGTGTTGTAGGGCTTGGAGCATCTTTAATCCGAAAAGGTAATAATGTTTTGATAGCTCCGGGGGATGAAATCAAGGTTAAAATAAGCTCTCCTGTTGATTTGCCGGTATACAAAGAAGAAGCACTAAGACAAGAAGAAGTTTTATATGACGGATTGACAGTTAGTATAAATAATATAAAACATGAGAAAGATCCTTTTGGGGAAGCTAATACAATTACTTTGACCGTTTTGATTTCAAATATGTCTGACAAGACACTTTCGGGTTTTGATATGTCTTTGGTCAACGACTACAATGTCAAATTCAGCCCTTCAATATTTGGAAATACACGTCTTATGTTTAAACAAATTAAACCGGGCGATAAACTTATTGAAGATGTATCTTTTTCTGTTGATAATATAAATCGCAATTTTTGGTTAACATTTTATGACAGAAAAAATGGTGATGTTATTACAAAAGTCTCTTTAGACAATGCTTATCGCAAACTTCCAAATAAAGTGAAAAAGAAAAACGAAAAAGTACGTAATTCCAGAGCTAAAAAGAATTACAAAAAAGAAGACGATTTCATGGATATGGATTTCTAAATTATTTTCCGGTGGATCCGAAACCGCCTGCTCCACGTGCAGTTGTCGTTAATTCTGTTACTACTTCAATTTTAGCTTGTTCATATTTTGCGATAACCATTTGGGCTATTCTTTCTTGAGGTTCAATTGTATAAGCTTCATTAGAGATATTTACAACCGGTACGCAAACTTCTCCTCTGTAATCTTCATCTATTGTTCCAACGCAATTTATCAGAGTTATTCCGTGTTTTATTGACATTCCTGAACGCGGTCTTATTTGAGCTTCGTATCCGTGTTCTAACTCTATTTTCAAACCTGTTGGGATAAGTGTTCTTTCAAGTGGCTGCAAAGTTATAGGTTCTTCTATCGCTGCACACAAATCCATTCCAGCGGCCCCTTCTGTTTTATATTCCGGTAATATTTTATTGTTTTCCAATTGTTCAATTTTTAATACTGTCATTTTATTTCTCCCTAATACCCCTACTTAATTTATATAAGTATATCAAAAAAAATAAAAAAGAAACAGACTGCGTAAGTCTGTTTCTTTTTATGATTTTAAACTAATTTAAGTATCTTAAATAAATATAAGCGCTGCTTAATACAAGTGAAATTATTGTAACAAAGGCTCCATATTTCATAAATCTGATAAATGATATTTTATATCCTTTAGATGCCGCGGTTTCACTTACTAAAACATTTGCGGCTGCGCCGATGATTGTTAAATTTCCTCCAAGGCATGCTCCTAAGGATAATGACCACCATAGCGCATGTACATTACCCGTTATTGCATTTGGATTGGCCGGATTAATCAGCTCGGAGATTAAAGGGGCCATTGTTGCGGTATAAGGGATATTATCAATAATACCAGAGAGTACCCCTGAAGCCCACAATATAATCATTGAAGCCATTTCAAGGCTGCCGTGCGTTAGGTTAATAAGCCCGTCAGCAAGGAATTTTATACCTCCGTTGGCTTCAAAAGCTCCGATTATAATAAATAGACCCACAAAGAAAAATATAGTTAACCATTCCACATCTCTATATATTTCTTTTGGTTTTTCAAACAATAACAAGAAAGATGCGCCTGCGACAGCAAATACATACGCAGGGATATGTGTTATATCGTGGGTTACAAAACCTAAAATTACAAGTAATATTGTCGCAACTGAACGAATCATTAAACTCTTGTCTGTAATTGTTTGTGAATTGTCAATAGTTGCAATGTGTTGCATTTTTTCAGGTGTTGCCTTCAAGCCTTTTCTGAACATAAAAATTAATATACTTACTGAAACAATAAAAATAATTGCAACAATAGGAGTAAGTTCTCTTACAAAATCCATAAAACTCAAACCTGCTTTTGTTCCAATAATAATATTTGGGGGATCTCCGATAAGAGTTGCCGTACCGCCGATATTAGAAGCTAATACTTCTGTTATCAAAAAAGGAACAGGGTCTGTTTCAAATTCTTTGGCTATAACAAATGTGATAGGCATCATTAAAACAACTGTTGTTACATTATCTAAAAATGCGGAAGCTATCGCGGTAAATGCCGCTAGTGAAAATAAAACTGTTTTGGGATGACCCTTTGTAAGATGCAAAATTTCCAGTGCCAACCATTTAAAAACTCCGCTTCTGCTTGATATATGTACAATAATCATCATGCCAATAAGTAGAAATATTACTTGAAAATCAATATGTTCAAATAAGCCTTTTATATATGTTGATGTCGCAAGGTCATAATGCCCTTCAAATGGTAATAGTCCCATTAACATAGCAATCGATGCTCCGGTAAGTGCGACAACTGATTTTTGAATTTTTTCGCTTGCAATAAAAATATATGCAATTAAAAGAATCAAGCCGGAAACAAGCATCGCGTTTTCGTGGATAAAATGTATCATTCCTCTCAATCTCCATTAAAATTATATACATTTATTGTAACAGAAAAAAACAAAATAAAAAGCACTCTATTTAAAGAGTGCCTTTCATTTCTAAAAACTTTTGATTAGAAGAATGATTTAGTACCTTTTCCGCCCGGATTCCAATATTCATTTCCTTGGCTTCTTTGTTTAGTACGTATATTGATTCTGCGTTCTCTTTTAACAGGAATTGGTTCACCTTTTGCTGCTGCGTTTTGAGGAACCATGTTTTCTCCGTATTCATAAGGTGTTGTAGGTGTATATGTTGCTTCATAAACACCGCCGCCGATAGGTGATTTTACTTCACCATATACAGTTGTTGCATCGTAGTTAGCAGGTGAACTTGACAAAACTGTTGAGTTCAACGGTTCTAGTATCAATGGCTCACCAGCCATTGCACAAGTAGTTCCTGCAAAAATTAGAACTGCTAATAATAAAACTGATTTTTTCATCCTATGACTCCTATATTCATTTTATATTACTACTTTATTTATAATTATATTATATCATAAAACAAAACAAAAATAAATTTGTTATATAATTTTATTAAAACATAAAAGGAGAAAAAATTGCCAACAAGATTACCGCAATATTTAAAAAGGCCGATAATAGATACAGAGAAGACAAGAGAGGTAAGAAAAATACTCAAAACAAATTGTTTGAATACTGTTTGTGAAAATGCAAGGTGTCCGAATAAAAATGAGTGTTACTCAAACAGAACGGCTACTTTTTTGATAATGGGCAATTATTGTACTCGCAATTGCAGATATTGTAACATTTCTTGTCACAGGCCTGAGCCTTTGGATATGGATGAACCTTTGCATGTAGCTCGTGCGGTGTATGATTTAGACCTAAAATATGCTGTTATTACTTCTGTAACTCGTGATGATCTTGATGATGGCGGTGCAGAGCATTTTGCAAATTGTATTCATGAAATTAAAAAGTTATCTCCTAAAACTCAGATTGAAATTTTAACCCCTGATTTTAAAAATCGTAAAGAATCTTTGGATGTTATTATACAGGCAAAGCCGGATGTATTTAATCATAATATCGAAACGGTAAAAGAACTTTTTAAAACTGCAAGACCTCAAGGTAATTATGAAAATTCTTTAAAAGTGCTTGAATATGTTAAAAATAACAGCTCAATTCAGACAAAATCAGGCTTGATGATTGGGCTTGGCGAGACTTATAATCAGATTGAAGAAACTTTACGTGATTTGCATAATGTCGGATGCGATATTTTAACAATCGGTCAGTATATTCAACCGTCAAAAGAACATTTATCTGTCGCAAAATATTATGAATTGGAAGAATATGAAACATTAAAGCAAATGGCAAGAAAAATCGGTTTTAAAAATTTCCAAATAGGTCCGCTTGTCAGAAGTTCATATAATGCATCTAAACTTATATAAAATTGACTTTAAAAAAAATATCATTACAAATGCTTGTATGAGATGGAGTAAATTATTCGGAATAGAAAAAAAATGTTCACATGAGCATGTTCCAATAGATGCGGACTTCTATTATTGTCCTGATTGTGGAGAACTCATCGAAAATCAATGGTATTTGGTTCGTTGTGCCTCTTGCGGGTTAAAAGAAATTGCTACAATTAAAAACGGAGAAGTTGTCCCTGCAAATCATTTTTGTCATAATTGCGGAGCTAAAGGTTATATAGTAGAGAGAATTGAAAAAATTGACTGCATAAATATAAATTATGCTGTGTTAATCAAGCAAGCTGTAAAGAATGAAACTGATAGTTACACTCAAAGCTGGGTAGATTTTACGCAAACATCAAATTCGCAACCCAAATTGCTGCAATAATTCCTATAATATCAGCTAAAATCCCGACAAGTATTGCATATCTTAGTTTTTTAATTCCTACCGCTCCAAAATATACAGCCAAAACATAGAATGTCGTTTCGCTGCTGCCGACCATTATTGCTGAAAGTTTAGTGGCAAAAGAGTCAGGGCCAAGATTGTTTGCTATATCAGAAAATACTCCCAAAGCTGCTGAACCTGACAGAGAACGAACTATCATTAGAGGCAGTGTATCAGCCGGAACGTTGAATTTTGTCAAAACTCCGGAGAATAAATTTGAACACATTTCAATAGCTCCGCTTGCTCTTAACATTGATATCCCAACAATTATCGCAACAAGGTATGGTATAATTTTTATGGCAATTTTAAACCCGTCTTTTGCACCTTCGGTAAATTCCTCATAGATTGGAACTTTTTTAAATATTCCGACTGTTAATATAACCAAAAGTATTATAGGCAGAGCCCAAAGAGATATGAGATTAATCAGATTGTTCATCTTTAACCCCCTCTATTTGCGGCTTCCAAAATTTTTGGAAAATTTTTGAAAGTATAATTGCACTGACAAAGGCTATTGTAGTTACCAAAAGTGTAGGTGCAATAATCTCCGTTGGGTTTTTGTACCCTATTCCGACCAAAACGGCAAGAACAGTCGTAGGAATTAGTTGAAAACCTGCAGTATTCATACCTAAAAGCAAACACATTGAATTTGACGCGGAAGTTTTATCTTTATTTACTTCTTGCAATTTTTCCATTGCTTTTAAGCCGAATGGAGTTGCGGCATTTGACAGCCCAAAAGCATTTGCGGTGAAATTCATTGCTATATCGCCAACTGCATCAGATTCCGGTGGAATTTCGTTAAAAAGTACTTTTGTTATTGGTTTTAAAACTTTTGCAATCCAATCAATTATTCCGGATTTTTGTGCAATTTTCATTATCCCAAGCCAAAAAGCCATTATTCCAATAAGAGAAAACGCAACTTTAACAGAGAGTTCCGCACCTTCCATAACAGCATTTGTAACTTCTTGGAGTTTGCCGTTAATTGCACCTATTATTATTGAAATCACTATTAAAAAATAGAAAATATAATTCATAATCTAATTAAAACATTAAATTCAATTATGGTCAATTTTTATGTTTAGTGCAGTATTTATTTTTTACCCCGCAAATTTTTTTTTGTTAATATTTTATATATAAGCAAAAAGGAGAATTTCATGCCAATATTACCAATTAAAGGGATTAAATTAGATTACGACTTGGCAAAGTATGCTAAAGAAAACAATCTTTTGCATGCTCAATTGCCGTTAAAAGATGGTTCATCTATTCATGTACTGGATAATATGGATCAAGTTTTGTTACAAAATCCGGATTTACCGTCTAAAATTTCTGTTTATCATATAAACGGTGATCAGATTGTCGGATTAAAAGAATTTCAAGGTTCAGATAAGGGTGCAACAAAATTTATTGAAAGTTTGTTAGAAAATTTACAAAAATTCTCAACATCTAAAAAGAGTATGATAACTCAGATGTGGGATCAGTTTTTTGATTCAATGATATTTCATCATTAAATAAAAAATATTGTAAAAGAGCAGAATTCATCTGCTCTTTTTTTCTTGCATGTATAATTTTTTTTGAGTAAAATACTTGTAATACATAATGATAGAGTAATAGAGGGAGTTGTTATGAAATATGAAAATATATTTACCTTATTGGAAAAAACTACCATAGAAAACCAAAAACGTGTTGCCCTTGGTATGAAAACAATGTGGGGGTGGAGCGAATTCACATATAAAGGCTTAGGCTTGTTGGCATCACGTTTGGGCGCATATCTGATAAATGATTTACAAATCCCAAAAGGTGAAAAGTTGGCAATATTATCTGAGTCTTTGCCTGAGTATGGTGTATGTGTATTCGGTTCTGTTCTTGCGGGTTTAACTATTGTCCCTTTAGATAATAAACTTACTATATATGAATTGACTTCAATATTATCAAGTTGTGAGCCGACTGTTTTAATGACATCAAGTAAAAATTACGAAAGAGCTCAAGAATTAAAATCTAAAATACCTTCAATAAAGCATATAATTTTGATGGAAGCATCAGAGCATGAAAGTGCTCAGACTCCGAGTGTATATTCAATTCCTGCGAATTATAGTGCAAAATGGCGCCGCAGACCGCTTAATGATACTGCATTTATAATTTATACTTCAGGTACAACAGGCGCACCAAAGGGTGTTCAAACAACGTATAAAAATATGCTTGCGCAGATGTACGGTATGCGTGAAATTTTAAAAAGTATGATGCCTAAAAATAAGGAAATGCGTTTACTTTCAATATTACCGATGAATCATTTATTCGAGATGACAGTTGGATTTTTTACGATGTTAACTCACGGTTATTCGGTATATTATACAAGCAGTTTAAAACCAAAAGATGTTCTTGATATTATGCAAGAAAAGAAAATACGTTTTATGGTTACTGTTCCTGCGTTTTTAAAATTATTAAAGGCGTATTTTGAATCAGAAATTAGCAAAAAATCTTTTATGTACAGATTTATGTTTAATTTAAAATATCATTTGGCGAAATTTTTACCGTTCAGGATAAGGCGTTTAATGTTCAGAACAATCCATAGATTGTATGGTAGAGAATTTTTTGGATATATTTCAGGCGGAGCGCCATTGGATCCTATTGTAGGTGCATGGTTTAAGAGAATTGGTGTAAGGATATTCCAAGGATACGGATTATCAGAAACAAGTCCTGTTGTTTCAATGTGTAATAACCCAAGACAGGACAACATTCATTCTGTTGGGCCTATAATGAGCTCTTACGAAGCAAAAATAGATGAGGAAACGGGTGAATTACTTGTCAAAGGACCATCTGTAATGAAAGGTTACTATGGCAGACAGGATTTAACAGATGAAGTTTTAGAGCCTGACGGATGGTTCCATACTGGTGATATTGCAGAAATTCGCAACGGACTTTTGTATATTACAGGTAGAATTAAAAATATGATTGTATTATCCGGCGGTAAAAAAGTATTTCCGGAAGAAGTAGAAACTGTCATGCAGCAGAGCGATGCTTTTGCAGAGGTTTGCGTTGTCGGTATGCCAAAAGCAGGCGGTGAGAAAGACGGTTGCGAAGAGATTGTTGCTGTTTTTGTTCCGACAAAAGAGTTTGCTGAAAAATTTGACAAGTTTGAAGATATGGAAGCAGCAGTAAAAGCAGAGGTAAAACGTTTATCAAATCAGCTTGCACCATATAAACGCCCGATAAATATTGTGGTAAGAGAAACTTCGCTTCCTCGAACTGCAACAAGCAAAATTAAACGAAAAGAAGTCAAAGCTCTTTTAACCGAATGTGTAAAATAAAATTTTAGTGATAAAATAGATAAGCGAGAGTAAATATTGCAACCGCTGGCAGCAATATTTACCCACAAAATAAATAAGAGCAAAGGTAGGTATTGCAACCGTTGGTAGCAATATTTACCCCCGGGATGTAGCGCAGCTTGACTCTGCCGAAGAAAACGATTAAGTATCGTTTTCTGAGAGGAAGCACGTAGTGCGCTCAAGCCTGACAAATTAAAACTTAATATGATATAATTGAAGTAAATATTGCAAACCGCGGGGAGCAATATTTACCCACAAAATAAATAAGAGCAAAGGTAGGTATTGCAACCGTTGGTAGCAATATTTACCCCCGGGATGTAGCGCAGCTTGGTAGCGCACTTCGTTCGGGACGAAGGGGCCGCAGGTTCAAATCCTGTCATCCCGACCATTTAAAAGACTCAACATTGGTTGGGTCTTTTTTTGTGGGATTCCAGGATTACATCCTGAGCACGCACGCGGTTTTCTACGCTTACGCTGAAAACCAGCTGGCTGCATACCTGATTAGTACGGCTCATTCTTCGCCTACTACTCCGGCATCATCCCGATTTTGTAAATGCTTGAACCGTAAGGGTTTAAGCATTTTTATTTTCTATCGTGCTCAAATCGTGTTCAATATGTAAATATGTCATCCTGAATTTATTTCAGGATCTCCCCTATTATAAATTTGTGTTCTCGGATTTATATATTAATCGGTTGTATCATCCTGAATTTATATAAGAAAAAACCAGCAAAGGTTAGTCTTTTTTATTTTCAAACTTTTCTTTAGAAATCACAAGTCCGCAGTTTTGACAGGCAAAGTATTCTCCTGATGAATCAATCGGCATAAACAAGTGTTCGCATTCAGATGGATTTTCTTCCAAATCCTGAGCGTCAAAATCTTTTGGCGGACGTTTGTAATAGTTTTTACCTTTAAAAATCTTATATAATAGTTCAAAGATATACATTTACAGATTAAAACTTTCCGGAAGCAGCTCAGATAGGGTGTATATTTTAAGCTCGTCTCCATTTTTTAATATGATATCAACATCCTCATCTTTGTCGCAAAATTCGTGCATGACTTGTCTGCATGCACCGCAAGGTGCACAATTATCCTGGTTTGGGGAATAAATAGCTACTGCTTTAATTTTTTTATCTCCCGCTGCAATTGCTGAACCGATTGCATTTCTTTCTGCGCAAATTGTCATCCCAAAACTTGAATTTTCAAAGTTACAGCCGGTATATACATTCCCTGCGGTTGTCAAAACGCAAGCTCCAACTGCGAATTTTGAATACGGTGAATAGGAATTTCTTGAAACTTTTATTGCTTTGGCCATCAATTCTTCGTATTTCATATTACACCTCATTACTGTTTTATTATTTTAATTTATATGCAAAAATTTTCATCCCTTAATTGAATGAATAATTGTAACTTTTCTTAAACTCTTATATTTATTTTCTAAAGTTTTACAAATATTTGCCGATAGTTTTATTACGAGAAAAACAAGGGCGTACTATGGAAATTTCCAGAATAGAAGCTTTTAATCCAAATAAAATCAATTGGCGTCAGCTTACTGCAAAAGAAATTATGAAGTATGAACGCCAAGGGGTTGATGTGCCTAATGTTTATTTACAGTGGGCTCAAGAGTTTTTGAATTCAATCGAAGCGCATGATAATGATAATATAACCTATGAAGCAGCAAAATCTCAAACTCGTTATAATGAGGCAGATAGTAAACCGGAAAAATCTTTTGTGGAAGATAATACAAAAGAAGCCGGAGATACTTCTCAATTAGACCTTTCTCAAAATTCTGATATCGTAGAACAAGGTGCTATATCAAAGCCTGCTCCGAATAATAAAGTCAATACAAATGCAGACGACGAAACAGATGAAGAGAATGAAAATCCTGAAGCTCCTCCATTGACAAAAGCTCAAGAAAAGCGCCAACAAATGATTTCTGATGGTGTAAGCCTTAGAAAGCAAGCTATAAAATTTGATAAAGATAGCAGGAATTCATCTCAAGCGGCTTTTTGGAGTTCTTTTATTATGAGAGTTCTTGAGAATAGATCAAATGAAGAGGATCAAGAATTAGAGGCAGAAATTTCAAAATTGTTATCTGATGCATCAGCTTTGAAAAAAGAATTTAAAAATCATATTGATAACATAAATAATAGTAAAAATGACCCTTCTATAATTTCAAAATTGGAGAATTTAAATGCTCAATTGCAGCGCTATGGCAATGAAGGTCAAAAATCAATATCTGAATCTGAAGGAGTTATGAATGGTATCGGGGCTTCCATTGACGGCGAAACTCCTACATTGTTTGACGCTGTTGATTTGGGAGGAGTTACATCTGATACCGGTAAAGATTTAATAGAGCAATCAAAACATGAGTATTTCATTTGGCGAATTTTAGATTATGCAATTGGTAAAATGGCAGAAAAATCAGGAGAAAACTCTACACAAGTTGGTAATCGCGGATATAGTGTACAAGCCCAAGCTGTTAGCACAAATAATTCAAACATGATGTCTGCATCGGGTCTAAAATCTCAGGTCGAAAATATAACAGGTGTTGCCGGAACTCCAAACAAGAAAAATGAAGGCAAAAACGGTGAAGTAAAAGAAGAAACATTCGAAAAATCAAAAACAAAAGAAGCTGATAAAGATATTAAAGCATCTCAAAATGATGGTACAGACAGAACTGCAAAAATGGACGTAAGCATTGACGAAATTCTTAAAAGAAAAGTCCGCAAAGGTGAGTGGGTTGAAGAAGGATAAATTATTTAAGTGATTTGATTGCTTCTGTGATATCAGGTGATTTGTAAATATAACTTCCTGCAACAAGAGAATTAGCACCATAAGATTTGCATATTTGCGCTGTTTTGTCGTTAATACCGCCATCAACCTGGATAATTAAATCCCTTTTAGAATTTTCTTTTATAAATTTGATTTTTTCGGCACAATCATTTATAAATTCCTGACCGCCAAACCCCGGTTCTACTGTCATAACAAGAACCATATCTATTTTATCTAAAAATGGCAGCAAAACTTCAGGTTGCGTTTTTGGTTTTATTGAAATCCCTGCTTTTGCACCGTAGGATTTTATGTCTGTAATTGTTTTTTCTATATTCACTCCTGTTTCATAGTGGAATGTCAAAATATCTGCGCCGGCTTTTGCAAATGGTTCAATATATTTATCAGGATTTTCAATCATTAAATGAACATCCAGTGGCAGGTTTGTGATTTTTTTTAGTGATTTAACAACCGGAACTCCAATAGTTATGTTCGGGACAAAATGCCCGTCCATAACGTCAATATGAACCCAATCTGCGCCCCCTTTTTCAATGAGTTTTATATCTCTTTCAAGGTTTGCAAAATCTGCTGATAATATTGATGGCGAAATTATTGTATTCATTTGTTTTCCTCTTTATATTACCCCGAGTTTTTCGCAAGCCGAGTGTGCAGCCTTTTGTTCGGCATCTTTTTTAGTTAGCCCTTCTTCAATTGCTAAAACTTCATCGTTATACTTAACTTCTACCGTAAAAATTCTTTTATGTGCCGGACCGCTTTCTTTTATTACCGTATATACAGGTCTTGTTTTAGTTTTGCTCTGGGTGTATTCTTGAAGAATTTCTTTTGCGTTGTATTTGCCAAAATTGTTTTTAACTTCTTCTATAAATGGTTGAAAAGTTTTTTCAATATATTTTTTAACTTCTTCAAGTTTTCCATCCAAATAGTATGCACCCAAAATTGCTTCAAAAACGCATGCACAAACAGAATTCAAATTACGGCATCCCTGTTTTTCATCGTGTGGTGCAATTATAATAAGTTCTCTTAATCTGTTAGTTTTTGCAATTTGGGCAAGAGTATTATCAGAAACTATAATACTTCGGATTTTTGACAATTCTCCTTCGGTTGAATTTGGATAAGTTTTGAACAATACATCTGAAACTGTCAGTTTTAAAACGGCATCCCCCAAGAACTCCAGACGTTCATAACATTCTGAATATGCTAAATTTTTCTCTTTTGAAAATGACGGATGTGTCAGAGCCTGACGGTAATAGTCAGGTGTTATTGTTTCTATCCCGAATATTTCAAAAACGGATGTCATTTAATGAAATCCTTTATAAAGTTTAATGCTGTTGAAATCCATTCTGTTTTAAATACAAAGTATTTAAAGAAATAGTACATAATAGGAATTGTAAGAGCAAAACTATCTGTTCTGTCTAAAAATCCCCCATGTCCCGGAAGAGTATCTCCGGAATCTTTAACTCCGGCATCTCTTTTAAGCAGTGATTCGCATAAATCCCCAATTTGAGCGAATGTTGTACATAATATACCCGCAAGCACGCACATCCACCAGCTCAAGCCAAGGTACATACCTATAATTAAGGATGCTATAATTGCGCAAACCGCACCGCCTATTGAACCTTCAATAGATTTATTCGGGCTTACTGTCGGTGCAAGTTTGTGTTTTCCAAGTTTTGTACCAACATAATAGCACCCTACGTCAGTTGCAATTATAGAAATAAACATCAAAATTACAAATCCAAGTCCGCTATCGTATGTTGAATTTGACAGGTTTCTGAAAAATATCAAATGCAAAGGAAACCAACCGCAATATACCATACCGAATAATGTAGTTGCAACGTTTGCTATATAAGGTTGTCTTCCGACAAATAATACCCACATAAACGAAGCCATTGAACATAGGGTTAGTGTTGCTGCAACTAAATCAAATCTTTCAAAATAGACTATAATTGCTAAAATTGCTTCTATTGCATAGATAACTTTGAGACTCGGGTAAAATCCTTTGTGGTTTAGTATTTTTACATACTCTCTTGATACAAAAGCCATTACAACTATAAGCAAACCTAAAAGGACAAGCTTTCCGTATATAAGGCAAACCGTAACCACCCAACCCAATAAAAGACCGGTTAGCATTCTTATTGCATTTTTATTAAACCCTAAGTCCAGTTTCATTATACTGTCATAACCTCTTTTTCTTTAACTTCAACAGCTTTATCGATATTATTTGTATATTTGTCTGTTAGTTTTTGAATGGTATCTTGGTTGTCTTTAACTGCGTCTTCAGGAAGATTTTCGTCTTTTTCAACCTTTTTAAGTTTATCAACCATATCACGACGAATATTTCTTATTGCAATTTTAGCATCTTCTCCAAGTTTTTTAACGTCTTTTGCAATTTCGCGGCGTCTGTCTTCAGTCAACGGAGGGAAAGGCAATCTTATGCAGATACCGTCTGAGTTTGGTGTGATACCAATTTCAGCTTTAATAATTGCTTTTTCGATTTCTTTCATAATTGTTTTATCATAAGGTGTAATAACAAGTGTTGTACCGTCTTGAACTGATACTTGTGACATTTGTCTTAAAGGAGTTGGTGCTCCGTAATATTCAACTATAACTTTATCTAAAATCGCAGGGTTAGCACGTCCTGAACGGATTGTTCCAAATTCTTTTTGAAGCTGAGAAAGTGCTTTTTCCATTTTTTCTTCGCCGAATAAAAATAATTCATCTAATGCTTCTGACATTTTTTACCTCTTTCTAATGTATATAAGTTCCTAATTTTTTACCTTCAAGGATTTCTTTAATTCCGCCTTCTTTTTTGAAATCAAAAACTATTATCGGAATATTATTTTGTCTGCACAAATCGCATGCAGATGTATCCATTACCTTTAAACCTTTTTTAATGATATCGTCGTAAGTCATATCATCAATTTTTGTTGCTGTCGGATCAATGTTTGGGTCTGCTGTGTAAACCCCGTCTACGCCATTTTTAGCCATTAACATAGCTTGTGCATTAATCTCGGATGCTCTTAAAGCAGAAGCGGTGTCTGTTGTAAAGAATGGGTTTCCTGTTCCGGCTGCGAATATTACAACTCTTCCTTTTTCAAGGTGTCTTATTGCACGATGGCGAATATACGGTTCTCCTATTTGGTTCATTGCAATTGCAGTCATAACTCTGCAGCCTACCCCCATTTGAGTAAGTGAACTTTGCAAAGTTATGGCATTCATTACGGTGGCAAGCATTCCGATATAATCTCCTGATGCTCTGTCTAAACCTATTTTTGCACTGTTCTTCACTCCTCGGAATATGTTGCCGCCTCCGACAACAACCGCAACTTGAGCCCCCATGTCTGTTGCTTGTTTAATTTCTTTGCATATCATTTGGACAGGTTCAGGTGCAATCCCGAATTGCTGATCGCCAAGTAGTGCTTCCCCGCTTATTTTTAACAAAATTCTTTTATATTTCAATTCAATTTCTCCCTTTACTTAAATTTTATACTATCTAAAAATCGGCGTAATGTAAAGGTTTTTGTAACTGTTTATTTCTCTGTAAATTCTTGTATTGAGATAGATTCTATATCTTGCAGATTTTGGAATGATTTGTATAAATCTTTTATTGGTTTTCTGTCATTGATTGAGATAATACAAGTAAGTTTTACGGAGTTTCCATCCGCTTTCATAAATCTTTTTGTCACTTCTGAGATGTCTTGATATCTTTCTGTAATAAATTCTTGTACTTTTGGTGCGTAATCTTTTGCACATACAAGACTTATTTTTATCATTTTAGTATTTTTTGTGCTGCTTGGTAAAACATTTTTTTCAAAAATTCTAATCATAACAAGGGTTAGTATAGCAAGTGCTGTTCCGGCAAATGCGATATCAAACATTCCGGCACCGCATGCCATACCGATACTTGCCGCAATCCATAAAGTTGAAGCAGTAGTTAAACCTAAAACAATAGGACCGTTTCTCAAAACTGTGCCGGCACCGATAAAACCGATACCTGTAACAACTTGAGCCGCTACTCTTGCAGTATCCCTAACGCCTGTTGCTTGTGATACTACAACGTTATCCCCTTGTGCAAATGTCGGAAATCCGTATATAGAAATCAAAGTAAAAATACACGCACCGAGCGCTACCATAATGTGTGTTCTTAAACCTGCATATTTGTTTGTAAGTTCTCTTTCCAAACCTACGCAAAAACCAAATGCGACAGCTGCTGACACTCTGATTATGAAATCAACATTAATCATTTGTTCAAAGTTACATATCATACTTACCCCTATCTTACTTTACTTTTTGGGTCTAACACATCTCTGATTGTATCACCTATCAAGTTAAATGCCAAAACAGATACAAAAATTAAAAATCCCGGAGTTAAAAGCCAAGGGCGATACAAAATATTTGTGAATTCCTGTGCTTCTTTTAACATATTACCCCAGCTTGCATCCGGTTGTTGAATACCCAAACCTAAGAAACTTAAACCTGATTCAGATAATATATATGACGGAACAGAAAGAGTCATTGCTACAATAACGAAACTTGTTGTCTGAGGCAATATGTGTTTTATTATAATCCCGAGTTTAGAATTGCCGATGGTTTGTGCAGCTTGAACATATTCTTGAGTTTTTATAGATAAAACCATACCCCTGACAACCCTTGCAAATCCTGCCCATCCAATGAGTGCAAGAATTAATACAATGAGTAAAAACCTCTGTGTGCTTGTCATTCCTGCAGGAAGGATAGATGCGAGAATAATTAACAAATAAAAACTCGGAATGGACATGATACTTTCTGCAAATCTCATCATAACGATATCGACTTTGCCGCCAAAATACCCTGAAATCCCCCCATATAATAGCCCGATTGGGAAAAGCACAAACAGCGCAAGAAATCCTATCGTCATAGAAATTCTGCCGCCAAATAGCAGTCTTGAAAATACATCACGTCCGTTTATGTCTGTTCCCAAAATAAATATTCTGCCACCGTTATCTGTTGTAAACAAATGGCGGTTCATTTTTATTAACCCTAAAAATTTATAAGGCTGCCCCTTTGCAAAAAATTTTATGTAATGCTTTTGAGAACGGTCAAGAGTATATTTAATTTCCAATCTCTCTTGATCAAATTCACGCACATAATTATACGTATACGGTTTTGAAAATTTACCGTTTTCATCTATCGTAAATACTTTTGAAGGTGGGACATAAGCCATTGTTCTATCAGAAAAATCTTTTGTATAAGGAGCAATAAAATCTGCCAAAAACAGCGCAAGATAAATTACCCCCAAAACGATGAGCGCAATTCTTGCAAATTTATCTTTCCACAACTGCTTAAATACTTCTTTTATCATGACTTACTCCTTATTCTCGGATCTGTAATGATTAAAAGAATATCCGCAATTAAATTACCTGTAACAAGCATTATAGCACCCATCATCAAAGATGCCATAACAAGATTTATATCTGATTTTAGAACCGCTTCAAGTATCAGACGTCCCAACCCGGGATACTGAAAGACGTATTCAGTCAAAGCCGCACCTGATAAAAGTCCTGCAAATTCAAATCCTAAAAGAGTAATCATTGGGTTAACTGCATTTCTCAGCGCATGTTTATATATTACAATATTTTCAGATAAGCCTTTGGCCCTCGCAAATTTTACATAATCACTATCTAAAACATCAAGCATATTTGCTCTCATTTGTCTTTGCAATCCTGCTAAAGATATTGTAAACAATACAAAAACAGGTAATATTAGATGGTGTGTTATGTCCCAAAATTTACCACCAAATGACATTTCCGCAAAATTTGGGCTTGTAAGTCCTCCAATAGGGAACCACCCTGTTTTTACCGCAAACATCAATAATAGTACCGCAAAGAAGAATGACGGGATTGCCATTCCGATACTTGTAAAGACCGTAAGAATTCTATCAAAAGAGGTTTTCCATCTCACGGCGGCGATTATTCCCAATGGTACTCCTACAAGCCAGGTTAATAATATTACAATTGTTGTTAAAAGAAGGGTATTTGGAATTCTTTCTTTTAATTTTTGGCTGACTTTTTCTCCTGTTGATGTAACCCCTAAATCCCCCATTACAAAAGATTTTGCCCATTTGCCATATTGTATGATAATCGGTTTATCAAGTCCAAGTCTTTGGCTTTCTATACGAACGGTTTCAGGTGAAACTGACGGATTTAACTTCAATTCCGCTAAAGGATCAACAGGCGAAAGTCTGATTATAAAAAAGCTTATCAAAGAAACCACTATCAAAAGTGGTATGGTTTGAAGTATTCGCTTTATTATATATTTTAATGTGTCCATATTTCCTCGATGTTGTGTATAACTCCGCCTAATGATGTCGGATATATATTTTTGAATTTATTTCTCACTGCCACAATTGAAATTGGTGAGTATATATATATCATTGGTTTTTGAGTATAAATTATTTCTTGATATTTATCATAATATTTTTTGCGGTCTTCAAATTTGGTAACAAGTGCCCCTTTGTTCATCATTTCATCTAATTCTTTTTCCCAAGTTAAAAGACCTGCTTTGCCTTCCTCTTCTGTTCTCATGTTGAACATATGCAATCTGCCGTCAGAGAGCCAAACATTTTTCCCCCCGTTTGGTTCCAGAGGAGAACCGGTAAGACCCATTATTACCATATCCCAATCAAATGTTGAAACAAGCTTGTTTACAAGAGAATTGAATTCTATTGGTTTGAAATTAACCTTCATTCCTAAATCTTCAAGATCTTGTTTTATCATAACACCGATTGCTTCGCGTTCGGTATTCCCTGCGTTTGTATAGAGATTAAATTCTACGCGGTTTCCGTCTTTGTCAAACAGGCGGCCTTTTTTATCTGTGTAAAAGCCCGATTTTTTAAGTAATTCTTTAGATTTTGTTATATTTTTATCATAAGGTTTCAGGTTTTTATTCAGGTAGATTGAGTTTAAACTTTCCGGTGTAAATAAAGGCTCGCCTATTCCGTTTGCAATGTTTAATACCATATTTTTTCTGTCTATGGCAAAGTCAATTGCTCTGCGGAAATTCAAATCGCTAAACCATTTTTGTTTAATTGGTTCTACGTAATATTTGCCTTTGTTGTCTTTGCGGTTATTCAGGTTTAGAGATAAATACATTGTTCCGGTATCAGGGCCTAAATTGTACAATTTGAAATCTGAATGAGGCTCTAAGGATTTATATCGTGCAACTTTTGAACCTTGCAAAGATATAATATCAAGTTCTTTTGCTTCAAATTTTAAAACCTGATTATTCAAATCTCCCACAATTAAATAAATAAGTTTATCAAGATATGGAAGCTTTTCTCCTTTTTTATTTATTTCATAATAATTTGGATTTCTTTCAAATACAACACGCTGAGCCGGTACATATTCTTTTAATTTGAAAGCTCCGGAAGTTACAAAATCTTGAGGTTTTGTGTTTGTTGATAAAAATGAATCAAAGTATTTTTTCCCTTTTTGTACTGCCGGTGCAAATGCGTGCTTTGGTGCAATAGCAGTAGATAGCATCCTTAAAAACGGTGCATAAGGTTGAGGGAGAGTAAAATTTACAGTATATTTATCAATTTTTCTGACTTTAGGTAATTCTCCGTTTATGTATAAAGAATCACGTGTAGAAGTATCTCCATAACCGGCAAAAATTATATTGTTCCAAGTGAAAAATACATCATCAGCTGTAATTTCTTTGCCATCAGTCCATTTTATACCTTTTCTTAGATTGATTGTGTAAACTTTTCCATCCGGCGAAATAGAAAAACTTTTGGCAAGTTTTGGTATAGGTTCTCCTGTAATCGGATGCGTTGTAACAAGCCCATCATACATAGTACCTGCCATAATTGAAGATGTATTATCTTTGCAGTTAAACGGATTGAATGTCTTTGGTCCTTCGCCAATCGTTGAATTGACCAAAGTTCCTCCAAAAGTTCCGATAGGAGATTGAGATTCAAGGTAATCTACCCCATCTATATTGATATTTTGGGGCGGGGTATAGTTTAGGCTTAAGTTGCTCTGATTTACGGATTGTGTTTGTTCGCTTTTTATCGGAATATCGCGCACAATACAAGCCTTGCAAATCAATGCAACAACTGCTAAACACAATAAAACCCTAAAAACTCTCCTTGTCATGATTTAAGCATATCATAAATGTATTAAAATGTATTCTCTTTGTGGAGAATTTGATATAAAAAACATCGAACAAAATTTATTTGCCCGATGTTTTTTATATTTTTAAAAATAATTATATTTTTGTAGGTCTTGGAATTGAATAAGCCCAAAATAAGCCAAAACCCCATATAAGTAAGCCTATCGGCCCTGCATTTTTTATAACTTCCCACAACTGATTAAATATGTCTCCTGTAAAAATGGAGCCTAAAAATAATTGAGAAATAGTCATATTTACTTCCGGATCACTTGCAATAAAATTTAACCCTATAAATAATTCCGATAATACAAGAGTTATAGCTGTAAGTAATGCTGCAATAATTTGAAGTCTCATTCCTTTTTTATTACCTGCACCTTTACATACTGCAGATCCTATAAACCAGCCCATTAAAATTGTTAAAATTGCATATTCAGTGTTGGACATTGTAACAACAAAGTACCAAACCAAGCCGCAAACGATTCCTGCAATAAGCCCCAAAAGAAGGGCTCCAAAAATATTCGGATTTTTTGTTTCTTCTTCCAAAGCTTGATTGATTTGTGCAATACAATCATTACATACATAAACTTCTTTGCCGTCTTCAGTTTCAAATGAGTGACCGTCTTGAACTTTGATTTCTTTGCCGCACCGTTGACAGTTTACAATTTGATCAGCCTTGCCGCCCATTACAATTTTTTCTTCTTGTTGCTCTAATTTCTCTTCTTCGCCCATCTTAATTCTCCTTTAAAATTATAAACCTTTATCGTTGATGTTCATATTTTCTAATTTTTGAATTCTGTCATCTGTATCAGGGTGTGTTGACATGAGTTTTGAAATAAAATCGCCTTTAAACGGATTAGAAATATATAAATGCGCTGTTGCCTGTCCTGCTCCCGGAAGTGGGATTCTATCGTTTTTAATTTTATTCAATGCCGAAGCCAAATACAAAGGGTTACCGCAAATTTGTGCACCTTTTGCATCTGCCATGTATTCTCTTGAACGAGAAACTGCGAGTTTAATCAGGCTTGCGGTTATCGGGGCAAGTAGTGCGAGAGCAAGTCCTATTAATGCGACAATTCCTGAACGATCTCTGTCTGAGCTTCTTCCCATTCCGCTATACCAGAAAGAATCTGCGATAATGCTTATAAAACCTGCTAATATTGATAATACAGACATCAAGAACATATCTCCGTTTTCAATATGAGAAAGTTCGTGCCCAACAACTCCGCTAATTTCTTCGGGAGTTAATTTTTCTAGAAGTCCCCTTGTTACCGCAACTACTGCTTTGTCTTTATTTCTGCCAGTTGCAAAAGCATTCATCGCACCTGTGTTAATCAAGTATAATTTTGGCATTTTAATCTTGTTTCTTTCGCACATATCGCGAACAAGTTTAAAATATTCAGGCATTTGTTCTTCCTTAATTTCTTTTGCTCCAGAAGATTTAATTACAAATGTGTCTGAGAAAAAATATGCTATAAAGTCTATAATCCCTGCAATTATGAGAAATATACCGGTACCTGTTAAACCGAAATTGAAATAACTTGATACGAAGTATCCCAAAACCCCTATAATTGCGGTCATAATTGCCATATATAAGAATACTTTAGCTTGATTTTGTCTGATAATATTGTTTGAATACATAATATAGTTCTCCTCGTTTGTAAAATTTTAGCAAATTTTTTTTATGTTTACAATAGAAAAATTCATTATTTTTTTTGTATATAGTAAAATATAAAAAATTAGTCATGTAAGTGTATATTATTATGGTTTCGGAGGTGTGATTTGACACTAAATTTAACAGAGAATTCTATCAGAGTACTTGAAAAAAGATATTTGAAACGTGATAAAAACGGTGTTTGTACCGAAACTCCCGAGGATATGTTTAAAAGAGTAGCAGAAACTATTGCTCAAGGAGATTTATCTTATGGTAAAAGTCCGGATGAAGTTAAGAAATTGTCGGATGCTTTTTATGCAGCTATGACAAATCTGTATTTTATGCCAAATTCTCCGACACTTATGAATGCCGGCAGAGAACTCGGGCAGCTTGCCGCTTGTTTTGTTTTGCCTGTGGAAGATACATTGGAAGGGATATTTGAAACGATTAAAAATACCGCACTTATTCACCAGTCTGGAGGGGGAACGGGTTTTTCCTTTTCAAGATTAAGGCCTAAAAATAGTGTAGTGCGTTCTACAATGGGTGTTTCATCAGGCCCTGTATCATTTATGAATGTCTTTAATGCCGCAACTGAAGCTGTTAAGCAGGGTGGAACAAGACGCGGAGCAAATATGGGTATATTACGAGTTGATCACCCTGATATTTTAGAATTTATTGATTGCAAATCAGATAATACTTCATTGAATAATTTCAATATCTCTGTTGCTTTGACCGATAAATTTATGGAAGCATACTTTAATAATGAGGATTATGATTTAATAAATCCTCAGGATGGGAGTATTCATCATAAGCTGAGTGCAAAATTTGTATTTGATAAAATTGTCGATAGGGCGTGGTCAAACGGTGAACCGGGGATAATATTTATCGATAGAATGAATGAAGATAATCCGACACCGCAAATAGGACAGATTGAATCAACAAACCCATGCGGCGAAGTCCCTCTTTTGCCTTATGAAGCGTGTAATTTGGGTTCTATAAATTTAGGATTAATGGTTCAAGATAAAAAGATTAATTGGAGTCTTTTAGAAAATACTGTCAAACTTGCAATTCATTTTCTTGATAACGTAATTGATATAAATCATTATCCTTTGTCTCAAATAGAAAAAATGGTAAAGTCTAACCGCAAAATAGGTTTAGGAATTATGGGCTGGGCAGATATGCTCATGAAACTTGAAATTTCGTATTCATCCCAAGATGGTGTCAATCTTGCAGGGCAGGTTATGGAATTTATTGATTATGTATCAAAACGAGAGTCTGTGAAATTATCTCAAGAAAGGGGACGTTTTGCCAATTTTAGCGGAAGTATTTATGAGGGTAAAAATTATTTCAGTTCAAAATATAAAGAGAATTCTTTTGGTAAAATTTCTCTTGAGCAGTGGTCAGAATTGGATTCTCAAGTTGAAAAATATGGCTTACGCAATGCGACAACAACATGTATTGCTCCGACAGGAACCATATCTATGATTGCAGGAGCTTCATGCGGTATTGAGCCGTTATTCGGGCTGGTATTCTCAAGGTTAATTCTTGATAATACCGAAATGCTGGAGATAAATCCGATATTTAAAAATTATATGATTACAAACGGGTTGTATGGTGAAGATCTTATGAAAGAAATCTCAAAAGATGGTTCTGTTGCGCATGTCCTTTCTGTGGACACTCATACAAAAGAAGTTTTTGTAACTGCTCATGATATTACACCGTATTGGCATGTAAAGATGCAAGCTGCATTTCAAATGCACACTGATAATGCGGTGTCAAAAACGGTAAATTTTGTTGAATCTGCGACAAGGGAAGACATAAAAGAAACTTATATCCTTGCCTATAAAAATAAATTGAAAGGAATTACAGTATATAGAAATAATTCAAGAAGTTTTCAACCTATGAATTTGCAGGAGCAAAAACAGCCGGAACAACAACCGGAAGCAGAAGAATACAACCCGACAGGAGAAATAAAAGAGGTAAAATGCCCTGAGTGCGGAACATCTATACACATGGCAGAAGGCTGCTTTATTTGTCCAAATTGTGGGTACTCAGGTTGTTCTTAAAAAATATTTTATGATGGCAAAAAAATTTTTTACGGTTTTTAGGTATAGAAAAGGAAGTCGTAAATGTTTATAAACTCATCATATCAATATGCATCTGCCCCTAATTTTCAAGCAAAACCAATTTATGTAGATCCTAAAAAGCTTGAAGAACTGACAAGTAAGGGACTTAGTTACAGACAAATTGCTGAGGTTATGGGCATTTCAAAGGCTACTGCTTTTAAATATTGTAAAAAGAATGGCATAAATTCAGCTATAAGTTCGGTTCAGTTGGATTATGACAAATTTGACCGTGGTCAAGTCGAAACTTTAATTAATGAAGGTAAGTCTTTAAGTCAGGTCGGAAAAATTTTGGGCGTAGGAATAAGCACAGTTCGCAGCTTATTAAAACGATTTGGTCTAATGACCAAACAGGCAAAATCATTGGCACAAATTGATGAAGCAGAATTGTGCGCATTGATAGATATGGGATTGTCTCAAAAAGAAATAGCAAAGGCTTTAAATATTGACGATCCCGGTGCTTTGACTCCTTTGATTAAAAAATATGGTAAGAAAGTTACTCAAGCCAAGGTGGATCGTATTCCTTTAAGTGAATTAAAAATGTATTTAAAACAAGGTTTTACTTTAGAGGATCTCGGGAAAAAATATCAGGTTTCTCCTCAATATATTAAGAAAAAATTGGAAAATCACGGTCTGAAAACCCAATCAATGAAGGGAATAACAAACGAAATTACAAAGCAAGAATTAATGGCCTGTATAGAAAAAGGTATGAATATCAGTGATATTGTAAAAGCGTATTCTGTTAATAAGGCAAATGTTATAAAAGTGTTAAAAGATAACGGTATTAACATTCCCAAAAAGAGATATCCTGTTTCAAAAGCGGAAGTAGCTGAGGCAATAAATAACAGTAAAACTTATGTTGAGCTTTCTAAAAAACTCCATGTATCTTATAGAACTGCTCGAACACTGGCAAAACACTATAATCTTTCTACAAATCGTGCGCAAAAATCGTAAAATTTGTCGGCATGACATCTTAAATATTTGTAAAGAGAATGAGTTTTTTGGATATTTATTGTATAATTCTTTTGTAACAAGTTTTGTGCATCTGTTACAAATTAAAGGCAGGGATATATGGAAATGACTTTATCACGTATTATTGAATCAGCAAAAGAAGTTTTAGATATAGAAGCAAAATCTATTTTGAGATTGAAAGATAATATCGGTGAAGAATTCGATAAGGCAATTGATATTTTGTATAATTGCAAAGGCCGTGTAATCGTCACAGGCATGGGTAAATCAGGTCTAATTGGTAAAAAGATTGCGGCTACGATGTCTTCTACCGGTACTCCTGCGTATTTTTTGCATCCGGCAGAAAGTACTCACGGTGATTCAGGGGTAATTACAAGAAATGATGTCATTATAGCTATTTCAAATAGCGGTGAAACTCAAGAATTGCTAAATCTTTTGCCGTTAATAAAACGTTTCGGCTGCCCTATGATTGGTATGACCGGCAATTTAAATTCTACTTTGGCGAGAACAAGTGAAGTTGTTTTGGATATATCCGTTGAAAGGGAGGCAGATACTTTGGGTAAAGCTCCAACAGCCAGTACTACTGCTACACTAGCAATGGGCGATGCTCTGGCGGTTTGTCTTATGGAGAAAAAAGGCTTTACGAAAGAAGACTTTTTAATGTTCCATCCGTCCGGAAAACTTGGTAAAGGTTTGACATACAAGGTCAGAGATTTGATGATAACAGGAGAAAAGATGCCATTAGTCAGTGAGGATGACAGCTTCCAAGATGTTATAAAAACTATTTCTGATTACAAATTGGGTATGTCCATGATTTTGGGATCTGACAAGCGTCTTGTCGGAGTTCTAACAGATGGTGATATCAGAAGAACTATAATTAAATATTCCGATACTTCATCGTTGAGTGTAAAGGATGTTATGACGGTAAATCCTAAAAGAATAACATCTGATTCTTATGCTGCTTCTGCACTGAATTTGATGGAAAAATATTCAATTACGGCATTAGCGGTTGTTGATGAAGATAATTATCCTGTAGGTGTTATTCATGTTCACGATTTATTAAGAGCAGGTGTTGCGTAATGGATTTGAAAGAGAAAGCTTCAAAAATCAGACTTTTAGCCTTTGATGTAGACGGTGTTATGACCGATGGCAGTATAACTTATGATGAAAACGGTATAGAATATAAAACATTTAATGCAAAAGACGGTCATGGCCTAGCAAAGATGGTAAAAAGCGGTTTTTTAACAGCCGTTATAACAGGTCGTAGAAATGGTACCGTTGATAGACGTGCTGAAGATTTACGATTTAGTGAAGTTTTTCAGGGTGTCAAAAATAAACTTCCAATACTGGAAGGTATTATGGAAAAGTATGAACTTGATTACTCTCAAGTAGCATATATGGGTGATGATGAGCCCGATATTCCTATTCTTGAAAAAGTCGCAATCTCTGCTTGTCCTGCAGATGCAGTTGATAGGGTAAAAAATATATGCAACTTTATCTCGTCAAAAGAAGGCGGAAAAGGTGCAGTAAGAGATTTATGCGATTATATATATAATTCTTGTGAACGGTAATAAAGGGGAGCAATATGTACGAAATAAAAACACAGGCTTTTTTTTCAGCCGCACATCATTTGTTGAATTATGATGGTGCTTGCGAAAATCAGCACGGACATAATTGGATGGTAGAAGCATTTGTAAAAGGAGAATCTTTAGATAAGAGTAATATTCTTATAGATTATAAAGTTCTAAAGCGTGAATTAAATGCGGTATTAGATGGTTTGGATCATAGAGATTTGAATGATTTACCTGAATTTAAAGGTGAAAGCCCTTCAAGTGAGATGATTGCAGCATATATTTATTCAAAATTGAAAGAAAGAATTTTTCAATTGAGTAAAATTTCTGTGTGGGAAACGCAGACTTCGTGCTGTTCTTATTATGAAGAAGATTAGTTTTGCTAATCTTGAGTGCATGTATTGTCATTAGGGAGATATAGATGGGATTTATACAGTCAATATTAATGGGTATAGTGCAGGGATTAAGTGAGTTTTTGCCGATATCAAGTTCTGCACACCTTGTTTTTACTTCAAATTTTTATAAGGTATTCAAAGGAATTGAAATTGTTCAGCAATCAAATGAAGAAATATTTTTCGATATAATGCTCCATTTGGGAACATTGATTGCAGTTATTATATTTTTTAGAAAAGAAATTTATGAGATTGCACGGGATTTATTTATTGCTTGTAAAAATAAAGATTTTTCAAATCATAATGCAAAATTGGGCTTGTATATAATTCTTGGTACAGTAATAACTATTGCTCTTGCGCTTCCTTTAAATGATGTGGCGGAGCATCTTGTGTATCATCCTGCGTTGGTTGGCGGGTTGTTGATTGTAACCGGATTTGTACTATTCTTCAGTGAATATCTATCTAAAAAACGTGATAATAAATCAGATAAGTTAAATTTAAAACAATCAGTTTTAGTTGGCTTAGCTCAAGGTTTAGCTGTTTTACCCGGTTTTTCCCGTTCCGGGTGGACAATTGCAATGGGATTATTTGCCGGTTTAAACAGAGAAACTGCGGCAAGATATTCTTTTTTATTAAGTATTCCTATAATACTCGGCGCATCAATGGTATATCCGTTGATAAAAATAGATGTAGCTGAGGCGCTTAATTACAACTGGATATCTATTACTGTCGGAACTATTGTTTCTGCGATAGTGGGATATTTGTGCATAAAATATTTTATGAAATTTATCTCAAAATTTTCATTAAATATCTTTGCATGGTATTGTATATTGATGGGAGTTTTCACAGTCATATTTTTCAATTTATACATTTGAAAAATATATTAAAATTTGTAAAAAAAGATATACCAAATAACAAAATATTTTTTTACATGCGTTCTAATATTATTAACAATGCGGAGTTTTCATGATATTACCGATTCACAAAAGTAATATAACATTCAGGCATCAGGAAGCTGAACCGGAGAAGAAACTTCCTTCAAAAGAAGAAGAGGATGTGTTGCTTGAAAATAATCTTACCAATCGTTCAAGGATTGCGTTGGATAAATTTACCAAGGCTTTTACGGTCTATCCTGCACGCGGCATGAAGGGGAGTATTAATTCAAATTTCTATGAATTTTTGACTATGGGTACAGTCCCTTATGTTATAGGAAGTGCGACTTTGATGGGAGTTTTCAATTATGCGAACAAACATTTTTCGCATGAGCAAGCAAAAGCAGCTTCAAAACTCGGCAGCAAAATGGCATTGGGTGTTCTATTGTATGCATTGTTCAAGTCAGTGTCAAAATCTTTTATAAATTATCCGGTAAAATGGGCAACAGGTGTTGATACTCAATTACCATACAGAAAAGTAAATCATATACTCCAAGAAGATCCGAATGATTTTGATTTAACAAGTTATGAGTATCATAAAGTCGGTGAGAGTGTAGAGTTCACACGTTGGGATTTATTATATGGAGATTCAAAAGATAAGAAAACGCTAAACGAAAAATATGATAAGATTGCTAAGAAAAATGGATTAGGAGAGAATTTAAATGATTCTGATCAGGCTGTAAAACCTTTGTATCGTGAAGTTTTAGTAAAATCTAATCTGGCTCGCAGTATTTCTTCTTATTTGTGGGCGGCTGTGGGCGTTGCTATGGCTGTTCAAAAGCCTTGGGAAGATTATTTTAAAGGTGCAACTTTAAAATTTTGGACACCTGATTTTTATAAATCTATGAAAATTTTTGGTCGTAGTTTTGTAAAAAGTGCAAAAGAATTATATTCTCCATCGGGTGCGGTGAAAAATATTGAAAAATATGCCGGAAAAACTTTGATAGGTGTTGCAGCAGCTTCGACTCTGCTTGGGCTTTTGAATACTTTACATATTACAAGTAAACCATCTAAAACAAAAGAATCTGATGTAATTGATGCTAATAAAGAAAGTGTGGTGAGTTAAATGAAAACGAATTTAATTCAATCATACCTAGATGGCAATAATTTCGCACTTCAGCAGTACAATTCAGATAAAGTGCGTCATGATTTTGATGTAAAAAAAGAACTTACAAACCATACATTCATAAAACCATTACCAGGTAATGGAAAATTGGTGAAAAACAGTGTGTTTGATACCCCTGCCGAATTATTCAAGGATTATAAATATAATTTACGTGCATTCAGGCATGCGCTAAAAGGCAAAGCAAACGATCATGAACTTGGTACATTGAATGATTTTGGGATGAAGCTGGGTGGTCTTGCGATAGCAACATATCTATTAACAAAAAGAGCTACTCCAAAGACAAAAATAATGGAATTTGTCGGTTTTGCAACATTTTTTGCCGCAATGGATATATGGCCAAAATTGGCGCTTCAGCTACCTGCGCAAATGCTCCACGGGTTTAATATCAGACAAAAATACAGAGATAATGTCGGAACAAAGAAAATGGTATTTCAGGATCATCAATTTATACCGTGGGATTTATACTCAGATGAGGAGATAAACAAAATCGGTGATAGAATGCGTGTTCCAAAAGATATGAAAAACCGCAGAGATTTTATACAGGAAAAAATGCGCAAAATTGCTCTCCAGAACAACACTATGTGGATGTTAACATCCGGTTTTGCAACCCCGATTATGAGTGCTTTATTGTGTAATATTTTAGAAAAACCTATTGCAAAAATTCAACATAATACCCGTAATGTCAAGGCAAATGAACTTTTAGCAAATTTCCCTGAAGAAATTTCTAAATATAATTATGATGAAAACTCAAATGCACTGAGTGAACTTTTAGCTAAGTATAAAGATAAACCTGTAAATTCACAGATGCTAAAAAGGATAAGTGCAAATCTTTCCGAAGGTGTTGATGATGGCACTGCAAAGGCTATATTTTATGATTTGAAGAATTTATTTGGCAGTACTAATGTTTATACAGTTGATAAAAATACTGTTCAGGATTTAACTAATCTTTTCAAGAAAAACTTCTTAAAACTAGGTCTTTCAAAGGGTGAATTAGATGTTCTTGTTCCATCTGAAAAAATGGCAGAAATATTCGAGAAAAATGGTTTATTAAAAGATGGTATTTCTGATTTTTCTCAGCATCTTCTAACTATACAAAAAACAATAATGGGTAATGCTTCAAAGCTTTATAACTCCAATAATGATAAAACAAATTTAAAGCGTATTGAATTTATTTTGGATAATATGTTATCTCCTTCTTCCCCGAATGCTGATTCAGAAGTTAAGAAAATTTTGAAATCCAAAAATTCCGCAATATTGAATTCCGAGTTATCTGACAAAATTATAAATATATCAAAAGTATTGAATGGTTTGAAGGCTCGTAGTCAGGTATTAGATAAATATGTATATCTAAAAGCTGCGCAGGCTCCTGAGACAGTACTTGCCAATGTCTGGAATAATTTTACGGATGAGCTTCCGGAAATTTTTGGGATTACGCCTGATGAGATAAAGAAATCACGATATGACAGAGAGTTAGTTTCTAAGCTTTTGCAATCAAAAATTGAAAGTATAGTGTCGAATGATGAGCATTATGAAAATGTTGTAAAAATGTTAGCCGGCAAGCTTGTTAATATGCATTTAGATACTGATTTTGGCGATAGTGAAAAGCTAATGAATGAAGATATTTCTCAATACAAGATGCATGTAGTCCAAAGTTTTGATTCCGCCGGAGATTCTTTAAAAGAGCTAAATATGCCGACTGTTGCAAGACGTATAGTGGGTTATGACAAAATGGGTGATAAGAGTTCTTTAAAAAATATTCAATTATCTTATTTGACAGATCGTGTAAAAGGTGTCAGAACTTCATTCTACCAATTATTGAACACGTTAGATGTATATAGAAGAATTGCAAAAAGTAAAGATGCAAATTCAGATGAAGCCAAATTGGCAAAAAGTGTGTTGCTTGAAGGACATACATCTGATTATGCAACAAAATTCTATATGTTAAGGCATCCTAAGAACTCAGATAATTTGAATGAGTTGGTTGAGTTTTCTAATGATAGTGAATTTTATAAACGCGTAATGAATTTGATGTTCAATGATAAAATTGATGAAACTACTAAAAATAAAACCCAAGATTCTGTTGTTCTCAAGGCTCTTGAAAAATATAGAAAAGATATGTATGAAATTTTCGGAGATGAATTTAATTTCGCAAAACCATACCATATAATAAGACCAAATGGCAGAAAAGCGACATCAGAAGAAAAATTTATTCAAAAGGGTTGTCCTATTGATGAGATGTTTTTCAATTTGTTCAAAAGTAAATATAATAGCCAAAAGTGGTTTAACATTTTTGGTAAAATGGGTGCGATTTTGTTTGGTGTAACAGTGTTATCCCAGTTCTTTATGGGACGTATGAAAACTAATAAGGAGAACAAGTCATGATAGTAAATTTTTCTGACGGTATAATCTCTCAGGGGCTTGTTTCTCAATACAGAACCAACGTTTTGCGCCCCGTAAAAAAATCTTCAAAAGATGTTTCTTTTAAAGCCGAAGGTTCCAATTTGATAAATCAGTATTTGCAAAATCAAGCAAATATAAATATTCCAAAAGTGAATAATAATCCGGAATTACAGAAACCGTATAAAAATGATTTGAGGACTTTATTTACGACAAATAATGCAAAAATTTTGGCAATTCTTATGAGAACTTTCACTGCAAAGGATACAAACGGTAATGAGTATATTGACGGAAATGAAAAAGCCGGAACATTTTTAAGTGCTATTGAACGACTGGATGAAGTCAAGGCTCAGGGATTTAATACTCTGCATATTTTGCCGATAAATCCTCCCGGAAAGAATAATGCCTTTGGTACTGCAGGAAGTGCGTATTCTCCGGAAGATATGCTAAAGATTGATCCTGTATTAGTGGATAAAAATGACCCAAGAAGTGATAAAGAACAATTTAAAGCATTTGTTGATGAATGCCACAAGAGAAATATCAAGGTTATGATTGATATGCCAAGTTGTGCGTCTTATGATTTATACCAAAACAAGCCCGAATTAATGGCAATAGAAAACGGTATTGCTAAGACTCCCGGCGGTTGGGAAGATATAAGAATGTTTCAGCCGTGGGATGATGAAGGTAAAAGAACTTTAAACCCTGACTTATTGGAATATCACAGACAATTTGTAGACATGCTTATAGATGCAGGAGTTGATGGTATAAGAGCGGATGTTGCAAGGACAAAACCTGTTGAGTTTTGGGATATTTTAATTCCTTATTCAAGGAAACGTAATCCGGAATTTGCATGGCTTGCAGAATCCTATACGTATGAAGATGCTTCTCCTCAGGCCAATATGCCTTATGACAGACCGGAAGATTCTTTAAGAGCAGGATTTGATGCGTATTACGGTCAGTATCATATATTCCACGAATGGCCGAATGCAAAGTCTTTACACAATTATGTAATTGATAATTTAAATTTATCTTATAGAGTTGATAACGGTAAATCTGTAATAGGTTCTTTTGCTACTCATGATGATGTATCTCCTATGTTTCACGGTGGAGAAGTCTATTGTAATTTAACATCCGGACTTCAGGCGACATTACCAATGATGAATCCGTATATTGTAGACGGTTTCCAATCAGGAGATAAGTATACATACAGTTATGGTAATACTGAGGCGGAAATTCCGTCTAATACAGATTCCGATTTTATGAAGGTTCATGAGGGTAAAATGGATATATTTAATTTGTCCAGAAAACCCGGAGGAGATAATCCCGAAATAGGTAAATTTATGACTGAGTGTTTCAAACTTCGTGATAAATATGAGCAAATTTTGCGTAGAGGTTCATATATCGTTTTGGAAAAAGAAAAAGACCCTCAAGATCAGATTATAGCATTTGCTCGTCACAGACAGGGTAAGACAATTCTAGTAATCGCGAATAAAGATGTTAATAATACCATTGCTTGCAAGATAAAAGTTCCAACTCTGTCAGAAAATCAAAAATTAGAGAACCTGTTACCTTCATATGGCAAAGAAAGCAAATTTCAGGTTTCAAAAAATGAAATCGGAGCGGTGGTAGGGCCGGGAAGAATTCATGTTTTTGAAATAGATACTCCAAAAATTGAATTATATTCGGATAATGTTTATAAGCAACATTAAAATAAAACGGAAGAGAAAGTGAGAGTATTAAACAAAATGACCAATATATGGTTATTTTGTGTTGTATGCTTTTAAATATAGAGGGCTTATGTTAGTATTATTTTATGGATATAGTGTCAAAATCGTTAGTATCATTAGAATTTAATAAAATACGGGAAGAATTGTCAAAGTATGCAAAGTTTGAACAAAGCAAAGAACTCTGTTTGAATATTGAACCGTTGAATAATTCTGATGATATAAATACACAGATAAAGCTTACGTCTGAAGCTAAAAGAATTTTGGATTTGGCAAAAGAAACTCCTTCCGATTTTGTTGCTGATATTCATAAAATAAAAAAGAATGCTGCAATTTCATATCTTGAGGAACAGGAGCTTATTGATGTTGCAAAAACTTTGAAAAATTCAAGATTATTAAAACGTTTTATCATAGACAATAGTGAAGATAATTTTTTGATAAAAGACAAGGCTCAAGATTTAGTCAGTGACCGAGAAACAGAAGATCGTATATTTGAGGTTTTTGATGATAATTTAAGAATTCGTCAAAATGCAACTCCTGAACTAAAAGGATTATATTCATCATTAAAAGACACAGAACAAAATTTGCGTGATAGCGTAAATACATTATTAAATAATTCAAATTTCTCCAAGTATTTACAGGATAATATTTATACTCAAAGGGATGAGCGAATTGTTTTTCAGGTTGTTGCGTCTAATAAAAATAAAATTCCCGGGATTGTTCATGATGTATCTTCATCTGCAAAAACTTTTTATATAGAGCCCGAACAGCTTGTGCCGATAAATAACAAAATTAGGGAAATCAAGGCAAAAATTCGTCAGGAATGTATTAAAATCCTTGTGGGTTTGACAGATTTAGTTCGTATTCATATAGCAGAGCTTGAAAAAAGTGCACAAATTATTACCGAAATTGATTTTCATTTTGCAAAAGCAAGATATGCCGTAAAAATTCAGGCTGTCGAGCCGGAAATTATACATGATAGATATGTTTATTTTGAAAATATGAAGCATCCGCTTTTGATTTCTCAAGGTGGAGAAGTTGTTGCAAATAATTTTGAAATTGGTGGCGGAAAGTATAATGCATTGATAATAACCGGTTCTAACACCGGAGGAAAAACAGTAACGCTAAAAACGGTAGGATTGTTTATCCTTATGGTGAAAGCAGGCATGTTTTTACCTTGCACTTATGCAAAAGTTTATCCTTTTAAAAATGTTTTTGCCGATATTGGTGATTCTCAGAGCATTACGGAGAATTTATCAACATTTTCAGCCCATATGACAAATATAATTGATATTTTGGCAAATGCAGATGAAAATTCTTTTGTTTTGTTGGATGAAATTTGTGCCGGGACTGACCCTGTTGAGGGCGCAGTTTTAGCTCAGGGTATTTTAAATAAACTTGCAGATAAAGGTGTTTGCGGAGTAATAACAACGCATTATGGGGAATTGAAATCTCTCGAGTATAGCAATCCATATTTTAAGAATGCTTCTGTTGAATTTAATACCGATACTTTGCAGCCTACTTATAAACTGCTTATCGGAATTCCGGGCTTAAGTAATGCAATTTCTATTGCCTCAAATCTGGGTCTGGACGCAGATATTGTAAACAAGGCAAAATCTGTTTTAATAAACCAAAAAGATCCGACGGTTGCGGTTGTTGAAAAGTTACAGCAAACTCATCAAAAATTGTCAAAAGACCTTGAAAAAGCTCAAGAGCTCAAAGAAACTTCTCAGTCTATAAAAGAAGAATACGAAGAAAATCTAAATCAAATAAAAAAAGATAAAAAGAAAACTATAAAAAATATAAAAAATAAATTTGATGCTGAAATAATGGAAGCTCGCGCAGAAATTAGGGATATTTTAGACGAAATGCGCCGTGAAAAATCCGAAAAAATAGCTCGCAGGGCATATTCTCGTTTAGCCAAGATTGAACAAAATTTCCGTCAGGATGTGGATTCTGTTTCTGATAAAGATAAATATATTGAAATTGATTGGTCAAAGGTTGTTGTCGGGGATGAATTAATGTTAAAAGAGCATCATCAAAAAGTTAAGGTCATTACCCTTCCTGATAAAAGTAAACGTTTAACTGTTGATATGGGCAATATCAAAATGAAAGTTAAGCAAAATGAGCTCGCAGTCTTAGACGAGCATTACAAAGCCCCTTCAAAAACAAAAATCCCTGGCACATCTTTTAAAACTTTTGAACTTAAAAAATATTCTCTATCACAAACGCTGGATTTACGTGGTTATAGAGTGGAAGAAGCGTTAGATGAAGTTGAAAAATATCTTGATATGGCAAGTTTAGCTAACTTATCTCCTGTATATATTATCCATGGTCATGGAACAGGTGCTTTAAAACAGTCGGTAAGAGATTTTTTGAAAACTTCACCTTATGTTGCAAAATTCCGTCCGGGCAATGAATCAGAAGGTTCTGATGGGGTCAGTGTTGTTGATATTAAATAACGATTTGTAAAGTTTATTATATTTTTCTCTTAATTCATTAAAGAATTTGTAAAAAAATCCGTTAATATTTTTGTAATCAGTAATGAGGGCCAATATATTAAGAAATATTACAGGTATAAATAAAAAATATCAATTTATATTTTTGTAATGTTTTTATAGATATGTAGGTCTGAAGTGTAAAGGAATACCATGAACGCAGAAGCTTTAGAACTATACTTCAGGAGATTACTTGATTTCCTAATATATGCCAAGAATTATTTTATAAGAAAAAACCCTATAAAAGAAATGGCAACATCAATCGTAGAAGGTATCAAAGATTTTCTGACAGTTAAAAAGAAACTGAAAATCGCTCAGTATAGACTTAACTATCACAGGCATCAATTACAAAAAATGGAGCAATTGATAGCAGAAAACAGCGATCATCAATTCTTAAAAGGTTCCAATATTGACCAAAAAAGGTAGGTAAAAAATGGGCTTATTCGTAGGAAAAATCAGAAAACATGAACTTTTGCAAGAAAAATCGAAATTACATTGGCAGATGCTCAATATAACCAATGCAAAGGCGAATGCAACAAAAGCTGCAACAGAAATGATGCAGGTTGGTACTGACTACGAAGCTGATTCATTGGTTTATAAAAAACTTGAAGAAAGAAAATATAAATTAAAATTATTAGAAGAAAAACTTGATACTCAAAAGGATGAAATTCAACACAGGATTGAAGAAGTCGAAACAGAAATAAAATCTGTAGACGAAATGATTAAATCAGCAATCCAAGAATCATTCTCTTACAATATGGGTGGGGGCAGATAAACTAAAAACTTAAGCGTTACCGCTATTAACGAATAAGTTTATCATATCGTTCATAACAACGGCTTGACGTTGGTATTGTAGCGATTGTTGTTCAAGCAGACCAATTTGTTTTTTGTAGTCAATAATATTTTGTTGGCATTCAGCGGCTCTGTGAGTTAGATTTTCTTGAACTTGTTTTGCTTCAGCAATAACGCTTTGCATTGAAATTCCAAGAGCTTCCATTGTTTGTTTTATAATAAGAGCTCCTGTTTGTCTTGATACTCCAACAGGTAATTTCGCAACTAACTTATTTAAAATCGCAACATTTGCAGGAAGTTCAACATCATTAGGAATAGAATTTTGGAACATTCCAAACTGCGGGTTAATTGACTGATTTAAATTATTTTGAAATATAGTATCAATATTTGAATTCATAGATGGCTCCTCTTTAATTGACATGTCAAATTCTTGAGAATTGTCGTCTTGCATACCCAAATCCTCAGTTATATAATCGCTTGTATTGTTAGAATCATCTTGAAACTTTAATGCTTCAACAATCTTTTTCCCTACACTATCACCTACATTATCAATAGTCATATCAACCTCTATTATTTTCCATGAACAATTATAGACAAGAAAAATAAAATATGCAAGGATATTAAAATTGGCAACAATTATAATATCATCTTTTATTGAATACCATCATTCTTTATGATAGCATATAGAAATAAGTGAGGGATATTATGGAAAAGATTGAAATAAGTGAATTTACTCCGTTGTTAGCCGGTGAGAATGCCCATCAACAAGCGTATATATCAAAAGTTGAAAATGGTATTGATTATGAAATATTGAGCCGCGAAAAAGAATTATCGTATTTAGATTTTTTAAATCTGACCTCAGCAATAAAGGTGAGTGCGGAATTTTTTGACGTAAATTCTGTTGTTATAGTAAAGGAAGCAAAAATTTGTGCTGCTGCCTTAGGCGCAAATGCTGAAGATGCTCTTTTTAAAGTAGTGGATTGTGATCCTATTTCTGTATATGAAAGTACTGTATCATTTTCCAAAGAAGTTACAATTGATGCAGCAAAACAGATAAGTGCTTTAAAAGTAAAAATGGTTATGGCACCCGGGTTTTCTAAAGAGGCTTTTTCATATCTTTTAGATACTGATGTAATTATTGTAAAAATTAACACTCCGTTACACGAAATGCTTGCGTTTGAGGCTAAGGATATTAAAGTTACCCCTTTTGGTATATTGGTTCAGGAACAAAATAACAGCAAACTATCAAAGGAATCTTTTAATGTGGTAACCTCAACCAAGCCAACCCAAGAGCAGGCTGAAGACGGAATATTTGCGTGGAAGATTGCCAAACATTTGACAAGTAGGTCTGCTGTAATTGCAAAGAATCTTTCCACAAAGGCGATAGTTCAGGGTAAAACAAACGGTGTTATAGCAACAGAGGAGGCTATGGATTATGCTTGTGAAGCATCAAAGGAAGCTGTATTGGTGATAGATGGGGTTATAGACAATAAAGAAACTGTAAATGCCGCTATCCAAGGAAGAATAGGACTTATAATTGAATCCGGTGACGGTAAGAATTCTTCTAATATCGTAAAATTTGCAGACAAATATGAAATAGCAATTATTCATACTAAAATAAGAAATAACAAGTATTAATTGAGGTGAAGCGTATGACAAATATTAAGCCATGGGATGAATACTTTTTAGATTTAGCAAAGACTTGTGCAACTCGTTCAAATTGTTTGAGAGCTCAGGTTGGTGCCGTTATTGTCGGACCAGATAAAAAGATTAAGGCAACAGGCTACAATGGAACACCGTCAAAGGTAGAATCTTGTGCAGAGCGTGGAACTTGTTACAGAATAGAACACCACATAGAATCAGGCACTCAATATGAAACTTGTCGATCTATTCACGCAGAACAGAATGCTATAATTCAAGCAGGGCAAGATCGTTGTCAAGACGCAACAATATATATATGGGGGCATAGTATGATTTGTATACTGTGCAAACGATTTATCGCACAGTCCGGTATCAAACAGTGCGTGTTGAAAAAAGATGAGAATTCACCTATTGTAAGAGTATCAGTGGAAGAAATCAGAAAAGAACTTGAAAATACCTTCTAATATTATGAAGGTATTTTCTTTTGAGTGGAATTAATTCTTATTTCTCCGCCTAATCTGTGCATAAATGCGCCAATGGAACTAGCGATAGAACCTATGATGCTAGGGTTTTCATTTGCGGAAGCAACTGATGCCGGTGTCATTATAGGCGACAATTTTGCCATAACAGATGGCGCTATTCCTGAAGAATTTACTCCTATACCTTTAGATAAGAATGCACTAGCTGCAACGTCAGATGCGGTTGCGACTGTTTGTGTGCTTGATGCTCCTGCAAATAAAGAACCAATTCCGCCAAGAACGGAAGAACCTGTGCTCAATTCAGGTCTTTGTGAAAATTCTGCCATACATCCTTTAAGTTCTTTACCTACTTTAATTCTTGCCCCAAAAGAAACGTTGTTTACAGATTGAACTTTCATATTACCCCTTTAAATTTGTACATTACAATAATACTCTAAAAAATAAAAAAATGTGTCAGAATATTGCCTTTTGTAAAATTTTCATTAAGAATTACATGCCAAAAATCAATATTCTACTCCGAATGATTGATTTTTTGTGTACAAGTTGAACAAAAGGTTAAAAATGCAGTATTATAAAAAAGAGAGGTAGTAATTTATTATGACGTACAATAGCTATTTTCCAAATTACAATCTATCGGGGAGGATTCAACATACGAAATTTGCTTCCGGAATGAATATGCCGAGTATTCGTATGGATCGTGTCGAAAAGCCTGAAACATCTGATTTCAAGTCAGTATTTTCCGGATTAGTTGAAAATTTGAACAATGAAATGAATGCTCCGGACAATATGTTAAAAGATGTAATGCAAGGAAATGAAAACGTGGATATTCACGATGTAATGGTTGCGATTTCAAAATCAGAAATCAGTGTAAACGTTGCCACTCAGCTTGTAGGTAAAGTTATAAATGCTTATGACAGAATCTCTCAAATGAACATATAGTTCATTAAGATGCAGTACAGTAAAATAATTCAGACAGCGGGACGGAAATGGATTTTAGTAAAATAACTGAAAATAAGACTTTATTATATGGAATAATTGGCGGTATAGGTATTATCATAACGGTAATACTTCTAATTATTATACTTTCAGTTAGCGGGGGAAGTAAAAGTGACAGCGGCCAATCTGTTGGGGATACTCCATTAGCGGCCAATGTTGAGCTTATGACAACCGATAATATTGGTAAAGCTCTGGAAATTCAATCTGTACTTGCAAAACAAGGAATAACGGTTGACAGACAACTGGATGGTACAAAATCAAAATTAGTTTTGAATGCTAAGAACTGTTCTTCTGTAACCAAGAAAAAATGTACCATCACAGACAGAGATAAAGCTATTATTACCATTGTTCAAAGTGGTTTGGTTGATCAAAATGTCGGCTTAGAAATTTTTGATAAAGGTGATTTTACTTCTACAAAAGAAGATAAAAGAATTCGTCTAGCGCGTGCTATGAATGGTGAATTAGCAAGACTTATAAAGCAATTACCTAAAGTTGAAAATGCTTCAGTATTTATTTCTATACCTGAACAAAATTCAATGTTTGATGAGCAAAAACCAAGAACTGCAACTGTTCAAGTTGTTCTTGCAAGAGGGGATAAACTTGATCAAAATACTGTAAAAGCAATTACAAACCTCCTTTTAGGCAGCGTGTCAGAGCTTGAAGCAGAAAATATTGCAGTTACAGATACAAATGGTAATACTTATCACAGTGTAATGGATGCAAAAGACGAAATTCTTCAAAAACTTGAAGAAAATGACAGATATATGCAGCAGAAAATTTCAAGACAGTTAGACAGATTAGTTGGGCCGGGAAATTATGTTGCGACTGTAAGTACATTTTTACGTCAAACTCCTGTTGAAAGATTTTCAATAGAATATGACCCTCAGAAAAAAACTGCAGTAACAGAACAATCTTTTACAGAGGGTTTAGGTGATAAAACCCAAGACCAAACAAGAGGTATAAATGCCGTAAGTGTTTATTTGCCAAACGGCTTACCTACAAGTGGTGCTGATTCAAGTCAAGACAGAAATTATTCAAGACAAGCAACCGAAACTCAATATGGAGTTACAAAAACTCAAACAAATGAATATATCAGACCCGGTGTTGTAGAAGATATTTCTATTGCGGTAACTTTAGACAGAAACAGTATTCCGACTGATATTTCAGTGGAAGAATTAAAAGATTTAATCGCTCGTGCAGCAAGTCCAAAGGTTTCAGCGGCTAACGTTTCTATTGCATATACGAATTCTGCAGATCCTTATTTGACTCAGGAAAAACAGCATAATTTACCAAAGGTTGATGAAACAGGCAATCCATGGTGGTTAGCAATAATTGTAACTTTGGTTGGTGTAATTATCACTTTCTGGGCTGTATCTCATAAGGTTCGTCAGGTAAAAGAGGAAAATGAATTAGAAGTAGAAGCATTAAGACAAAGAGCTATTGAACAAGAACAGCAACTTAATGATATCAATTCACGTGCAAGTCAATTAACACAAAGACAATCAGAGCTCGCTCAGGATTTGATCAATCAACAGCAAATGCGCGGGCAAATTCCTCAATACGATGAGAATTTATTGCTGGAATCTTTAGATTTGATTTCTAGTCAAATTAATGAGGATGCGGCAGATAATATTAAGAGTTGGATAGAAGAAGGTTCGGGCTCAGGTTCTGGTGCTCCTTCCGCTAATCCTCAAGTGCAAGAACAATCCGGAGACGGGGAATAATGGCAGCAAAAGATTTTGATTACGAAAGTTTTGCCCAAAACCTTGCAGGACAGGCTCAAGGTCTTGTTCCTCAAGATTTCAATGATGAGCAAAAACAATATGTTATAAATACACTCGGCAATTTTTCTTTGATGGCGGGAAAAGCTCTTGCCGAAGATCCGAACTTAAATTTTAATGCGGAACAATCTACATATATTACACAAATTATTGCTGAATGGTCTTTTCATAAAGCAGTAGATGTCATTCGTTCAGGAATTCCTCGCCAATATTGGGATTCTGTAATGCAAAAGATTGCATATACTATTTTTGAAGTTGCAAAACAGGCTTTTTCTCAAAATTTGCCAAACGATCAAATTCTTGAGGTAATTGAGCACCAAGTAAAAAAGACTTATGTTGATGCTTTAAATGAGTTAAAAGACAAACAAATTATTGATGAGAATTTGCTTGAGTTTGCATCTTCTCAATCGAATATGGAAGCTATGGCTCAACAGCTTCAACAACAGCAACAACAAGCGGAAGCTGCGCAGGCGGAGGCTGTTTCAAGTGTTCCTCAAGTTGCGGGACAAAACTCTGCACCTGCTGCTCAGAACCAAAATTTTGAAAAAGTTGATTCCAAGACTCTAAAATTAGCTACTGTTGCAATGTTATTTAACAGAATGAATCGCGACCAAGTTCAGGCAATATTAAATAATTTTGAGCAGGATGAGGCTGAAACTGTTATAAAATTCATGCAAATGCCAAATTTAGGTGAACGTATAGGTGCTAATAATGCTTTACGCTGTTTACAGGAAATTAAAATGAATTTACCTAAAAATAGCAGTATGTCCCCTGTAAGAGTTGTAAAAAGATTACAACATTTTGCATCTCAATATTCTGCTAAACAATTAGATACAATGCTTATAAAAGAGCGTATAGGTGTAAAAAGATTAGTTTTTAGCGCACTGGAAGATAAATTCTATGATAAAATACCCCCAAAAGTTGCAAGCGTTATTGCCACACATCTGCTAAATAGTGTATAATAATGTTGTATCATGATTATAAAAAAGAGTAAAAATAAACCTCGCGGGGAGGACATTCCGAAGCAAGAATCGGAACATGTTAAAGTCGAATCTGAACAAGAAGAGCAAATCGAAGTACAAGAGGAGCAGAATCAAGAACAGGATATCGACTTATTTGACTTGGATAATATTGATTTCAAACAGCGTCAAGAACGTCGTCGTGGTGACAGGCGTCGTGGATTTCGAAGAATAGATGACAGGAATTTAATCTCTCGAGCGAAAGAAGAAGCGAATTCAATTCGTGAAGCCGCACAGCAGGAAGGTTATCAGGAAGGTCTTAATGCCGCACAAGATGATATTCAGGCTTTGCGAGACGGTATTGAACAGTTTTTTGGCGCAAAGCAGGAAATATTAAATTCTATTGCGCCTGATATTTTGGAAATAAGTCTTGATATTGCAAAAAAAATTATTAAAAAAGAAGCAGCAGAAAATCCTGATGTAATCTTAGAAAATATAAAAGAAGTTCTAAAAGATTTATCAAAAGAAGAAACAAAGATTACGTTAAAAGTAAATCCTGCGCAGGTTGCATTGCTAAAGCAGAAAGTTCCTGAGGCTGTATCAATGGCAGGATTAGAAGCAAAGGTTCTCATTGTTCCTGATGAAAATACAATGGAAGGCGGGTGTCTTGTAACCACGACAAACGGGGTAATAGATGCCACAATAGAAACTCAAGTAGAAATAATTAGTGAGGCGTTAAAAGAAGTCTAATGGCAGCACCGGAAAGTAGAGGAAATCCATTAAGTGAAGCATTTATGGCAGTATTCGTACTGTTCCTTATCATTATCCTGTTGGTTGAACTTCCAAACTGGGTAATAAATGTCTGTATCTGCCTTAATATTACTCTGGGTATTGTTCTTTTGATGTTTGCTTTGTATGTTCAAAAGACATTAGAGTTATCTTCTTTTCCATCAATCATTCTTGTCGGTACAATGTTTCGGTTGTGTCTTTCAATCGCTTCAACTCGTTTAATTCTTGCTAAAGGGGAGGCCGGAGAGGTAATTCATGCCTTCGGCACATTCGTCACCGGCGGTAATATGATTGTCGGTGGTGTAATTTTCTTAATCATTACAGTAGTACAGTTCATGGTAATTACAAAGGGTGCTGAGCGTATTGCGGAAGTCTCTGCCCGTTTTGCATTGGATGCTATGCCGGGTAAACAAATGACTATCGACGCAGACTTTAATGCGGGTTTAATTTCACCGGAAGAAGCTACAAGAAAGCGTGAAGATTTATCAAGAGAATCAAACTTGATGGGTTCTATGGATGGTGCGATGAAGTTCGTAAAAGGGGATACGATAGCCGGTATTATTATCGTAATGATTAATATTATCGGCGGTTTGACCATTGGTTGTTTGATGAACCAAATGCAGATTGGCGATGCTGTTAGTAAATATACAGTATTAACAATAGGTGATGGTTTGTGCTCACAGGTTCCATCTCTATTGATGTCAATTGCAGCCGGTGTATTTATGACTCGTGCTTCTGCAAAGAGCGAATCTTTAGGTGCTGATGTTACATCTCAAATCACAAGTAAACCTTTTGCTTTATTTTATGCAGCTGTATTTCTTTTATTGCTTGGCTTAACCGGACATTGGACAGGATTGCCTTGGCTTCCGTTTATTGTTTTTGCGGTTGTGTTATTTATTGGAGGCTTCCAAGTTCTTATCAATGCTGATGTTCAATCTCAGTTGGGGCAATTAGAAAGTGTTAAACAAAATATGCAAGATCTTGTCAACCCTAACAGAATGTACGAACGTTTGGGGGTTGATATTTTAAGTTTGCAAGTAGGTTCAAACCTTCTTGTAATTGCGGATCCGGATCAGGAAGGTCAATTGCTTGCTAAAATTGCAGCTTTAAGACAGAGAGTAACTGATGAACTTGGTTATATTCTGCCAAATATTCGTATTATGGATTCTTCGGCCCTTGATGCAAATGAATATATGATATTAATTCGTGGTAATACTGTTGCTACCGGTTATGTATATCCCGGCAAGTTTATGGTAATTGCGGATCAGTGGGATTCAATGAAAAAAGAAGTTCCTGAGGATGCGATTATAGGTATTGACCCTACATATCAAACTCAGGCATACTGGATTAATCAGGATGATGCAAAATCTGCACGTCTTGTTACTGCTGTTGATGCAACAGATGTTATTGTTACTCACCTTCAAGAGTGTGTCCGAAAACACGTAGATGATGTTATGACAAAAACAGATGTTCTCAAACTTATGGAACTTGTCAGATCTCAAGACCCTACACTTGTCAATGACCTTGTTCCGACTATTATTTCTACAAGTGATTTGAGAAAGATTTTTGTAAACTTAATCAGAGAAAAGGTTTCTATCAAAGATATTATATTTGTTTTTGAGCGTTTGTGTGATTATGCAAGATTTTCAAAAGAGCCTGATATTTTGTCAGAGCGTTTAAGAGCGGCTTTGGGACGTCAAATTTGTCTTTCAAATGTTCAAGAGGATAAAGTTTTATATGCGCTTACCCTTTCTCCTGAGTGGGAGAAAATACTTGATGACAGTTGTCAAAGAACAGAGCTTGGTACAATGTTTCTTTTAAATCCCGTACAGGTGCAGGAGCTTATTGAAACTACGGCAACAACCCTGATGCGCGCCCACCAAACATGCGGAAGACAGCCTGTTGTTTTGTGTTCTCCGCGTATTCGTTTACCTTTATATCAACTTCTGGAACGTCATATCCCTACAATTGTTGTAATTTCTTATTCAGAGCTTATTACTGATATCAAAGTTGAAGCTATTGATACTATCGGTGAAGCTTATATTCAGGGATAATAAAACGTTAAGTTATGTTAAGATTGCAAACCTTATGGCTAGTGCTTTAGCATTAATTTTGCTTGCGAATTAATACTAAAGGGTTGTATAATTAATAAAACAGGGTTATAATTAATATATACCATAGGATATATTATTACAGAACGTAACAAAAATTGGCCCCCTTGAATTTACTTCCCCTAAAAAATCGTTATACCCAATATAGGGGTCCGGGAAAAAAATAAGGATGTGGATATGAAAAATAGCTCTCTTAATGGTCATTTTTTAAAAGTATTGTCTTTAGCATCAATTGCGGGTTTAATGTTCTGCACAAATGCTGATACTGCATTTGCTCAATCGGGTGTGGTAACCGGTGGAGCATCTGGGATTGTAGTAAATGGTGGTACCAGAACTATCACTAATAATACCATGACAAACTATACTAAAACGGAATCCAAGAAAAATCCATCGGGAACTTCTATGTCAAATCCGTATTTGTTTAATGGTGGTGCTGTGCTAAGAGTTCTTCAGGATGCGACAGCTGACATGGCCAGCGTGAATTTAGTTACAGGTAATACATATACAAATACTTTAACATTCACTACTACCAGATATAAATATACTGCTGCTTATGGTGGATTAATTGCTAATGAAGGTGCTTTGACTAATACGGATAATGTTTCTTTTGTTGGTAACACAGTCACTATAAATACAGTCAGAGAAGGTAGTATGGATGCATCTTCCCAATTATGGGGTGGCTATAATACCTTATATGGTGGTATCATAGGTAACAGAGGAACAATAGGAAATATAGGCACATTACAAGATAATGTTATTACTGGAGCACTTACAAATTCACAAACAACCGCTACAATTAGGGGTGGATTGATATGCAACTCAACAGATTCTACACATCCTAGTGCTACAATTGGTGATGTAACTGGCGGGATTACAAATAACACAATCACCTCCGGAACATATCTTTATGGCGGTTTGATCTACAACTATGCAAGTTCCAATTTAGCCACTACTATTGGCGATATTTCTGGTGGAATTACCGATAATAATGTCACGTCATATTCAAGTTTAACCGGCGGTATGATATATAATGCGGGTTCCGCTTCAGCAATTGGTGATATTGCCGGAGGAATAAAAAGAAACATTGTAAAATCAACAAGCCAATCTGCCAGCGGCGGATTGATATATAATTCCGGTGTCATCGGTGATATCAGCGGAGGTATTTCTGGAAATAAAATTACCGCAAGTGTATATATAAAAGGTGGTTTGTTATCAAATACAGCAGGCTCAAATTCAACCGCAGAAATCGGCAACATCTCCGGTGGGATTAAAAATAATACAGTTACATTAAGCTCATCAGGTTATTCTTCTGAGATTGCAGCGGGTGGATTGATATACAACTATGGAAGTTATACAAATGCAACAGCAAAAATAACCAGTATAGATGAGATTTCAAATAATGTAATTAACATTCAAGTTCAAAAAGATATTCAAGGCGGTTTGATATCAAACCTTGCAGGCTATTCAAATTCAACCGCAACAATCGGTAATATTATAAATGGAATTTTTAATAATAGAATTACTACATCTGCAGCTATTCAAGGCGGCTTGATATCTAATGGCGATGGATGGTACGGTCATACTACATCTACAATTGAAAATATTTCAGGTGGTTTGACTAACAATACTGTCTATGCAGGTAAGGATGTCAAGGGCGGGTTGATTTATAACTATAGAGGACCTGGTATTAATATCGCAGAAGTCACTTTGGCTGATTCTAATGTTACAGGTAATGTTGTAACAGCAAAAAAATCAGTTTCAGGAGGGTTAATACATAACGATGGCGCGATGTTAAATCTTAATGCCGAAGCACCAAATATTGAAATTTCTAATAATATAGTTAGTGGACTCGCGGATTTACAAGGTGGGCTAATCAATAATACTGGCGGTTCAAGATCTAATGATCCAAAATATGCAACTATTAATCTAGCTGCAGGAGTTAATGAAAATGAAATATCTGCAACGGGCAGTGCTGAGGGTTGGCTCGTTTATAATGATGGGTATATCAATTGGAATAATGCGAATGCTAATAATAACACATTTGATGGTTCAGATGCCAATATGGTGTATAACAAAGGTTTGTTAGACATTAATTCCGCAGCAGAACAACAAGCATTTATCTCAAATAATACTTCAAATGGTGCCGGTGCAGCAATATATAATTATGGCGAATCTGTATATAGCAATTTTATTGCAAGTTCCAGACAATTTTCAAGCGAACAGGAATTATTTGATCGTTATGATATATCTTCTTGGGATGAATATGTAAATGTAATTAACCAAAATTCTATTAATGAATTTTTAGAAGAATGCAGAATATTTGTTGATTATGATGAATTGGCTGCTCGTTACGGTTATGATTCTATTGAAGATATGATGAATGATATGCCTGGTTCATCCAATCCTGGAGGCTCTACATTTAATCCGGAAATACCTATTGGTCCTGGAGATGAGATTATTGCCAGAAGCATAAAGAAAACTGCGTCAGAAACAGTTCCAAGTATAGGAAATGAGAATTCTGATAGTTTATTTGCAAAAGATTTTGAAGAAGAAGTTAGAACTGGCGAAAATAATGATAAACTTACAGATACGGAAATAGGCGGTGGGAACAATGGCAATAATACGAATACAAATCCTACTACCCCTGAAGAGTTTATTGAAATGTTAGGACTTACTCAGTATTCTTCTTATGATGAATATGCACAAGAGCAAGGTTATGAATCATTTGAAGAAATGATGGCTGCAAACGGAATTTATCTTTATTCTACAACAGAAGAAGCTCTTACCGCTATGGGCTATAACAAATCTGCAATAATCAACCTTTCCGGCGATGTAGTATTAACCAACAATGTCCACAATGGCGAATACAACGATATCTATAATGACGGAATTATTAATTTAAAAGAGAACGCAAAATTAACAACAACAGGTACGGTTGCTGGGGAAAAAGGTTCTGGTCAAATGAATTTGGAATCAGGCTCAGTATGGACCAGTGCCAACGATATTCAAGGGCAAACATTAACATTAAATAATGGTACTTTAAATTTAGTTCCGTTTACACAAGCGGACGGTACAACAACCTATGGTACAATGAACCTAAACGGTTTAACCACAACTGCCGCAGGCGGTACAATCAATGCAATAAATAACCACGTATATGCTCATCAG
>CADCKD010000008.1:44418-107356 GCA_902801985.1 uncultured bacterium | reverse complement strand
ACTCTATGACATGGAATAACAATTAAAATGTTATTTTTGTTGCAAGCAGAGCCAATGGCTCTTTGAGCATTTTTATTGCCTATTGCTGCCGCAATTTCCAAATAACTTTTTGTTTTACCATATTGAATTTTTTGAAGTTCCTTCCAGACGAGTTTTTGAAACTTGGTACCTTGTGGATTAATTTTTATATCAAATATTTTTCTTTTACCGGAGAAATATTCAAATAATTGTCTTCTAATTTCTTTTATTAATATAGTTTCGTTACTTGATTTATCAGCTTTTTTAACAAGTTTTAATGAAATTAAAGCATCATTTTCGCAAATAATTTCTAAAACTCCAATTGGTGATTTGTAATATGATTTTTCCATATTCAAATTTTACAACAAACTTGTTGTGTCTAGATATATCAAAATAAAAGTACTTTATGACTAAATTTTTGATACCTCAAAATCAACATATAACTTATCAATAAAGTATCAGTAACTTTTAGAGTGAATTATCTGGAAGTATGAGAGTTTGTATCATTAAGTTTTGAAATTCTTCCCCGAAAACTTAAAAAGTTTGAGAATTCTCTCAAACTTCCGGGGGTACTTTTCTCAATCTCTCTGATAATCTACATACATATTTTCAATTTGTCCTGTCTAACTATAGTAATAATCTACAGTCATATGAGCATCTATATACACAAACTCTTAAAACTGCCTAGGTTGGACCCGAACCTGTTGAGTCTTAAAACGCTTGCTATGTCACTATTCATCTTAACTCACCTTTACAACAAGTCAAGTCTATCAATCAATAATACCGTACATTTTAGACACATTTTTTAACGTGGGCTGAAAACGAACCGATGACAAAAACTATCTTGATTATGTATTGACATAATCAAATAAGCGTGTTAGTTTTTAATTATGAAATGTTGTCAAAAATCTAATTGGGGTGGGAAACGCGAGATGGCAGGAAGAAAGAAAACCTGCCTTAAAAAAGTGCCGTTCAACAGAAGAATAAATGAAAACATTTTAAATATTCTGCGAGATTACGCAAAAAGGCATAATCTTACAGATACGCAAGCTCTTGAAAGTGCTATTTTATTACAGAGTAACATAGAAAAATTAAAAGGAGATATGGTTATGAAAATTTGTATTCCGACAAGTGAAGGTAAATTATGCGGACATTTCGGGCATTGTGATTCTTTCACTTTTGCTGAAATTAATCCTGAAACAAAAGAAATTTTAACTATAGAAGAAAAAATACCGGAAGATGGTATTTCTTGTCAGAGTGCTGCCTGGATATCAGAACAAGGTGTGAGCAAAGTTTTAGCAGGCGGAATGGGCGGACGTCCAATGATGATGTTTGCACAAAACGGAGTTGAAGTTGTTGCGGGTTGCCCTGAATTACCGATTAGAGAAGTATTAGAAAAATATATGGCAAATTCTCTTGAAACAGGTGAAAACGCATGCGGCGGCGAAGGTCATGATCACGCGCACTGCCACCACCATGGCGAAGGACATCATTGTCATCACTAAAATTAATTGAAAATTAATCTGAGAGTATTTTATTAAACTCTCAGATTTTTGTATAAAAGTATCAGTGACTTTAAGAATGAATTATCTGGGAGTTTGAGAGTTTATATCAGTTAGTTTTGAAAGATTTCCCTCAAAACTTAAAAAGTTTGAGAATTTTCTCAAACTTCCGGGGGTACTTTTCTCAATCTCTCTGATAATCTACACCCAGCCAACAATCGAACTCTGGGGAATGGCATTATAAAAGGGGTTGAAGCTAATTCAACCCCCAATAATAGAAAAAACTCCCCAGGCTGGACTCGAACCAGCAACCCTTCGATTAACAGTCGAATGCTCCGCCATTGAGCTACTGAGGATTACATAAAGCCAAAACTCATCTCGGCTATAAAATTATTATATATCCAAAAAAAAATATTGTAAAGTATTTTTTATTAAATATCTGTTTATAGAACTGAAATTTACGCATATATGAAGTCTTTATAGACTTTTTACCAAAAATAAACCATACATTTACCTACTTATCTCATACAAATAGAGGATAATTTTGCCATGATATTAAAGATGAGATATTTACTCCCGACATGACATGTAAACACTTATATTTATATTGGAGCTTCAAAATGTCAGAACAAGTTTTAACACCGATAGAACAGATTTACAAAAACAATAAGGAAAAAGCGGTAAATTCACTGGAAAAAGCAAGACAAGCACATGAAAAATATCTGCTTGGGCAACAAAATACCGACTTACAAGAAGCTATCGAAAATTATATAGACACTGTAAAATATGATCCTTCGATTCCTGAAAGCTACTACAGACTAGCCTCTTTGATGTGGGAACAAGGTCAAATTACCATAAATAGTGCTATTGAACAATGCAAAACTGCAATATCACTTGCTCCTCATAACACCAATGCCAGACTTTATACAGGCTATTTTTTACAATTATCACAAGACTACAAAGGTGCTATAAACGAGTTTAAGTCTGCAATTAAAATGAGCGGGATAAATTCCGGACGCTCAAGAATGATTTTATCCCAATCTATCCTGCAAAAAATCAACTCCGAATCCGGCTCTTTTGCCGACTATGCAGAATTTTTATATTACTTCCTCTCAGGAAGTGTCATGCTTGCTTGGGACAGAAATGCAGCAAAAATGCTATATAGAAACATTTCCAAAGACATGTCAATTTTTTCATACAACACAGTAGGTAAGTTCTATGAAGAATTCAAAATGTATGAAAAAGCCGAAAAATTGTACAAAGATGCAATAAACAAAACCGGAGGAAATGAATATTTCTACAACAAAATTGGAGATTTAGCATTTAGAAATCAAGATTTAGATACAACTGTTGACAGTTACAAAAAAGTACTTGAAGCAAATCCGCTAAACAGAGCTGTTTTAGTAAAACTTGCGACTGTATTGCAAAATTACTTCCCTGAAAATACAGATGAAACTATTGATTGTTATGAAAGACTTTTGGAATTTGATATTGATACTGCACAAATATATTATGAGTTAGGCCATCTTTACATGAACAAAGACGACAAACTAAATTCAATAAGTGCTTTCAAATTGGCAGTAGACAGAGATAGTGAAAATCCGTTCTACAATAATTCTTTAGGCTATGCATACGCAAGAGCAGAATTATATGACGATGCTATTGAACACTATCAAAAAGCTATTTCTTTAAATCCTGATCCGGAATGGACATCTATTGTTTGCCAGGCACTTGGAGCTATTTATGCAGGAGAAAAAGGAAATATTGAAGCCGCAATTTCAACGTATCAAGCAGGAATAATATTAGATCCGAATAATTATGATTTATATTTGGCTCTTGGCGACATTTACATGGCTGCTTATGATTTAGATCAAGCAATCCATTCATATTGTGACGCTATAACACTCAATCCTGAAGATGAACGCGGCTACTCAAAAATAGGTATAGCCCTATGGGAAAAAGACTACGTTGAAGAAGCACTTGTTGCATATCACAAAGCAGTTGAGATTAATCCTGAAAACGCATTCTCGCAAAACAATTTAGGCATTTTATATTTAGACGGGCTTTGCGATGCTAAAGAAGCTTTGGAGTATTTTGAAGAAGCAATTAATCTAAACCCTAATTACACACTTGCATACTTCAATGCAGGACGTGCAAGTCAAGAAATGGGATTCACAAATGACGCTGCACACTATTACCAAATGGCAATAGATTTGAACAGACTAACCGATGAACTCGACGAAGAAGACATTCAAACAAGACTTCACAGCTTATTTGAAATCTAGTTTAAATTACCAATAATTTTCTGGGTGAATTCTGTTGTAGATAAATCCCCACCAAGATCCTGTGTTTTGTACCCTTGAGATAGGGTCTTAAATAGAGCTTTTTCTATTTTTTGAGCATAATCTTTTTCATCGATATATCTAAGCATTTCAATAGCGGACAATAAAAGTGCTGTCGGATTTGCTTTATTTTGTCCTTTTATATCAGGAGCTGAACCGTGCACTGGTTCAAATACAGCATAGTTAAGCCCAATATTAGCGCCCTGAGCAACTCCAAGTCCGCCAATTAAACCTGCCGTCAAATCAGAAACTATATCGCCATATAAATTAGGCAGCACTAAAACATCAAACCTTGTAGGATCTTGAACCAGCTGCATGCACAAATTATCAACAAGTATCTCACGTGTTTCAATATTCGGATAGTTCTTTGCAACATTGCGAAATGAATCGAGGAATAAACCATCCGACAATTTCATAATATTGGCTTTTGAAACAGCACAAACTTCATGCCTGTTATTTTTCATAGCATATTCAAATGCGAATTTGCAAATTCTTTCAGATGCATGTCTTGTAATAATTTTGATACTATGCGCAGTATTTTCATCAATTTGTTCTTCTACTCCTGCATATAAGTCTTCAGTGTTTTCTCGCACAACAACCAAATCCACCCCTGAAAATCTTGTTTCAACTCCTGGAAGATTTTTACACGGGCGAAGATTAGCATACAAATCCAAATCTTTTCTTAATTGGACATTAACAGAACGAAATCCTTTACCAATAGGAGTAGTAACCGGGGCCTTTAACGCAACTTTATTTTTCTTTATAGACTCTAAGACCCTTTGAGGCAATGGAGACCCCTCTTTTTCAATAACATCGGCACCTGCACTTTGGATATCCCAATTTATAACCAAACCGCTTGCTTTTATAATATCCATGACACTTTGACTGATTTCAGGTCCTATACCGTCACCATTTATTAAAGTAATATTGTGCATAATTTATATCCCCTTTTTGTATAAGATTATAACATAACCTGAGTGGCCATAATAAATCTATGACCGTCGGGAGCATTTTGATTTTGGCAGAAGACATAATTGAATATAAGTTTCAATGCTTGACCTTTTATAAACCAGTTCAAACCGATTGTATACTCATTTTTTCGGTTATTGTTCACATGCCTGTCAGGGTCAAAACTGTCTACACGGCCTATTAGTTGTAAATATGGCTTCAATTTCCAACCCAAAGTAAAAGTCAAACCTGAAGCTTTTTTATCACTTATTCCGGTCGAACCACTGTACCCGTCAGCCACCGCGGCCTCAAAATTTGTCCATAATTGTTTATGTTTATACCCGACATATACGCTTCCCACCGTATAGTCATTTCTGTTATGACCGGTATTTATACCCCCACCAAGGGTCAATTTACCATATTTCCCATCTTTAGTACCAAAAGGCTTAATATTTAACCAACCGTTAAACTCTGCCCCTGGCATCCCACTTGTTATATAACGACCGGACGAGCCTGCGGAAATACTATAATCGGCATAATTATAATTCCCTATAACTTTTACCGCCAAAGATCGAGCGTTACCAAAAATTCTGCCTATTTGTGAACGTGCGGCAAACGGCAAAATGAAAGAAGATACACCACCTTCAACTCCGGTTTGGACTCTCGAAAAACCGGCAATAATCCTGTGATTAGGTATTTGCGTATTTACAATGTATGCATCTCCAATAAGTTGATCTATATAATCCACCCCATCTTTTGGAATCGGACGCAGTTTTAATTTAAAATCGTAATGAGGATTTTTAAATTTACCATACACCCCGACTTCTGTTGTCATGTTATCATATTTTGTTGAATAATTACGGGAAGACAACAGCCCGCTTAATGAACCTCTATAACCAAAATAATATTGAGCTTCATCTATCGGACCCTTTTTATAATCTGCAGTTAATTCATTTTTAAGGAGAAATGAAGGGATATCTGTTCGGGTAATTTTACTTTTCATAACCTTCTTAAAAAGGTTTTCAGCCTCAATATTCGCATTCTTATCCCTACCCAGCTTATCAAAGAACTTGAATTCTTCTTCAATACTATCAATCATATCATCTTCATCATCGTCATCATCATCGTCTATTCCGTTATTAACTTGGGGTGAGAAATCATTTACAGGTAAATCTTCCCCCGTATCCGTGGCACCACCCTGGTCAAGAGACAAATTCACTTCTCCTGCTTGGGTATTATTCAACAATTCCTGAGCAAGAAATTCGTTATTTGAAGCACTACATCGTAAAGGTACGCTAAACAGTAATATGAAAATTATATATTTTATAAATCGTTTCATTTTATTAAATTATATCATATATTATTTGATTTAATTTATTTTTGATAGTATATTTTTGCTATGCCGAATAAGATAAGTAACAAAAAGAAAACAGAAATTAATGCCCCGATTGTTGAAGCACTAAAAACAGCATTTGACAATCCGACTTATCAATTTCATATTCCGGGACACACAAAAGGTCTGGGAACATTGTCTGATTTTAGGAAGTTAGTCGGAAAAAGAGCTTTAAAAGTTGATACGACAGATGAATTTGACGGGTTGGGAACACTTAACCCTGCAACAGGTCCGATAAAAGAAGCTCAAGAACTTGCAGCACAAGCATTTGGAGCAAGAAAAACATTCTTTTTATTGAACGGTTCTACTATCGGTAACTTAGCTATCGCAATGGGCTTAACCAAACAGGGGCAAAAGGTTATTGTAAATCGTAACTGTCACCGCTCAATTTTAACAGGTTTAATTATTTCAGGGGCAGAACCTTTATGGGTTTTACCCGAGAAATTTAGCGATTGGGGACTTTGGGGGAATATTAAAGCCGAAGATATTGAAAAACTTTTAACTGAGAATGATAATGTTTCTGCCGTATGGATTACAAACCCAACGTATGAAGGGGTTGTATCTGATGTTAAATCTATCTCGGAAGTTTGTAAAAAGTATGATGTTCCGCTAATAGTTGATGAAGCACACGGATGCTTGTGGAATTTTAACGATAAACTTCCGGAAACATCACTGAAACTCGGTGCAGATATTGTTGTTCATTCATTGCACAAAACAGGCGGAAGTATGAGCCAATCTTCTATGCTTCATATCAGCAAAGATTCAAAAATTAACGCTGAAGATGTTGAAAGATCACTTACACTTTTGCATACAACAAGTCCGTCTTTAATGCTTCTTGGCAGTTTGGACGCTGCAAGAGCGAACCTGCAAAGCTCTCATGGGCAAAAACAATTATCCCGCGCTATTTCCAACGCTAAATATCTTCGTTCCGAAATTGATAAAATGAAAACAATACACCAATTAAAATCAGATTTCGGTTATAAAACAGACGTTACAAAGATTTTTATAAAAGCAGACGGTCTCTCGGGCAAACGTCTTGAATCCATTTTGGAAATAGATTTCGGTATAGAAGTTGAAAGTGCCTCTGATGAAGGCATACTTATTTTGAGTAATATCGGCAACAAACGTTCTGATTTTGAATATTTGGCAGATTGTTTGCATAAAATAGATTCTCATGATTACAAAGATATTTATTATCTTGAAAATAAAAAACATATGCCTATGCTTACCCCAATTATTAAAAAGAACTTAAGAGAAGCATATTTCTCCCCAAAAGAAATTATTCCAAAAGACAAAGCAATAGGCAGACTTTCAGGCGAAGTAGTAGCAGAATGCCCTCCGGGGATTTCAATTTTACTGCCTGGGGAACTTATAACAGAGGCACATATGCCATACTTGACAGACTACGAAACTATTGAAGTTTTGAAATAATTTCTGCCTATATATCTAACCCTGTGAACATCTCTAAGGATGTTACATTTTTAAGCGCAGAGAAATCATCAATATTATAGAGCTTTACAAAATCAATAGCTTCGTTTCGCGCAAGTTCAAGAATTTGAGCATCTCGCACAACATCTGAAATTATCAAATCAGGCAAACCGCTTTGGCGAGTTCCCAAAAATTCCCCGGGACCTCGAAGTTGCAAATCTTTTTCCGCAATAACAAACCCGTCGTTTGTTTGAGTCATAATAGAGAGTCTTTCAGCCGTTTCCGGTTTTCTTGATGAAGATATAAGAATACAATAAGATTGTAAATCGCTACGACCTACACGGCCTCTTAATTGATGAAGCTGCGAAAGCCCAAACCTTTCGGCATTCTCAATAACCATAACCGTTGCATTCGGAACATCCACCCCTACTTCAACAACCGTTGTAGAAACTAATATATCATATTTCCCGTCTTTAAAATCCTTCATAACTTCATCTTTTTCTGACGGTTTCAATTTTCCGTGCAAGAGTCCGACTTTATAATCTTTAAATACGGTTTCTTGAAGTTTCTCAGCTTCTGCAGTTGCAGCTTTTGCAGAAAGAGTTTCACTCTCATCAATCAGCGGATAGACAATATATGCCTGTCTGCCTTGATTTATTTCCCTTTTAACAAGTTCCCAAACTTTTTTGTGTGAACCCGTAAGATATGTTTCTATTGGCTTTCTTCCTTTCGGAAGTTCATTAATTACAGTCAAATCCAAATCTCCATGAACAGTAAGCGCCAATGTCCTTGGGATTGGGGTTGCTGTCATCGTGAGCATTTGAGGGCTGTGAGATTTCTTTTTTAGAAGGTTTCTTTGTTTTACACCAAAACGGTGCTGCTCATCTACAATAATTGCTCCCAAATTAGCAAAATCAATATTTTCTTGAATAAGAGCGTGAGTCCCAACGGCAATATTTGTTTGCCCGTTTCTAAGTGCAACTTCAAACTCTCTGCGAACTTTCTTGCCCTGACTACCCATAAATAAACCCACACTCAAGCCAAGTGGTGTAAGCCACTCTACAAGGTTGTTATAGTGCTGTTGTGCTAGAATTTCAGTCGGGGCCATAAATGCGCCCTGATAACCGTTTTCAACGGCAGCAAGAAGCATTATTGTTGCAACAACTGTTTTACCGCTGCCGACATCTCCTTGCAATAGTCGCTGCATCGGAGCATCCGAGCTCATATCATTTAAAATTTCATTTACTGCTTGTTTTTGTCCCGAGGTCAATTCAAACGGCAAGCTATCAATAAATTTTTGAACTAAACCATCCTTATGAACTTTTAGGGCATATGAAGATGTGTGTTTTGAAGTATCTTCTCTTAATCTTACAAGTTTTAACTGAATTAAAAACAATTCCTCAAAAATCAAAGAAAAACGTGCCTGTTCCAGTTTTTCCATGGACTCGGGGAAATGTACCTGCTCTACCGCAACTTTTTTATCCAAAATTCCTAATTTCCGACGCATAAAATCCGGAATTACATTTTGAATATCCTCTTTATAGAGTTGAACTGCATTATATATTGCCTTTCTAAGGGTTTTTATACTAAGTCCTTCACTAACGGCATATATAGGAACAATTCTTGCAACATTCAAATTTTCGCCCGCATTCTGCGCAAATTCTCCACTCATAATAGAATAAGTAGGTTTATCCATTGTTAAGCCGAATGTGTAATTATCTCTTTTCACAACACCGGAGATCATAATTCCGGAATTTTGCGGGAATTGAGCTTTCATACGCTCAAGAATATATCTGTTCCCTTTTGCATTAAAAAAGCACAATTCCATTTTTCCGCTTTCATCTGCAACAACAACCTTTGTGACTGATAAATTCGTTTTTGTATTAAATGCCGATACAGACTTGATATACCCCAAAACAGTTGTAGTTTGACCTTCTTTAAGATTTTTTATTAGAGTTCTTGAAGAATAATCAATATGTTTTTTAGGAAAATACATCATCAAATCCTGAGCAGTATAAATCCCAAGTTTATTAAGCTTATACGCAACTTTTGGCCCTACACCCTTTATATAAGTAACATCCACTTGTGACGGATGTTTTTGGCGTTGAAGTTCCATTTTATGAACTTCATCTTCTTCCATAAGTTCTTTTTGATGTTCTAATTTTATTACACGAACCAAATGCTCAATAGACTTTCTGCGTTGAGGTACTGAAGAATAAGGATAAACATCAAATGCCTCATATAAAACTGCCCAGCGAGGATTTTTTTTATCTTTTTTTATTTCTTTTTTTATCTCATCTTTTATAAATTTTGAAAAGTTCTGTCTACGGCCAAAAATATCTATATAGCGGTATTTAACCTCTATATCAATAGCTTGTTTTATTCTCTCCAAATCCTCTAACATAAAACTATTATACTATATATGAAGAAAACAACAAAATACTAATTTATAATTTGGATTTAATAAAAATTTGCCTAAAAGCCGATATTTACCCCTTAGCTTTTTAGGTTATCAATTTCGGCACTAAGTTCTTTGATTTGGACTTCCATTTTTGTACGTTCGTCGACAACGGTACTAAAAGCATTTTCCAAAGTTTTAATCTTTGCTTCCAAAACTTTAACCTTTGATGCACTTGCCTCACCAGATACACAAGTTTTTTCGAGTTCCCTTTTATATGCTTTCATTTTTTCACCTTGCAAACCAAGGAATAAAGCAACAGTACCTGCGCCACCCAAAACTCCTGCAAGGAATATCACAGCTGTATAAATACCTAAAGACATTGTCTTGTCAACATACATATTTGAAGCATCTAATGTGTAAGCATACCCCTTCAAATAATGAATATCAATAGCGTTAGTAAAATTCATAACGGCAATATACACAATTGCCAAGATTATTGCAATACTCAAAATGAAAAATATTCTTTTCATATATTTAAACTCTCCTGTTTCTGAAATATTTTAATACTTTTTCCAACTTTTCGTCGGGCTCAATTTCTAATTCTATTATAGATGAGGAAAACGGTTTTGTAAATTTCAAATAATATGATTGTAAAACTTGTTCTTGAGTTTTAACTTTTCCCTCGCCCGCACCATACAAAGTATCATTGTACACCGGATGATTTTTATAACTTGTATGTACTCTGATTTGGTGGGTTCTTCCCGTGACAAGAGTGAGTTCAACATAAGTCGCATCATTACCAAAATGTTCAAGAACTTTCAATTTTGTCAGGCTAGGACGGCCATCAGAACGTACTGCCATTTTTTTAGGATTAACGTTATTTCGTCCTATCGGTTCTGAAATTACGTCATTCTCATTTGGATAAAAACCTTTTAGTACCGCATGATATTTTTTTGTTAATTGATGTTCTTTAATAATATTTGCCAAATACTCGTGAGTTTTGTTATTTTTAGCAATCATCAAGAGCCCTGATGTATTTCTGTCAAGCCTGTGAACAATTCCTCTGCGAAATTCTCCGTTAGTATCAGAAAGGTTCTCACCATACTTGTACAAAAGAGCATTTACCAAAGTTCCAGAAGTTTCAATAAATGTCGGATGAGTCAACATGCCCGAAGGTTTATTGATAACAGCCATATTTTCATCTTCCCAAACTACTTCAAGCTCAATATTTTCAGGCTCAAGTTTTATAAATTTTTCAGGTTCTAAGTTTTCAAATTCAACCCTATCGTCTATTTTAAGGCCGTATGAAGGTTTTTTAGGCTCACCATTTACACATACCTTACCTGCCTTTATTGCATTTTGAATTTTTGAGCGGGAAATACCTTCATACAACTCAGATAAAAACACATCCAATCTTGTATTGATATTATCTTCATCTACAATAATAAGCATTAATACTACCTGCCCTTATAGATAAACAAAATAATAATTAAAGCAACAACCCCGATGGTAATAAACACATCAGCCAAATTGAAAACAGGAAAACTCATAAAATTCAAATGTATATAATCTCTTACATATCCATAAATAATTCTTTCATGGCAATTGGCCATAATTCCCGCACATAATAACGCAATAAAAGAAGTAGAAATAAGATGAATACTCTTATTATTATGTACATATAAACATAACAAAGTAGTTGCAACAATAGATATAATAATTAAAAATTCTCGCGCATTTTCAAGCAGACTGAAAGCCGCACCCGAATTTTTTAAATAAGTTAAACTAAATACTGCATTAGAATAATTATGACCCGATGTCACACTGTCTACAATCAATTGTGAAGCAAATAACGCCAAAAATAGCCAAAAAATGAAACATAATATAAAAAATAGATACTTAATTACTGTTGCTTTCATCTTTTTCCTCCAAATTTGCAAAGTTATTTTTTGGAATTACATTTATTCTTTTCATAACACAGGCAAGACCTGCCATATAAACTCTCATCCTGTCAAATCCAATACTTGCAGTTTTAGATATTGCCATTGAAGCCACAGCATATTCATTTAAATTATCGGAATTAGCCTTTAAAACTCTCTCTAATATTTGAGATTTTGGAAAAACACGCAACGGCGGCTCAGTATTTTTTGTTGGATAAGTAACAAGATCCTGAGCAATTGATCCGATAATATAAGCATCATTATCCGTATCAACTTTAACACTTACTGTATATTCTTCTCCTGCAGCAACTTGCGAAGGCGCCATCAGTTCAATATTTAAAAATCTGGCATCACCGTACAATAAAGACGATTCATCCGAAATAGAAGTATCACCGGTGAATACCCATTCTCCGTTTATTTTTTTCAGATGAGAAATTTCACGAGATTTTGAATGAATTTCTCCTGCCGCAGAACCAAGCTCCATAGTCTCAAAAACAGTACCGGTAGCTATTTCGTCTAATGTTACATCTGCATAATCGCCCTTTACGTCAATAGACACAATATCTACCTTATAAGTTAAATCAGAACACTCTTCCCAAGTTTCTTGTACATTTTTAAAGTAAATTTCTTTATTAAAACCGTCATTATTCATATAAAAATCAGCATAGAACGGCTTTAAGGCCTCTATATCATGTTTGTTTGCAAGCTCAGTATGCCTTATAATCATCTTTTTAATCTGCTTGATTTCGTTTTTCTGAATTTTATTTTGCTCAAGCCTGTACATCCTGTCAGAGACAAAAGAAGCTTGCGCACTCTGACTTCCAATATTTCCTGATGCTAATAGCATTAAAAAAGTTATAAATATAATTCTTTTCATAATTTTAAGTATATCCGAAAAAAATAATTTATTTAATAGTATAAACAATTGAAATTTTAATATACAAATTTCTGTTAATGTAAAGATGGAATTTACATCTTAAATGCTTTATACATGTGTTGTATATACCCATTATATAAGGTTTTGACAAGATTAAGAATTGTTAATAATACTTTTAAGAAAAAGGCAATATTTGCACATGACAATTGTTTATATATATGTAAGGGAAAATTCACGACTTAGATAAAGGGAAAAATTAATACAAAACAAACGATTAAATATCATTTATAAAGGATTTAAGAATTAAAAAAAGTTTTTTTATACTCTCTCTCTCTCTTAATATCCTCGTGTTTATTTAATGTTGCCGTTATTCTTAATGGCAACTTTTCTTTTTTATACGAAACCGGCACAAAATAATAAACTACTTAATTCTTTCAAAATAACATCCTTAAAATAATTGCGATATATTACAAATTTTCCTATTTATGAAAAGTTTGCTAGAATTTTGCTAGGGAAGTGTGACTTTCTGAATAAAATTATTATAAATATCATGTGCTTATTGCAACGAGGGGATTTTAAGCAAATATGGTAGTAAGTTTGGAAAATTCAATATCTACAAAGGATCTGTACCAAGAGTATAGTTGGTATCTGTCTGCTTTTGCTCCGGTTATACAAGAAGCGTTTGATGAATTCTTTGAGAAAAACTTTATAGTCAGATTTTTTGCATTAAGCAAAAATATAAACTGCCTTTTAGATAAAGAAGCATGTTTTGTTACTAAAGTCCAAATAGATAAAGAATACGAAATGTTTTTCAGAACTACTGACAAAGTCGTTCGAATTATATTGGATAAAATTTTAGGCAAATCAAAAACAGGATTTAATATAAATAAAATTTCCGCACTTGAAGCAAAGGTTATAACTTCATTTAATAGTGCTCTATATGACAAAATTAAGCCTATACTAAGCCCCCCAAATCCTAAAGAAATAAAACGTTCAAATTTTGATATGATTCATTTGACATATATTCTTAAGGAAAATGACGAAAGCGCAACAGAAGCCGGAAAAATAATAATAACAATCCCTGATGCATTGCTGACCCCTGAAAGAGTTGATTATGCAACAGATACAGTAGCGGAAACAGATTTCCCGGAAAGTTTAACACCTGTAAATATCACAGTAGGCACAACAAGATTTACAATGTATGATGTCAAACATCTTGAAAAAGGAGATGTTATAGTTTTTGAAAACAGTTCAATTGATAAACTAAAATTAACAATACAAGATAAAGATTTTGTCGTAAATATAAATCCGAATATGGGTATTTTAATTTCTGAAGACGGCAATGATGAAGAAGATTATAATGACGGAGGAGATGAATATATGAGCGAAACTCATAATATATGGGATAGCATAGAAGTTGATATGGATGCCGTATTTGATGCGGTAAAAATATCATTAGGCGATCTAAAAAGCATTGAAAAAGGTTTGGTTGTAGATTTGGCGTCCCTGTATGATAACAATGTTACATTAAAAGTTGAAGGCAAAAGCATTGCCAGCGGAAGTCTTGTAATCGTTAATGACCGTTACGGCGTAAAAGTTAATCAAATATTGGCTAAAAAATCAAATATTGTAAAAGACACATCTTCTGAAAACGAACCAGAATTTGATGAAGAAGATGAAGAAAATAATTATAACGATGAAGAAAACGAGGAATACGAAGAAAACGAAGAAAATGAAGAAGAGTATTCTGAGGAAAACGAAGAGGAAGAAAACTCTGAAGGCGAAGAAGATGAAGAGTTTGATTACAGCGATTTTGAACTTGAAGATGAAAATATATAATAAGGAGAATCTTTAATAATGGGCGGATACATAATTAATTTTACAGTTTATACTCTTGCAATGTCGGGATTAATATTTTTTGCGTTCTATGTGTATAAAAGAGTTATGAATGGCAGCATTTTGCCTCCTAAAAACCACGATATGTACATAGAAGAAACTGTTAATATTAATCCAAGAAAAAGCTTAATGATTGTAAATACAGGTGGAGAAAGATTTTTAATCGCATCTGATGTTGATAAAACAACGCTAATATCCAAATTATCTTCTCAAACTTTGGAAAAAGTTGTAATGACATCAAAAAAATCTCCGGATATAAGTATAGAAAATGATACAATCATTTCCGAAAAGACAACGGCAATAGATTTGGAAAAGGTCAACAATCATATTGAAGAACTCCAAAAAGAAAACTCAAAACAAGAAGAACCTCAAACAGAAAACGAAGAAAGCAATAATAGTTTTGAAGACTTTATAACCAAGGATTCCGTACCATCTGAAGATTCAGAAACTAATGAAAATACTGAAAACGAAGAAACCACACCGGAAGCCGATGAGGAATTAGACAGATTATACGGCCCTGTACATTTGGAAGTTATCTCAAACAAAAATCCAAATCCGATAAGAAGGAAGCATTCATACATGTCAAAAAGCTATTCTCAAGGAAAAACGGTTACAATTGATGTTGATGCAAAACAGAGGAAAGCAGAATCCCCGATAAAAGGGATAGTACAAAAAGTTAGTAATTTATAAGGATAGAAAATGGATCAAATACAAACATTAAATCCGATATTGCAAATACTAGTAATGATGACATTGTTCTCATTACTACCTTTTGTTTTTTGCTCAATGACAAGTTTTTTGAGATTTGTAGTAGTTTTTTCAATGCTCAGAACTGCAATGGGTACTCAACAAATTCCTCCTTCAATGGTAATAATAGGTTTATCTATAATTTTGACCTTCTATACGATGGGGGGAACATTCCAAAAAATGTATGAAATGGGATCTATACCTTATCAACAAAAACACGATATAGTTGCAGCCATAAATGAGGGTTCAAAACCGTTAAAAGAATTTATGCTAAAACAAACAAGAGAAGGGGATTTGGAATTCTTTGTAAATATGACCCACAAAACACGTCCGAAATCTCCTGATGATATATCAATTTGGGAAGTAGCTCCCGCATATATTATAAGTGAATTAAAAACATCTTTTGAGATAAGTTTTATTATATTTGTACCGTTCATTATATTAGATTTAGTTGTTGCAAATATATTACTTGCTCTCGGTATGTTTATGTTAACGCCTACAATTATTTCCATGCCGTTTAAGCTGTTGATATTCATAGCCGTGGACGGATGGGCTCTAATTGTACAAGGGCTTGTATCCAGTTATAACTAGAAGAGGTTTTATAGATGATAGAAGTATTATTAGAATATATGGGTAAAGGCTTTTTAATAATGTTGGCAATCTCAATGCCATGTGTATTGACCGCAGCAGGTATTGGTTTGGTTGTTGGTATTTTACAGGCGGTTACACAAGTACAAGAACAAACAATAGCAGCTGCGCCAAAAATTCTGGCAGTATTTCTTGTTTTAGTTATCGGGGGGCTAGGATTCGTAAAATTACTTACAAATTTAGTTCAAGAAGGAATGGTTCTTGCATTTAACACAGTTCCAAAGGCAGAAGAATATGTACTGGATGCTAATTATCATCAGTATACAACGCCATTTGCCGCAGAAATGAAAGATAGATTTAAAGATGTTGACACAGTAGATTATGTGATGAAACATCCTGGCAAAGTACCTTATCTATATAAAAATGAAAAAGTTAAATATACTCCGGCAGCAAAAACTGCTATGCCTAAACCTGATTTAGTAGAAACAAAGAGGATTTTAGGAAGATAATATGGATGCTATTTATGTAGAAATATTGAAATTATTTCCTAAAATAAATACATATATAATGGCCTTTTTCCTTGTATTTGCAAGATTATTAGGCTTTTTTCGTTATGCCCCCGTATTTAGCAGAAAAGAAATACCAACTCTTGTAAAAATACCTTTAGCAATAATAATGTCAGTATTTTTACTTCCGATGCTATCACCCGAAAAAGTAATGGGGCAATGTGAATCATTTGCACTTTCTTTAATATTAAATATTGTAGTAGGCGCAATGATTGGTTATATAGCAAGACTAATTTTAATAGCAATAGATTCCGGTGCCGAAATGATGAATATGCAAATGGGCTTAAGTGCCGCAACAACATTTGATCCTTCAACATCCGCACAAGTATCATTGATGACAAAAATTGTTTCGCTAATGGGATTACTTATTTTTATCCAAATCGGAGGGGTATATTGGCTGGTAAAAGCTCTAATGAAAAGTTTTGAAATCTTTCCTATGTATCAGGTTTATATTCCTTTGGCAAAACTTGCACGAATGGATCTGTTGTTAAAATTATCGTCAAATACACTGTATATGGGGCTTCAGATAGCATCCCCAATACTACTTGCAACACTGGCACAAGATATTATTCTTGGCGTAATTTCAAGAACCGCTCCGCAAGTTAACGTTTTCCAACTAAGCTTCCTATTTAAACCGGTACTTGGGGCAGCAATAATGATATGGATTTTACCTATGCTTATGAATATTATTGAACAATATTTTATAACGTTCTCTAATATTTTATAAAGCTATATGCTATAATAATGCTATGAATGACAAACTGAAAGAAACTTTAAAACTCTTGCCGGAACTTCCCGGTTGTTATATTTATTACAATTCCGATAATGAAATTATATATGTCGGAAAAGCTAAAATACTTAAACGCAGAGTAAAATCATACTTCAACCGCAAGCACCACGACAGCGTAAAAGTAAATGTTCTTGTATCCCAAATAGACCACATGGAATACATCATCACAAATACCGAAGTTGAAGCACTGATTTTAGAAAGTCATTTAATAAAAAAACATAAGCCCCGCTACAATATTTTATTAAAAGATGACAAAAAATACCCATATTTCTTAATTACAGATGAAGACTTTCCTCGTATTCTTATCGTAAGAAAAAGAAACATGAACAAACTAAAAGGCCGATACTACGGACCTTATACAAATATTGGAGCAATGCATTCCACATTGGATTTTTTAAAAAAGATTTTCCCGTTAAGACAATGTAAAACCCCTCGATTTAAATCAAGACCTTGCCTTTACTATTCAATAGGAAAATGTATGGCGCCTTGTCAAGGGCTTGTATCCAGCGAAGAATACAAAGCTATTGTCCATCAGGCAGAATTATTTTTATCAGGGAAGCAATCTGAATTACTAAAACAACTTATGGAACAAATCCAAAAATATTCAGATGCAGAACAGTTTGAAAAAGCTGCACGCCTCAGAGACAGCTATCTTGATTTAAAACAAACACTTGAAAAACAAAAAGTTGTCTACGAAAATACAAAACTCAATGAAGATGTTTTATCGCTTCAATATGAAGACGGAATACTTGTTATCGTTGTAATGATGATAAGAGAAGGCAGACTTATTGATAAAAAAGACTTTACTTACGAAGTTGAAGAAGCCGACAGAAACGAATATTTTGAAACCTTCTTCAAAGAATACTATAATACACTTTCAATGGAATTCCCTGACAGAATAGTCTCAGAAGAACTGGAAGCTATCGGAAACAAAACATTATACGAAGAATGGCTTAAAATAATTTCAGGTAAAAACGTTAAAATAAGCTATGGCAAATCTGCCCAAGGCAAAGAACTTCAAAAACTGGCAGATAAAAATGCCCTGGTAATATTAAACAACGCAAAACTTTCTAAAATGTCAAAAATTAACGAAGATTTCAATAACATAGGTTCTTACTTAAAAGAGAAATTAAAATTAAATAATTTCCCATACAGAATGGAATGCTACGATATCTCGCATATTCAAGGAACAAATACTGTTGCATCAATGGTTACCTTCATAAACGGTTTGAGCAAAAAATCGGAATATAAAAAATTCAAAATCAAATCGACAGAAGGCAAACCTGATGACTTTTTATCTATGAAAGAAGTATTAACAAGAAGACTTTCACATTTGGGTGATAAGGGTTGGGATAAACCCGATTTAATTATAATTGATGGAGGCAAGGGTCAATTATCAAGTGTAATGAAAGTTGTAGAGGATATGGGAATCACCGGCATAGATTTTGTCAGCCTTGCAAAAAAACAGGAAGAAGTATTCTTACCAAATCAATCAAAATCAATACTCTTGCCAAGAGAATCAAGTGCTTTATTCTTAATTCAAAGAATAAGAGATGAAGCACACAGATTTGCAATAACTTACCATCGGAATTTAAGAAGTAAAAAATCTATATCCTAATTCTCGGAATTCCCTTCGATATTATCGACATCTTCATCGGTATCGGTATCGGTATCCACATCAGTATCTGTGTCATTGACACCCTCATCAATATCTTCTGCGTCCTTGATTGCATTCGGATCTTCAGTCTCTAATTCTTCCAGACCCAGCATTAAACGGCGCAATCTATTTTGCTGATCATACCTTGAAGATCTGACAGTACTTGCTGAACCTTCTGCTTCAGGAGCCATCATATTCTCATTTTCTTTAATTTCATCTTCGACAGTAGTCATGTCTGATAAAGACTTGTACAATTCTACTAAATTTTCAACAACATTACTTTTATTCAACCATTTCCAAATGTATTTTTCATCAGAACCTAAGCCGCCATCGACCTTTGTTACATCTTTAATGTTATACAAAGCTTCCGAAATGCCAATAGAAATTATAACGTGAGGATAATCAATCATCCCATCCATTCTCAACTTGATATTATTATATTTGTTAATATTAAGTCCTGACGAGCTATGAGCATCTGATTGCTGCTGTATTATGAATTCTTGTAATTTTACTGCCATTTCGTGTAATGTAGAAGCCATTATTTTATTTCCTTTATTAATTATTTAAACTATGAATAGGAGCAGGAATCCTGCCGCCTCTTTTTACAAAATTTGAAGAAGACAAATTATTAACACCCATTATTGGGGCTTTACCGAGTAATCCGCCGAACTCTACGCTATCGCCTTCTTTTTTCCCAATTGCGGGAATAATACGAACAGCCGTAGTTTTCTTATTTATCATACCAATTGCCATTTCGTCCGCAATAATTCCTGCGATAATATCCTCCGAAGTATCACCGGGGATTGCTATCATATCTAAACCCACAGAACATACAGAAGTCATGGCTTCCAGCTTATTAATATTTAAATATTTCTTTTCCGCCGCCTCAATCATACCGGCATCTTCAGATACCGGAATAAATGCCCCTGACAAACCGCCGACATGAGAACTTGCCATTATTCCGCCCTTTTTGACGGCATCATTTAACATTGCAAGAGCAGCAGTCGTTCCGCAAGCTCCCGCATGTTCAAGCCCCATAGCTTGAAATATGCCTGCCACACTGTCTCCAACAGCAGGGGTCGGAGCTAAAGATAAATCAATTACCCCAAAAGGAATTCCCAATTTATCTGAAAGCTTCCTGCCAATCAACTCTCCTGTAGAAGTTATTTTATATGCTGTTTCTTTAATTTTATTTGCTAATACACTCATATCTGCATCTTTATCTAAAGATTCAACTGCTGCTCTAACAACCCCCGGCCCAGAAACTCCGACATTTAAAGAGCATTCACTTTCACCATACCCGCAAAAAGCGCCCGCCATAAAAGGATTATCACTTGGGGCATTACAAAATACCACAAGTTTTGCAGCCCCAACGCTATCATTATCTTTTGTCAATTCTGCGGTCTTTTTAATAATTTCTGACATTTTTAATACTGCATCCATATTGATACCGGCTTTTGATGTCGCAACATTTATTGAAGAACAAAGCCTTTCGGTTTGTGCAAGCACATCAGGAATAGAATCAATAAGAAGTTGATCGCCTTTAGTCATTCCTTTTTCAACATGCGCAGAATATCCGCCAATAAAGTTCACTCCAACTTCTTTTGCCGCTTTATCAAGTGTTTTTGCTATTTTTAAATAATCAGGTTTCGTACAAGACTCCCCTAAAATAGATATCGGAGTAACCGCAATTCGTTTATTTATAATAGGAATAGAATATTCATCCGCCAAATCATCCGCATATTTTACAAGATTTTTAGCGTATTTTTTTATCTTTTTATATATTTTTTCACATACGACATCCACATCTTCACTGATACAATCTCTCAAACTAAGTGCTAATGTCACAGTTCGAATATCCAAATTGTGGAGACGAATCATATTTATTGTTTCTATAATATTATTTACTTCAATCATTTTTTTAGTCCAAATGCGCTGGCTACATTCCAATCTTTAACTTTTATCTTTAACTCTACACGACGGCTTTTTGCGTAATCTTCTTTTCCGTCAACCAAAACAGGTTCATTAAAACTTTTTCCTTCTACAACAATCATTTTTCTGAAGGCTTCAGCATTATTCTTATTATAATTTGTATGCAATATATATTCAGCAACAGAATTTGCACGTTTCAAGCTCAAATCCATATTGCGAACAAATTGTTCATCAACGGATTTAACACCGGCAAATGTTTGCGAGTCAGTATGTCCTTGAATTAAAATACTTTCAATATCATTGGCCAATTCTTTATTTTTGAATAAAGTATTTATATATATAGGTGCTAATTTTGATAATAGTGTCTTCCCTGAGGGGGATAATACATAACTGTTAACCTCAAATAACGCCGTGGAAGGAATAATCAAATCTCCGGTCATACGGTCAATTTGAGCATCAATATGTTCCTTTTGAAGCTCTTTACTAATTTCTTTTGCAACATCCATTTTTACTTTCTGCTGTTGGATAGCTTGCTGCGTAAAGCCGGTCATTGCAAGAACAAACAAAGTAATAAATACAATTGCGAGTCCCAACATCAAGTCAGACATTGTAACCCAAAAAATATTACCTCCATCTCCGTCATCTTCTTTACGTTTTAAATATCTTATCGCCATATTAACCTACTAGAACAAACTATCCACATCTTCACCGGCAGTCCGATTTTTTGCAACATTTTTAATTTCTTTATTTAATTGATTAATACCATAAATGACATTTTCTAAATATGGAATTAAATTTACAGAAACAGAATCATTAAATGCCTCTTTAAATTTTACAGGAAGAGCATCTGCGACATTTCCATTTGAGTTATTAGAAATTTTTGATTCTCTTAATATTTCGTACAAGAATTTTTCTGCGGATACAGTTGCAAACAGATTTCCGATTAAAACTCTTATCTTTATAAACGGTCTTTTACACAAGCTGCTATACAATAAACGTTCCACAAGCAAATATATCAAAGAGGATGCAACCGCAACAACAGAAACCAAAGCTGCAGACTGCATACTTGTCATAAATGAAGATACGGAAGAAATCGTTTTTTCTTGAGTGGAAAAATCAATCATACCAAAGGCTATTGCAATTTTTAAGAATGTAAACAACGGGCCGCAACCTGTCAAGATTGTAGGTATAGTTTGCACCATTTTGTAATTAAATCTTGATGTAATCAAAGATTCTTCATTAAAATAATACATAGGATCAGATGTTGTTTGAACATCCTGCACCGTAGATGAAACTTCCTCAAACTGCGTTTCGTCACCATCATTTATCGCCACAGACTCAGAAAAAACAAGAGTATTTCTGAACTCGCCCCAAATTGGCGCCATATAAGGATTCTCCATCATCCAAGAATCCATTTCATTCAGCCTGAAATTTAAATCATTTCTTGTAAATCCGGATAGGAAATTAACAATAATTCTCAAATTCCGACCGGTTGAAAGATACTTAACAATACAATAAAACAAAGAAATTACAAATGTTGTCAAAACAATTATAATAGGTATGTCTATAACCTCTTTTAAATTATTAACATCCAAATAATATACAAACGCTGAAAAATCTAAATTCTTAAAAAAATCCACAAAAAATTTCATAAATTCCAAAATCTCCCATCTATACAGTTTATTTTAGCATATATATGTATTTAGGGCAAATATTAGTCAGAAATAAATTTAACTGCGTAGTTTACATACTTGCCAATCAGGATTAAAACAAAACTTAAAACGAAGTCATACAATATTTTCATCCCGCTTTGGTACGTAATCCACCCGGAAATAAAAGATCCGCCGTCATGTTTGAATAATACTATTAAAAGCATATACAAAAATCCGAGTACATGAATTATTAAAACACCGCACAAAGCAGCTAAAAACATATTAAGAAAAGACCGACGCCTGCATAAAAATGATGTTGCAATTAATGCTGCAGGGAAATAAGCCAATAAATACCCGAAACTATACTCTGAAATGTAAGAAAAACCTCCGCCTAACGCGAATAGAGGGGCGAAAAATATTCCTAAAATCAGATATAAAACAACACTAAACACCGCCATTTTCTTTTCTAAAGCCGAGCATATAAACATCAAAACAGGAATCTGAGGGATGACGTAAAAAGACACAATATAATCTTCCTGACTGAGAACTTTTCCACTCCAAAAACCGGCAGGAACAATATAATGTTTCAATTCAAAACCTACAAAAGTTGAAGCTATAATCAACAATAAAGCACACAAGACAATAAGCACGCTGAAAAAAGGCAGCTTTATCCTGTTTTGTTTTTTGTCAATGCGTTTCATTTTGGGAATAAGCACTTCTTGCTGCGTCATTTTATAACTATTCTCCCGTTCAAATCCTCTATGATCTTTTCATAATTACTCTTAAATTCATCATAAAAAATATTTTTAGTCCACATTATAAGAGCATCTTCATTATTATCCTGATAATATTTTTTTCTTGTTCCAAAAGAGGTAAACCCGTATTTTGAATATAGATTTATTGCAGGAGTATTACTCACTCTTACCTCTAAGGTTATATATTTAATCTTTTCAGCATAACAATCATCAATAATCCTTTTTAAAAGAGCTTCTCCGTATTTATGCCTTCTATATTTAGGATCAACAGATATATTAGTAACATGAGCTTCTTCCAAAATATGCCACGTACCGGCATACCCCGCCAACTTGCCATCCGGTGCAAACAACGAATAATACCACGCAAGCTCATTATGCAATTCATTGAAAAAAGATTCTCTTGACCAATGATGAGCACCATAAGATTTTTCTTCAATAGAAATAACCCCCTCAACATCTTCAGGAGACATTTTTTTAATAATTACCGTTTCCATATCTGTCTGCATAAATCAATGTTAGCACGTATCGAAAAATATGTCGAGGATTTAAATTTTTGTTTTAATTTGTTTAATTAATAAAATAATAATTAGAAAATTTACAAAAATTTACATTAATATATAATGCTATTACGCCGCAAGAATTTCGGGACAATTCAGCAGTAGCAAGTTGTGTTGTAATATTAGATAAACAATTACTAAGTTAATAGCATAAATTGCTATCTACAAGCTAATTTTCCCCTCTTGCATTTAAAAATTCAACAAGTATGATTTATATGATAGCACATGTTGTGTGCAAAATTAACAAAGCCGAGATATGAGGTAATTTATGGCAAAAGACGTAATAGAACTTGTAGGTACGATTGTAGAATCAATGCCTAATGCAATGTTCAGAGTTAAATTAGAAAATGATCACGAAATATTGGCACATATTTCAGGGAAAATCAGAAAGAATTTTATAAGAATTCTTCCCGGTGACAAAGTAAAAGTTGAAATGACACCTTATGATTTATCAAAAGGACGTATCACTTTTAGACTTAAGTAAAACATCTCACAATGAAAATAAAGGAAAACAAAAAATGAAAACAAGATCATCAGTAAAGAAAATTTGCGAAAAATGCAAAGTTATCAAAAGAAAAGGCAGAATTGCCGTAATTTGCGAAAACCCTAAACACAAACAACGTCAAGGTTAACGCAACGGAAATCGCGCGTAACGGCGATTGGAGAGGAAGTATTTAAGCCTCTTAACAAAAAAAATCTAACAACCGGTGCGCAATAGGAGCAATACACAATGAAAGTGAGATGCTCCAACGCACAAAAGCCAAAGAAAAGGAGAAATTAAAATGGCAAGATTAGTAGGGGTAGACCTACCTCGTAACAAAAGAATGGAAGTAGCCTTAACTTATATTTATGGTATAGGGCCTACAAGAGCTAAGAAAATCTTAGCAGCAACAGGTATTTCACCTGATTTAAGAACAGACAATTTAACAGAAGAAGATATTAAAGAACTTCGTAACGAATTAGCTAACTACCACATTGAAGGTGACTTGAGACGTGAAGTTGCAATGAACATCAAACGTTTACAAGAAATCGGTTCATACAGAGGCCTTCGTCACAAACGTAAACTTCCTTGCAGAGGTCAAAGAACAAAAACTAACGCAAGAACACAACGTGGTAAAAAAGGCGCTGCAATCGCAGGTAAAAAGTAATAAATTGTAAATAAATATAAAATAAAGGAAATCAAAAAATGGCAAGACCAAGAACAACAAAGAAAAAGGAAAAGAAAAATGTATTGCAAGGGGTTGTACACATACAATCTACTTTTAACAATACAATAGTAACTTCTACTGACACTCAAGGTAATGCTATTGCTTGGGCAACAGCCGGAGCTTCAGGATTCAAAGGTGCCAGAAAAGGTACTCCATTTGCAGCTCAATCAGCAGCTGAAATGGTTGCAAAAAAATCAATAGATCAAGGTATGAAAAAAGTTGAAGTTCATATCAAAGGACCTGGTTCAGGTAGAGAAACTGCAATCAGAGCTATCCAAGCTGCAGGTTTGGAAATTACATTGATTAAAGATGTAACACCAATCCCTCACAACGGATGCCGTCCTCCAAAAAAACGTAGAGTATAGAGTAGGATGATAAGGAGGATAGGTTGGACAAGTTCAATAACTTCTTGAAAAGTAGAACAATTAAATAACGAAATGAACTTATCAAACTTAACAAACCTATCAAACTTATCAAACTAAAAATAGCGGGGGCTTGAGGATTTAGTCCATCCCCAAACCATAGAAGCCCTGCAGCGGATTTTGTGTAAGAGCATAGCTCGAGTAAGTGAGGACAAAAGTTTGCGACAACGAAGTGAAGCAAACGGGTTGTCCGAGAGACAACAAAATCCAAGACAAAAGAAAAGGAGAAAAAAATGTCTAGATACACAGGACCAAGTAACAAATTATTCCGTAACTATGGAGTTACAGATTTATCAAACAGAAAATTAACTTCTTCTATGCGTCAAACAGCATCAGGACAACATGGTGCGGCTAGAAAGAAATTATCTGAATACGCACTTCACTTAAAAGAAAAACAAAAAATAAGATTAACTTATTTAGTAAGTGAAAAACAATTCGTAAGATACTACAAAGAAGCTGCAAGAAGAAAAGGCGTTACAGGCACTATTCTATTACAATTATTAGAATCAAGACTTGATAACATCTTATTCAGAGCAGGCTTTGGTATTACTCGTAAACAAACAAGACAAATCGTTAACCACGGTCACGTTCTTGTAAACGGTAAAAAAGTTGATATTCCATCATTCCTTGTAAAACCGGGTGATGTTATCACTGTTAAAACTAAGAGTTCAAAATATGTTCAAAGCGTAATGGAAATGATTGATTTAGCTTGTGCACCGGCTTGGATGACAATAGATAAATCAGCATTCAAAATTACATTTGACAGAATTCCTGAAAGAGAAGAATTAGATCCGGAAATCAAGGAACAACTTGTAATCGAATACTATTCTAAGTAAGGATTGTAGTAAATAGGCATTAGCTTATATAACTAGCAATTAAGTAGAATTTTAACTAGGAGAACAAATAATGGAATTAAAAATTAAATGTGTTGATACAGCGACAAACTCTGACGGTTCACAATATGGTAAATTCGTAATTGAACCATTGGAACGCGGATTTGGAACAACTATCGGTAATGCACTTAGACGTGTACTTTTATCAAGTTTAGAAGGTACAGCAGTAACAAGTGCAAGAATCGAAAGTATTACTCATGAATACACAGCTATTCCTGGAGTTTTGGAAGATGTAATAGACGTAATCCTTAACTTAAAAGGTTTAGTAGTAAAAACAGATTCTAAAGAAGCACAACATTTAAGAATAGATGTTGACAAACCTGGTCCTGTATTAGCAAGTGATATCCAATTACCTGCAGGTGTAAAAGTTGTTAACCCTGATTGGTTAATATGTACAGTTGCAGACGGAGGTTCATTCCATGCTGATGTTATTGTTGAATCAGGCAAAGGATATGTACCTCACGATGTTCCAAGAGATGTTAAAGGCGATGCAATCGACGTATTACCTATCGATGCAACATTCATGCCAATCAAACGTGTAAGCTACAATGTTGAAAACACTCGTGTAGGTGATGCTTTAGACTTCGACAAGTTAACTCTTGAAATCTGGTCTAACGGATCAGTAGATGTTCAAAATGCATTGAGTAAAGCTGCAAACTTATTAATTGAACACTTTATGCAAATTGCATCTATCACAGGTCAACCTTCAATCGCAGCTGCTCCTCAAATTGAAGAAGTAGAAGAAGTTGTTGAAGAAGAACCAAAAATGACAATTGAAGAATTGGAACTTTCTGTTAGAGCATATAACTGCTTAAAAAGAGCAAGTATCAATTCAATGTCAGAATTGTTGAAAAAATCCGAACATGATTTATTAAATATAAAGAATTTCGGTAAAAAATCTTCAGACGAAGTAATTGAAAGATTACATCACTTTGGATTGGATTTAGCTCCAAACCCAATTGAAGAAGAAGATTTAATCGGTTAATAAAAATAACTAAATAGTAGAAAAGGATAAAAAAATGAGACACCAAACTAAAAAACATACGCTTGGAAAAGCACAAGACCAAAGAAAGGCTTTGTTGCGTTCTTTAGCGACTGAACTTTTTGTTCATGGTGAAATCACAACAACATTAGCTCGTGCAAAAGCATTGAAGCCTTATGCTGAAAAGGTTATCACTATAGCAAAAAAAGGAGATTTAAGCTCAATCCGTTTGGCATCCAGATATATTTACAATAAAGAAACAGGTAAATATATGGATATGAAAAGCGGAGAAGTTTTTGATGCTCCTTCAAAAGACAAAAAACTCACCTCTCAAACAGTTTTAAGAAAATTGTTTGTAATTATCGGAAAGAAATATTCTGATAGAAAAGGCGGATACACAAGAATTTATCACTTACCGCCAAGACGTGGTGATGCTTCTGAAATGGCACTGATTCAATTGGTGTAATCTCAGAATGCGATACGCTTTAAAGGTTCAGTATAGAGGCAAAAACTACGCGGGCAGCCAAATTCAATTTGGGGGTAAATGTAAAAGTAGCCCACAAGGCTCGGAAGTTGAATCCACAATACAAGGAGAACTTGAAAAAGCACTTAGTACATTGATATTCGGTGATACCGAAAATAAAAACCGACAAGTTAAAACAATCTTTTCCGGAAGAACTGATAAGGGTGTAAACTCTTTAGGACAGGTAGTTCATTTTGATACAGACAAAGATATTGTTGCTTCAGATTTTGTCTATCATCTAAATGAAATACTTCCAGAAGATATCTCAATCAGTGATTTAAGACAGGTTGATAATCGCTTTCACGCTCAAAAAAGTGCCAAAAGACGTTATTATAGATTTGAATTTGTTAATCGAAGATATAAAAATGCGTTCGACGGCGATTTGATGAGAGTGAAATATCCGACAGACATAAAAAGAATGCAAAACGCACTTGATTATTTAGTTGGCGAGCACGATTTTTCAAGTTTTAAAAGTTCCGGAACGCTTAACCCGAGCAAGATTTGTTTTATAGAAAGCGCTAAAGTTACAAGACAAGGCGATCACGTAATTATTGATATTGTAGGAAACAGGTTTTTGTACAATATGGTAAGAACAATTGTCGGAACCCTTTTAGAAATAGAAGGTCATAACTTGCCTCCTGAGCATATGAAAGATGTTCTTGAGGCAAAAGACCGCCGCAAGGCGGGGCAAACAGTTAGTCCGTACGGATTAACATTAATTGAAGTAACATATTAAAGAATAATGGAGAAAATGCAATATGAAAACATATTCAGCAAAACCTCTTGAAGTAGAAAGAAAATGGTATGTAATCGATGCTGAAGGCGAAATTTTAGGTCGTCTTGCAGTTAGAGTTGCAGACATTTTAAGAGGTAAAAATAAACCTGAATATACTCCAAACGTTGATACAGGTGATTTCGTAATCGTAATCAATGCTGACAAAGTTAGAGTATCAGGCAAAAAAGAAACAGATAAAATATATTTACACCACACAGGTTATCCTGGAGGATTAAAAACAGCTTCATTCAAAGAAGTAATGGAAAAAGATCCTAGAATTGTAATCGAACATGCTGTTCGCGGTATGTTACAACACAATACATTAGGAGCAGAACAGTTCAACAAACTAAAAGTTTATGTTGGTTCTGAACATCCTCATGCTGCACAAAAACCGGTTGTATTACCGAAGGAGGCTAAGTAATGGCTGATAATAAAGATATTATAATGGCTACAGGCCGCAGAAAGACTTCAATTGCTGTTGTTAAATTAGTAAAAGGCAGCGGAAGAATTTTTGTTAACGGAAAGACTTTGAAAAATTATATCGGTAACAGACCGGCAATCGAAATGTTGGTATACAGACCACTTGTTTTAACAGAATCTCAAGACAGATATGATGTTAGAGTAAAAGCAGTAGGTGGCGGTATTGTTGCTCAATGCGGAGCTATCAGACACGGCATTTCAAGAGCGTTAGTAAAATCTAACGAAGATTTCAGAAATGTTCTTAAGGTTGAAGGTTTATTAACAAGAGACCCACGTGTTAAAGAACGTAAAAAATACGGTAGAAAAAGAGCTCGTAAGAGATTCCAATTCTCAAAAAGATAGCGTTAGCCGGTGTGAAGCCGGTGTCGGCTTGCGTGAGCAAGACGAACAGGGCGAAACACTACGATGCCGCCGTTGCAACCAAAACGGGAGTGAAGGGAGCGAAGCAATCTTTGATTGCACAGGCGGGAAAAACGTTAATCAATTCACAAAAAAGAACCGACCTTGGGTCGGTTCTTTTGTTTTGCTATAAATCATATTTGGCAGCATCTGTTGCTATTTTGTCGAGCGTTTTTGCATCACTTTTAGTAAATTCATTACGGCTCAATATTTCTGCTATTTTATTTGCTTCAGCCTTGCATCCAGACATTTCCAGATTCTTTTGTAATTTTTTAGCAATGTTAGCCATTAATTTATATTTATCTTTAAAATTATTTTCAGTTCGAAGTTGCTCAAAAAATAAATCTCCAATTCCAGCTCCTGCGGGGTAACCAACTGAATCGTGATTATCATTATATCCATTTAAAAATGCCAATACATTTTCTGAATTTACATTATTTCGGATAATCATAGAAGCGTGTTCCTGTTCTGCTTTTGTAGTATATCCCTTGAGGTCTCCGACAACTTTTTTGCCATCTTCGTAAGCACTTTTTTTAACCACTTTATTCTGACTATAAAATATTTGTGACTTTGGTGCTTTTGCTTTTTGCGGACTAACAGCATTTAAAATATGTTGTGCCTTACCTACACTTCCATTACCAGTAATTCCAAAAACCATAATAATCTCCTTTCTTTTATACTCTTAAAAAAATCACTTACTTATATATAAAGTATTTTTATTCTATAAAATTGCTAAATTTTTAGAATTTTTAATACTTAAATAAAGAATTTAAGAATTAGTAATAGGTTCGAGGTTTACATAACTTAATATATAATACTTCTGGATAGTAAAAATTAGCGATAAAGAATTTTAAATTGTAATTATGGGAATAAAACAAGAAATCGGTAAAAAAATTAAAAGAATAAGACTCGAAAAAGGCTACACACAAGAAAAATTGGCTGAAATGATTGACATATCTCAAAAAGCTTTGAGCAGTATTGAAGTGGGCGAAAATTTTTTAAAGGCTGAAACATTAGACAAGATACTTACGACTCTTGATATAACAGCAGAAGAACTTTTTGCGACAAATCATCTCAAAAATACCACTGAGCTATTGCGCATGATTAATATAAATCTCGCACAAATAGGAGATAACCCCGAAAAACTTGGAATAATTTACAATTTAACTAAATGTTTGAACAACAAATAAAATATAATAAGACAAAAAATCTACAATAAAAAATACACAAAAAGACGCTCTATTCTAAACCGTCTTTTTATACGCCTTTAACTTAATTATTTTATACCATCCATAAAATAGGTTGACCGTCTTTGTTTGTGAATTTTGCACATACAATTAGGATTAAATCAACAAGAGCCCAAGTACTAGTAATTATAAATCCTATACCAATCCAGCCCAATAACAAACTTATAAGTAACATAGCCCAAGCAGAGCCTGTTTTACCGTTATAAAATCTGTGCGCACCAAAAACGCCAAGTAATAAACAAAACAAAAATGTCGCGAGCCATTCGGTATTAAATTTTTTTTCATCCATTAAAACCACCTACTTCCTATTCTAAATTTATATTATTTATATTTTTTTGTCAATTTTAGACTTTAGCAATATATTTTAAATCTCTTTTATCAACTACCTGATAACTTTTAAAAGCTCGCGAGCGTTCAATGCATCTAAAATTCTGAAATTAAGCAAATTTCTAAAATCAGCCATAGGTAAACTGAAATCGGCAACACTTTTCTGCGTCAAATCTTTATGCTCCAATAGCTTTTTAACTTTGGACATATCCCTGATAAAGCCTGTTCTAAACCTGTCCGGTCTATATATAGGCCACGCCGAATGCGGATAATAGGAAGAGCGGCATTCTGTCGTATTTTCATTTATAAGCATTTCCATAAAGAGCGAATAATTTATATCATGAAATTCTTGCGGTATTCTATATGTGTGGAATAAACTAGGAGTTTTTCTTTTTGCATACGGTGCCAATGATGGAGGCATACGCACTTCCGGGGTCTCAATTGGGGCATCATCCGATAAATTTAGTCTTTCTTCTCTGTATGATATAGATCCTATTGTCATTATTTGGAAAGCATCAGGGAATTCGTGTATCACACCTTGATCTTTTGCAAATTTTGCCATTAAGTCTAAGAATGAAGAAACACCCTTACCTGTATCAATATAGTCTGTTAAAACAGTCTTTTTGCCTGTTTCATTAAAAGTTTTAACTAAAGATGCAGGATCAGCTTGTTTAGAAACTAAATATCTTCTATACGCTGCTGTTTCTTCGGCTGTTGGCTGTGCACCTTCAATTAGACGGACGCCGTCAACAGGATGCGGATAGAACCAATACCCTGAAAAAGCAATAAAGTTATAATCGTCAATTCCGTTTTTCATCCATTTAGCTGCATCTAAAAACCACTTTGGGCTCCTGCCTAAGCATAATATAGGTTGATCTTTGAAGGCTGCATACATTTTTGCAACCTTTATAAATTCGTCCATTGTCCGTTCGTTTTTTAAAGGTAACGTAACATTTTGAGGATTAAATAACTTTGATGTATATTTACGTTTTTCAAATTTATCAAAATACAAACGTCTAAATAATTTTTTCTTATTTGGAGACATACTCATATAATAATCATAGTCAATATCAGGAACACCTCTTTGTTGATATTTATTTGGGCCTTTTACTTTTCCTGAAAAACTGATTTTCGCATCATACTGATAATATAGCGGAATTTGTTTATATGGATTAGAATTATTCGCGCATTGAATTGCATCGTGTTTAACATTCTTTTGTGGTGCTTGAGAATTTAAATTCTGATATAAATTTGTTTGATATTGTATTTTAGATATTTGCACGTTCTTTACCTATATTTTGCAATAATATATAAAAAATAAACAAAAAATTTTTTGCTCTATTATTTATGGTAAAATTTTGTTATGGAAGAAAAAGATTATTTTAACTACGAATTATTACACGAAGACTCCAAAACAGGCGCAAGAGCGGGAATTTTAACAACCCCGCACGGCAAAATTGAAACCCCTATATTTATGCCTGTGGGAACAAATTCTGCGGTTAAATCTTTAACTTGCGATCAAATTAAAGACACAGGGGCACAGATTATACTCGGGAACTCATACCATTTGTATTTAAGAGCAGGGGCAGAAAGGATACATAACTTCGGCGGTATTCACGGCTGGATGAACTGGGACAAACCTGTTTTGACGGATTCGGGTGGTTTTCAAGTGTTTTCTCTTGCACATTTAAATAAAATTACAGAAGACGGTGTTGAATTTCAAGACCCCAAAAATGGGGAAAGGCACTACATATCGCCTGAAATATCTATGAAAATACAACAAAATATTGGTGCAGATATTATAATGGCCTTTGATCAGTGTGCACCGTATCCTTGCGATTATGATTTTGCTAAAATGGCAATGGAACGTACTCACAGATGGCTTGAAAGATGCTTTAAGGCTAAAACCAATCCAAAACAAGCACTCTTTCCTATTGTTCAAGGCGCATTTTTTGAAGATTTGAGGGAAGAAAGCGCAAAAGTAATATCTTCATTTGATGCTGTGGGTTATGCAATAGGAGGAGTAAGCGTAGGAGAGCCTAAAGACATTCAAAAGCATTTTACAGAATTTACCGCACCGCTACTCCCTAAATATAAACCAAGATACCTTATGGGTGTAGGGACACCGGAAGATTTATTAGACGGGATTAAAGCCGGAGTTGATATGTTTGACTGCGTTCTTCCTACACGTAATGCAAGACATGGATCTTTCTTTACCTGGAACGGCAAATCAAATATTAAAAATAAAAAATATGAAGATGACTCATCGCCTCTTGTTGAAGGCTGCGATTGTTATGCTTGCAAAAACCACTCCAGAGCATATATTAGACACCTGTGGAAATGTCAGGAAGCAACTGCTTCAACCTTGCTATCCATCCACAATATAAGATTTTTGCTAAATTTTGTACACCTGTGTAGAGAAGCTATATTAGAAGACAGATTTGAAGAATTTTATAATGAGCATTATAATAATTTGATATAAAAAAAGACAGTGTATAAAACACTGTCTTTTTCCTTTAATATTTTTTATTATGCATCTCTATGTCCTGTATGCATTTTGTGATCAATAACAGCAGCATTCTCATTAGCGGTGAGTTTGCCTGAAATAAGATATGATGCAAGAACTGCTATAGATGCAGCTGCAGCGGCAATTTTTCCGCCTCTGCCTGCAGATCTTACAGGATGTTTTAATATCTCAAAGAATTTTTGATTTTCGCCCATCAATTTAGACATATTCAAAATTGTTGAAACACCAATAACACCGGCACCTGTAAGAGCTCCGTAGAATAGCCCTTTAGCAGTTGCAACTGTCATTGTACCGGCAACAGACATTGCGGTCCAAAGATCTGAAATACCGCGAGTAAACCAATTCCCCGCCTTCTTATCGTTTGAGGCTGATGATTGTTTTGCCTTTATATCATTGAAAACTTCTGCCATTTTGCTGTTAGCTTCCATTATAACTTCAGGCTTCATATTAGCGCCAACTTCTTTAACAGTTCCGTCTTTTTCAATCATATACTCAACATCATCTTCAACTTTTTTTTGTTTTACGAAAACTATTTCGCTCTCAGGAAGATATTTTTTCTCCCATTTCTTATCTTTTAAAGTAGAAGTAAAATCTGCGATTTTCTCATCTTGAGTAAGATTTCTGGACTCAAATTTATCAGCTTCTTCCTTTTGCACAATGGCATCCTCTTGTACAGGAACTTCTTCTTTAATTTCTGTAACAGGATTTTCAACCATTGCAGAAGTAGCATTTTTTAATCTTTCATCAATTAAATTTGATTTAAAATTTACAACCGGATTAAATGATACCTTCATATTCACACTCCTTTGTTGTTCGTTATAAAACACATCAACCTTAAAAATTGCCTTTTTGTAAAGAAATATTTACATTCCAAACAACGATAATTGAGGAACTTCTTCTTCATTATTACTCATTTTTTTACGAGTTGCAAGATTACTTGAAAAATCTTTTTGCATTTTGGTCATTAATTCTTGTGAGCGCTTTATAACCGTGCCGGGCAAACCCGCCATTTTTGCAACTTGAATACCATAACTTCTGCTTGTACCCCCGGGTACAATTTTTCTTAAAAATTCAATTTCTCCGTCTTGCTCAGAAACCGTAATTCTATAATTTTTTATCTGCGGATAAGTTTTAGTCATAACATTTAACTCGTGATAATGAGTTGCAAAAATACATCTGGCTTTAATTTTTGTAGTTATATACTCAGCGACCGACCATGCAATGGCCACCCCGTCATAAGTACTTGTTCCGCGCCCTATTTCATCGAGTAGAATAAAACTCTTTTCCGTAGCAGTATTTAAAATGAATGAAGTTTCAATCATTTCAACCATAAATGTTGATTGCCCCAGAGTCAAATCATCACTTGCGCCCACTCTTGTATAAACTTTATCAACAACACCTATTTTGGCATAATCAGCTGGGACCCACGAACCTATTTGTGCTAAAATTACAATCAACGCATTCTGGCGCATATAGGTAGATTTACCTGCCATATTAGGGCCTGTTAAAATCATAAACTGAGTATCACTGTCACTATTTACATTAGATTTTAACTCCAAATCATTTGGAACATACTCACCCAACGGCAAAACCCTTTCTAAAACTGCATGCCTGCCGTTTTTAATTAACAAATCGTTAGACTCATCTATTTCAGGCTTGCAATAATTATTTTCAACCGCTACATTTGCAAAAGAAACCAAAACATCTGCGCTCGCAATAGACTCTGCAACTTCTCTGATTTTTGAGACATACTCTTTGGAATATTCCCTAAAATCTGTAAATAACTTATACTCAAGTTCAGTTGACTTAAATCTTGCAGATAACACGTCATCTTCATGCTTTTTCAAATCTTCTGTTATAAATCTTTCAGCTCCAACAAGAGTTTGCTTTCTAATATAATCTTGCGGAATTAAATTCAAATATGAATTTGTCACCTCAATAAAATATCCGAATACTTTATTATAACCAACTTTTAAATTTTTAATGCCTGTACGTTCTTTTTCGGATTCTTCAAAATTCTTTAGCCATTCTTCACCGCCGGAAAGCAAATCTCTGAAATAATCCAGCTCACCACTGACAGAAGATTTTATTATTCCACCCTCTTTCAACAAAATCGGAGGATTATCAACTATTGTATTCTCTATCATTTGAGAGAAATCAAAAAGACTTTGCGCATATTCTCTTATAGAATAAAACATATCATTGTGCAAATCTTTAGTAACTTCCAAAATTTCCGGCAAAACAGAAAGAGATAATTTCAAACCAATATAATCTTTTGGATTTGCAGAACCGTTACTCATTCTTGTTGCCAAACGCTGGATATCGTAAATTCTATCTAATAAATCACCTAATTTAAATCTGACATCACTTTTTTCAACAAGTTCAGATATCGCATTCTGTCTTTTTAAAATATCATTTACATTTTTAAGAGGCTGGCAAATCCAACTTTTCAAAAGTCTTGCACCCATATTGGTTTTTGTTCTATCAACAGCCCAAAGCAAAGAGCCATACTTATTTTTTTCTCTTAACGTTTCTGTTAGTTCAAGATTTTTACGTGTAGCACTATCAAGAATCATATATTCGGAAAGTTCATAAGCCTCCACTCTTTCAAATTTTGGCATATTATCTTTCAGCGTTTCCCAAACATAAGCAAGCAATGCTCCGGCACATCTGAAACCTAATTTATATTTTGAATACCCAAAACTTTCGAGACTTGCAGTTTTGAATACTGTTTTTAAATTATTCTCAGAAAAGTTTTCTTCAAAAACTGATGGGGGAATTTTAGAGCAATTATAAATCTTTGTAATTTTTTCAGGTAAGTCAATAACTTCATCCGGCACAATTTGGAATGGTTTAATTTCTTGTTTTTCACTGGGTCCAACGACTTCAGAGGGATTTAATCTCGCAAGCTCCGCTAAAATCAAATTTAAAGGAGCCTGAGTAACCTTAAACTCTCCTGTTGAAATATCTGCATATGCAAAACCAAATAAGTCACTTTTTTCATCTTTACATATCGCGCACATATAATTATTTGAATTTTGGCTAAGCATATTACTTTCAGTCAAAGTTCCGGCAGTAACAATTCTTACAACTCCGCGTTTAACAACTTCACCGGCTTTAACTGTTTTAGGATCTTCCAATTGTTCACAAATAACAACTTTAATATTCTTTTGAACAAGCTTTTGCAAATACGCATCCGCCGCCTTGAAAGGAATCCCTGCAAGAGGAATTTTTCCTATTTTAGCACCACAATCACGAGCAGTAAGAGTCAATTCCAGCTCCTTAGACATTATAACGGCATCTTCAAAAAAGGTTTCATAAAAATCACCCATCCTGTACCACAAAAGAATACCCGGATACTGTTTTTTAATTTCTAAAAATCTCTGCATAGCAGGAGTAGCATCTTCAATGTTCACATCCCAACTATTAACTATATTGATTTCCCCTTTGCTCATAATATAATATTGATATAAAAACAAGAGGATTTCAACATGAGTTGTTTAAAAAATTTAACAAGATCAATATTCTTAACAATAGTCATAGTCGGATTTATAGCCCTTGGTGGCGGGAAATGGGTTATGACTCAAATCGATAATTATTTTCATCCTACCCATGACGTTATGATGGAAAGAGCGCAAAAAGTAGGAGATTTTAGAACGATTAATAAAGAATTTGAAATAGAAAAAACAACAGGAATATTAGGATATAATGCTGTTCTTGCGGAGCACAAAGCCTCAGGACAAAAAATGATAGTTGTAGATCCCGGAAAGAAAACCATCTTGACCAAAGAAGATATTCAAGCCTCTAATGCAGAAGAAAGAATTAAAGAAGCAATTGCCAAATTTAAATACCAAACCGCAGCATTAGAAGACTTCCACATTACTGAAAAAGGAACAATGAAATCATACGGTCAAGAAGTTCCTTATGTAAGATTTAGCGCACGAATTAAAAAATTACCAATCGGAGAAATTTCAGGTATAATATCTGTTGTAAAAGATTCTGACGGCAGCGATAAAGTCCTTGTATCTGCAAATAAATCCGACAAATATTCTCAGCTTATCACAAACGAATTTTTTAAAGAAGTTAAATAATATTAATTGGAAAATAAATAAATTTATTTTATAATGGTGTTATGAAAAAGATATTAATTGTATTTTTAGTTATGTTAGGGATGTTAAATTGCAGATGCGATGCATTTCAATTTACAAAAGACAAAGCTCAAACTCAAACCGCTGTTGAAACAGATTCTACATCTCAACAGGCAAGGGTATTGTATGCACAGAACCAAATTGATGAAGCTTTTAGCTTACTAAAATCAAAAAAAGAAGAAGAACGCAGCGCCGAAGATTGGCTTATGCTTGGTAATATTCTTCAAGATAAAGAAAAAATAACTGAAGCTGTCTATATGTTTAACAAAGCAATAAACACGGACCCAAAATACTATAAAGCTCATTACAATCTCGGATATATATACCTTAGCCAAGACAAGCCCAACATGGCTCTTGCCGAATTTAAAAAAGCAGTAAAATATAAACCTGATTTTTCATACGGATATTACAATATCGGTTGTGCATATTTAAAACTAAAGCAATACGGAAGTGCAAGATACAACTTCTTTAAAGCTATGGATTTAAAAGCAAACGAACCTAATGTATATTACAATCTTGCTTATACATTTAAAATGCAGAATAAAGAAAAGCAGGCTAAAACATACCTTGATATGTATAACAAAATGATGGAGCAGCATGAGTTATAAAGGCATCATATTTGATTTCAACGGTACATTATTTTGGGATAGCGCAAAACACAAACAAGCCTGGAGAGATTATTCAAAAAAATTACGCCCCACCCCATTCAGCGATGAAGAAATGGTTAAATATATGTTTGGGCGCACAAATGAACAAATTCTGGAGTATGCCCTTGGTAGAAAACCTTCACCGGAGCTTGTAGAAAAAATAGGTCAAGAAAAAGAAGAATTATACCGGCAAATGTGCCTTGAAGACAGGAAAAATTTCCATTTAGCCCAAGGGGTTGAAGACTTTTTAAATTTTTTGAAAGAAAACAACATTCCAAGAACTATCGCAACTATGTCAGACAAAAAAAATGTTGATTTTTATATTAAAAACTTTGACTTAGCAAAATGGTTTGATGTTGACAAAATTGTATATTCAAACGGTATAATCCCAAGTAAACCTGCTCCGGATATTTACCAAATTGCAGCAAAAAATATTGAACTTGCCCCAAAAGATTGCATAGTTGTAGAAGACGCAATATCAGGAATTGAATCAGCATACAGAGCCGGTATAGGAAAAATCGTTGCAATATGTTCAGAAGAGCCTGCAGAACTGTACAAACCCATTCCTGCAGTTTCAGAAATTATAAATAATTTTGATGAATTCAATAGAAATCTTTTTAAAATTTAAATTATTATGATTGCTTTTTAGGTAGTATTCTGCCTCTTGCTTCAATACGTTTTTGCCTGTAACCATACAGTGCATAAATTAAAAATCCAACAATTAACCAAATTACAAAATAATTTGACGAGGTTTTTAATGTTTTCATAGAGAAAAATATTAATACAGAACAAATTAAAATACCTGCAATCGGTGCCCAAGGACAGAATGGAACTTTAAACGCTCTTGGTCTGTCAGGATCTGTTTTTCTCAATATTAACACTGCAATACAAATTATTACAAAAGATGTAAATGTACCAAAATTACATAATGCAGCAGAAATATTCAAATCCATAAATAATCCGCAAATAATAACCGCAAGCCCTGAAATCCAGGTCATAACATGTGGTGTTTTATATTTTTTATGAATTACTCTCCATCCGCGAGGCAAAAATCTATCACGGCTTATAGCATACAAAATTCTTGTTGTGCCAAGCTGATAAACAAGCAAAACAGTTGTCAAAGCACACAACGCGCCAATAGAAATAAACCCTGCAAACCAATCTTTGCCGACATAGCTCATTGCATGAGCTATCGGAGCTTTTATATCTATTTGATTTATAGGAACAATACCTGTTAAAACCATTGCAACTAAAACATATAACACTGTACAGATAATCAATGTACCTAATATTGCAACAGGTAAATCCCTTTGAGGATTTTCTGTTTCTTCTGCGGTTGTTGAAATTGCATCAAACCCAACATACGCAAAGAATATTAAAAACGCACCCATAAAAATTCCCTGTACAGGATCATGCAACGGCAAAAACGGATGCCAATTCCCCGGATCAACAAACTTTGAACCAAAAATAATAAACGAAATAATCATAAACATATTTATTCCGACCATTATACTTGCAAAAGTAGTTGATTCTTTAATCCCGCGGATTAAAAGTACAGTTAGCAAAAATACAATACCCGCAGCAGGCAAACTGACAGCAATAGGAATATGACCAAATAAATACGGAATTTTATCGTGAATATCCCAACCATTTGTTATACATATATTTTTTATAGTTGTGTAATCATACCTTAACCACAGCGGGAAATTTACCACAAAATCAGGTAATACATTCTTAAAACCTTTCAATAAGTGAATAAAATAACCTGTCCAGGCATTCGCAACAGTTATATTACCAATAGCATATTCAAGCATCAGTATCCATCCCACCATCCAAGCCATAAATTCACCCATAGTTGCATAGGTATAAGTATAAGCACTTCCTGCAACAGGAATCATTGATGCGATTTCCGAATAGCACAAGGCCGGAAATATACATGCAATCGCTGCCAAAACCATTGAAATAACAATAGCATGACCTGCACCGGTACTCTCACCGCCGACAATAGCAGTACCGATAATTGTGAATATACCAGTACCTACAACCGCACCTATTCCGATGACAATCAAATCAAAAACATTCAAAGATTTCTTTAATTCTGATTTTTTACTTGTCGCAACAAGTTCATCTATGCTTCTTTTCTTTAATATATTTTGGCAAATTTCTTTTATATTCATTCTTTTTTACTTTCTGTTATTCTTTCTCTTTTCCATGTACAAGTTCATTATGTAATTTATTTTCGTTATTTCTATTACTTATAAAACCGTACAATAAATATATAATAGCGCCGATACCCAGCCATACAGGGAAAAGCATAGCAGACGCGCCTGACTGCATAAATTTATATACCATCAACCCTCCGCAGCAAATAATACCAAGTGCAGGAGTATATGGTGAAAACGGAACTTTGAACGGACGTTTTCTGTTTGGGTCAGTTTTTCTTAAAATTAATACTGCAACACATACAATTATAAAAGAAGTAAATGTTCCGTAATTACAAAGTTCCGCAGCAACATTCAAATCTAAAGTCAAAATTCCGATAACAGCCATTAAACCAACCGTCCATGTTAAAAGAGCAGGTGTTTTGAATTTTGGATGTATTGCCTGAAATCTTTTTGATATAAAATGATCACGGCTCATTGCAAATAATATTCTTGTTGCTGCCATCTCTAAAACCAGAAGAACCGAAGTCAATCCGGCTAAAGAACCCACAGAAATCAATGTCGCAAGAGTATCCTGGTGAATCATATTCATACAATAAACCATTGGAGCTTTTAAAAAGTTCAATGATACATTACCGGTAGTATCAACCATACCTGTTAATACCAACGCAACTAATACATACACAACTGTTGTAACGGCAAGAGAGCCGATTATACCAATCGGTAAATCTTTTTGCGGATTTTTACATTCTTCTGCAGCTGTTGCCAAAGCATCAAATCCAATATATGCAAAGAATATCAAAAATGCAGCAGACCAAATCCCGGCCATTCCGTTTGGAGCAAATGTATGTATATTAAATGGCACCCAATGCGGCGGAGTGTGAGCAAATGACAATGCTCCAAATAAAACAAATAAAAATATTACCGCCAGCTTGATAAATACCATTAAACCCGCCATTTTTGCGGAATCTTTAGTACCTTTTACAAGTATTGCCGTCATTAAAAGAACAATAGCAATAGCAGGTATATTTATACATACAGGCACACCCAATATAGTCGGAACAGATAAATCAGGATTTTCTGAAAGCATTTTGCCAACAGTAAAAACATCATTAGTAAGCCAAACAGGCGGATGCACAAGCCACGCAGGCAAACTGTTTTCAAAAAGTTGCAAAAACTGCATCAAATAATTTGACCAGGCACACGCAACAGCAATAAATCCTATCGCATACTCAAGCATCAACACCCAGCCGACCATCCACGCTGCAAATTCACCCAAAGTTGCAAACGTATAAGTATAAGCACCGCCTGCAACCGGAATCATTGTAGCAAATTCGCTATAACACAATGCTGAAAAAATACACGCAATTGCTGCCACAATCATAGATATTACAAGCGCCGGCCCTGCACCCAAACTGGAGCCGTCAGCACTTCCTGCAGCCGCAATACCGACAACTGCAAAAATCCCTGAACCTATAATTGCACCCACACCAAGAATAATTAAATCCCAGACACCAAGAGTTTTTTCTAATCCGTCAGATTTTGCATCCTCAATCATTTCATCAGGATTTTTAATTCTGGTGATGTTTTTCAAAAAATTGCGAGAAAATGTCGCACGATTAAATTTTTCTGCCATTCATATTTCCTATTATTTGCAAAGAGGAAAACCCATTTCCTCTCGTTGTTCAACATAAAGTTTTGCAACAGCAGATGCCATAGTTCTGACTCTGCCTATAAAATTATTTCTTTCATCCTTACTTATTACCCCTCTTGCATCAAGCAAGTTAAACGTATGAGAGCATTTTAAGACATAATCATACGCAGGAAGAACAAGTTTTGAATTTACACAATTATCCACTTCCTTTTGATATAAATCAAAAGCAGTAAACAAATCCTGAGCATTTGACACTTCGAAATTATATTTTGATTGCTCAACTTCATTTTGGTGGTAAATTTCGCCATAAGTTAATTTATCATTCCACATAATATCAAATACTGAAGATTTATTTTGAAGATACATAGCAATTCTTTCAAGACCGTAAGTAAGCTCTAATGCAACAGGCTTAATTTCTAACCCGCCAACTTGCTGGAAATATGTAAATTGAGTAACTTCCATACCGTCAAGCCATACTTCCCAACCCACACCGGCAGCACCTAAAGTCGGAGATTCCCAGTTATCTTCTACAAATCTGACATCGTGCTCTGACAGGTCTATACCCATAGCCTCCAAACTTCTTAAATAAAGTTCTTGAGCATCATCAGGACACGGTTTTAAAATTACTTGGAATTGAAAATAGTGTCCCAATCTGTTTGGATTTTCTCCATATCTCGCATCTGTCGGGCGTCTGCACGGTTCTATCATTGCAGTAGACCACGGCTCAGGGCCTAACACCCTTAAAAATGTAGCAGGGTTCATTGTTGATGCACCCTTTTCTATATCATAAGGCTGTTCAATAATACATCCGTAATCAGCCCAAAATTTTTGTAAATTTAATACCAGTTCTTGAAAATTTAAAGCCATAACCTTTTCCAATATTGTTTCCTATACACTCGTTACAACATAGTATTACAAAAATAGTATATAAGCAAGGAATATATTAAAATTTTTAATAATCCGTATGAGAATTTATACCAATGGAAGCATTATTGTCTATATCAATTACGTGTTTGATTACAGAATGTGCACTAAGAAGCAGATATGGATTAATTTCTGTTGTTTGAGACATATTTATACTTGCCTTTGCTCTGTTGGCTTGAGGAGTTGTTGGTTTTTTAACATTGAACGTGGTGACTGTATCCATTGAATAATGCTTTTTATCGTTACTCATCCTTAAATCAAACTCCTCTTTCGGGAATTCCGGCCCGCATTCTATTACAACTTGAACAGAATTTGAAGTTTCTAAAATTAAAGTCGCAACAACTGTTCCGTAATTTACGGTTGTTATGGTTACAGTTAAAATACTGTCGCTATCGCCCTTATTTTCTTCATTTTGAGAAACTTCCAAATCAAAATCCACACCTTCTTTTAACGGAAACCAAGGAAGATACAGCATTAATAAAAGCTTCAGAGTTTTTGCAGAATCATTTTCCGACGCAACAGCAATACTAGCATTAATTAGTTTAGCCATATCTCTCATTTGAGACAAATCCGTAATTCCCGATTTTGAAGCTTCGGTCATAGCCATTATAATCTTTGTTAATGCTTCTTTTCCGTTTGCTTGTAGTAGTTGAGATATCTGGCTCAAATTTATCATACCATTTGATAAAATATCCAAATTTTTTAAAGAGGCCTGCAATTGAGTTGTTAATTGTTTATTCATTAGAACTTGAACATTTTCAGTCTCCAATCCTTGTAATTGCGCCAAAATTTGTGCTTGTAATTGTGAAAGAGAGTTTCTCTGATTCATCAATTGGGACGAAAACATTCTGTTAAACTGGGCCTGAGTCATTCCCCTTTGGAGCATATAAACAAACTCATTCAAATTTTTAGGAATACCCATAACATCTCTTGCATAAATTGCCCTATCAATACTTTTTAGGGTATTCATTTGAAGATTTTGATTCTGCGGGAGTTCAGGGGGCGGCATTTTTGCCTGAGCAGAAGATGAACTTTGGGCAGGCGCAGAATTTGATGACATCTGCTGTGAATTGAGATTGTTTTGAGCATTCATCAACCGCTGCCTGTATGCATTATTCATATAATTTGGAATATTCATATCTGCCATACAACTAATTTAAATGATTTTTTCTAAAAAGTCTAGAGAGAAATCATTTTATTAGACTGAATTAATACAAATTAAAGCAATATATTAAACAGTTATTGGCAAATAAGCTTGAGGATAATTGTAATCCTCCAAAAATCCCAAGTTTTTATACAATCTCAATGCTTGTAAATTATTTGTTTCAGTTGTTGTATTTATTTCGGTAATTTGTTTGTAATTCGTTATATTAAAGATAGTATCCATGGAATTTTTTAGCATAATTGTAGATAAACCTTTGCCTTGATGTTCCTGTTTTATTCCTACAAGCGGAATATTAACAATAGAACCGGTCAAATTCATAAATGAAAATCCGACAGGGCGGCCTTCATATAACAAGACACTTGTTGCTTCAGGTAAAAATTCTGCATAGACATCTTTTACAACTTTAGTAATTATATCACGGCATCCTGATATCGATTTAAACCTTGGGTCAAACAAAGCATCCGCACTATCATCAAAAGATTCCTGAATAACTTTTACGGCATCTTCAAAATAAATACTGCTCCATTTTACAACTTCATACCCTTGCGGAAGCTCTACCACTCTTGCTCTTGAGAATAAATCTTTTGAAGTTTGATTATCTGTTTTGTAGCGTAAAACCTCTATACCTATGAATTTAAATCCTAACCTTACGATAACACCTATTAGAGCTTTTTGCTCACCTAGCATCGGATAACAAACTATTTTCTTTTTACGCAAATCCTGAGTTAATTCCAAGAACTTTTTCAACAATTCTCGAGCATGAGTCAGATAATCATCGTCCTTTATACAATGAACAATATTTAATTCGATAGCTTCAGAAATTGCGGTTGTATAAACTAAAAAACCAACCGCTCTATGATTGTCATACAAAATTACACATTGAATTAGTTCTTTTTCTAAAGAATCAAGAAAACCTGTATAATCCAATGGTTCCAGTTCAAAATTATATTCACTTGCAGCTTTTGAATAAAAATCATTGTACAAATCTTCAAAAGCTTCATAATCTTCTACTGTTAAGAGTTTTGCACTTAGCATTGATTTCTCCTTATAAATAGTGGTGCATTTTTTCTTTTTTAGTTTCTAAGTATCGTTTGTTATACGGTGTAACTTCTGAGGACAACTTAATTACATCATTCACATGTAACCCGTATCCTTCAAGCCCTATAATTTTTTTAGGGTTGTTTGTAATAAGATTAAAATTATTATACCCCAAATCAACAAGGATTTGAGCCCCCGTTCCATAATCTCTTAAATCAGACTTAAAACCTAATGAAATATTTGCCTGAATAGTATCTTGTCCTTGATCTTGAAGTTTGTATGCCTTAATCTTATTGCAAAGACCAATACCACGGCCTTCATGATCCGTTAAATATACCACAGCACCCTTGCCGTATTCTTCTATATAACGTAATGCGCTATGTAATTGAGAATTGCAATCGCATTTTAAACTGTGGAAAATATCGCCGGTTAAACACATACTGTGAACACGCACGGCAGGTATTTTGTCCGATCCGTCATCTTTCACAAGTGCAACATGTTCGTGCCCGTTTAATTGATTTTTATAACCTACTAATCTGAAATTACCGTATTTTGTCGGTAAATCAACTTCAGCTTCACGAGTAACTAATTTTTCTGACTTTAAACGATATGCAATAAGTTCAGAAACAGAAATAAATTTAAAGCCGTGATCATCCGCAAATTTTCTCAAATAATCACGTCTTGCCATATGCCCGTCAGGAAGCATTACTTCACACATTACACCTGCAGGTCTGTGACCGCATAATTTAGCCATATCAACAACTGCCTCAGTATGACCTGTACGCTCCAACACTCCGCCTTTTTTTGCTACACACGGGAATAAATGTCCGGGTCTTCTTAAATCAGAAGGCAAAGCATCCGGAGCAATAGCAACTTCAACAGTTTTTGCCCTGTCAAAAGCTGAAATTCCTGTAGAAACCCCATATTTTTCATCAGCATCTATACTTACCGTAAATGCTGTTTTCATATCTTCCGTATTTTGCTCAACCATTTGCGGAAGTTGTAATTGATTTGCAATATCTTCAGAAATAGCAAGACAAATCAATCCTTTAACTTCTGAAGCTAAAAAATTTATCTTATCAGGGGTAATCATTTGTGCTGAAATAATTACATCACCCTCGTTTTCTCTATCTTCATCATCTGCGACAACAACAGGAATACCTTTTTTGAAATCCTCTAACGCAGCCTCTATTTTATCAAATTTAAAATCAATCATTTCCATATTACACAAACCCGTTTTCCTGTAAGAATTCTATATTAATACGACTATCAGTATCTACATTATTATTTAAGGACAGCATTTTTTCAACATATCTGCCTAAAATATCCGTTTCAATATTTACAAAACTTCCGACAGATAAGTCTTTTAACACCGTATTTTTATAAGTATGCGGAATAATAGCAACTTTAAAAGAATCATCATAAACTTCGCACACCGTCAGACTAATACCATTTATTGCGATTGAGCCCTTATACACAATATATTTACCCGCCTCATGAGGGAATTTAAATTCCAAATTGTAATAATCATCAAGTTTTTCAACAGAAACTAATTGCGCAACACAATCGATATGGCCGGACACAATATGACCTCCCAATCTTGATTGCAACGTTAATGCACGTTCAAGATTTAAACGGTCTCCCGATTTTAAAGAACTAAAATTGGTAACATTAAGAGTTTCATTACTTATATTCACACTAAAACTCTCTTTATCAAAATCTACAACGGTTTCGCACACTCCATTTATGCAAATACTGTCCCCTATATGCATATCCTCAGTAATTTTACGGCAAGCAACAACAAGTACAGCACCATTTGAAGCGCTGTTATACGCTTTTACATATCCTACTTCTTCTACAATACCCGTAAACATACTATCAGAATAGCACGTTTTAAGACAAATGTAAATTAAAATATTAAGTATCTTATCTCAAGCTTTCAGGTACAGCCATAGGAATAGGAGCTTTGTCGGTATTAGCAGGAGTAGGTGCCGGCGTAGTCGTTTGCTGCTTGAAATTTCTAACAACATCAGCCGGAGTTGTCGGTTTCAACTCAATAACATCCGTCGTCACTGGTTCAGCAGATGTTTCTGTTTTCGTTTCATCTTCTGTTTCAGTTTCTTCTTCCCCTGACTCATCATCACCTATCAATCGCCCGTTATAACCGTCTAAAGCAATTACAGGATAATCAAAATCTTTATTCCCATACTGAGCTGTTGCAACAGTCATAACATCACGCCAAATTTTTGCAGGAATTGTACCGCCTGTAAGGCCTTTCATTTGTTTATTATTATCATCACCAACCCATACCCCCGTAACAATGTCAGGAGTATAACCTACAAAATAAGCATCACGATAATCATCAGTCGTACCCGTCTTGCCTGCTGCAGGTTTGCCAATATCAGCTCCTCTTCCTGTACCGGATTTAATTACGGTTTTCATCATAGCAGTCATTTCGGCCGCAGTTTTTAAACTTAATTGATGAGTTGATTTAGTTTTTGGAGCTCTATATAAAACTCTGCCTCTTGAATCTTCAATTCTTTCAATAGCATAAGGCTCTACTACAAAACCTCCATTTGCAAATGCACCATATGCACGTACAAATTCATACAATTTTACTCCGTTTGACCCGAGCGAAATCGTATAATCATACTGCAAATCAGTTGTTATACCCAAATTTTTTGCCATTTGAATTACCGCACGAATACCAACTTCTTTTATAATTCTTGCAGCACAAACATTTGAAGAAATCATAAGAGCTTTATATACAGGAATTTTACCTCTATATTTATTACCATAGTTTCTTGGAGACCATTTCGCAATAGTAATCGGATGGTCATCAACTATATCATTTGGAGAATACCCCTTTTCCATAGCCGCAGCATATACAAACGGCTTAAATGATGATCCGGGAGGCCTGATAGCCTGAGTTACACGGTCATATTGAGATTCTCCATAATTTTTCCCGCCAACATAAGCCAGTATTCTTCCGTTTATAGGGCTGTATGAAAATACAGCAGCCTGCTGAGATTTTCCTGTCAAACCGTATACTTTCATATTTGCTAAAACAGATTCATTAGCTTTTTCTTGAGCTTTCGAATCAAGAGTAGTAATTACACGATAACCGCCGTGAATTACATCCGTTTCAGAAAAACCTAAACTCTCCAATTCTTTCATAACAAAGTCACTGAAATATGGAGCTTTATTTGCTGTATATAATTGAGGTATTTCACTCAACTTTATTTCGTCCTCTATTGCTGCTTTATATTCATCTTCCGTAATATAACGCATTGTTCTCATTCTTTTTAGAACCTGATTACGACGTTTTTTCGCAAGCTCTAAATTGTTATAAGGGTTATAAACAGAAGGAGCCTGAGGCAAGCCTGCCAAAAGCGCAAGTTCTGATAAAGTCAATTGATTAAGTTTTTTATTAAAATATATTTTTGAAGCCGCTGAAACACCATAAGCCCCTGCACCTAAATATACATTATTTAAATACATTTCCAAAATTTTATCTTTTGAAATAGTTTTTTCAATACGAGTTGCTACTTCCAGTTCTTTTACTTTTCTTGATAATGTTCTTTCATTAGACAAGAATAAAATTCTTGCTAACTGCTGGGTAATAGTACTGGCCCCCTGAACTGCATGACGAGCTATCACGTTTTGAATAGAAGATCTTACAATACCAAATAAATCATACCCCTTATGACGATAAAAATTCTTATCCTCTGTTGCAATAATTGCATTCTTTAATTCTTCCGGAACATCTTTCAAATCAACTTTGTCATAAGTGTATGCTGTAAATGTTTTAATGATTTCACCATCTTCAGAATAAAATTTAGTAACAATATTTGGTTTAAATTCTTCCAAATGATCTATCTTCGGCAATGATGACAGGTACAAATTCAATGCCACAAACCCTGCAAGCATTAAAGCCGTAACTATCAGTATAAACATTTTTAAATTATTAAAAAATTTATTAACTCGTTTTGTAGATTGACGCTCAACATTATTTCCTTGCTGCTGCGCACGTTGTTTTTTATATCTCTCGTATGAATTTGACATGTCTTCCTTTCCCGTAATCAAGTGACTATATTATACCACCTAATAAATTTTAGTAAATAAAAAAGGAACCTTTTGAGGTTCCGTTTATGTAGTAGTAGGAAAAGGAGGAAATTTATTATGATTTTAATTACATAATATATATCGGCACTTTTTCCTAAAACTTTAATTTTTTAGTCCAAATATTACAAAATTGTTACAATTATATTTTGCTTTTCTCTAAATATTGCGAGTAAATATTTAGTACCAATTAAATAAAATCCTTATGCGGTCAATAAAATGAGATCTTTTTGCCGGTTCAATCTCGTTAAATGATAAACCGCGAGTTTTTAATATATAATCTCTTATTTTCGCAGTTTTTGGATAATCACGTTTTTTATTGCTTTCAATAAGGCTCTTCAAGTACAAAACAGAAGGCTGCCTTTCAATAACTTCCATATTTGAATTGAAATATGCACTTCTGGAAAATTTATCAACATATTTTTGACGGGTCAATTCGCCTATTGTCTGGTTGTAGCGATACAAATCTAAGAATTTTATATATTTACCCAACGAACCGTTATGTCTGTAATTCGGATTTGCGATTGCACTAAATGCGTCTATTGCGGCCTGCCTTGTTGCTATTTTCACTGGAATTCTCATAATTTAACCTACTTTTTATTTTGTAACTTTTATAGTAAAAACAAACATATTTTTTTTGAACACATTTATTAACAAATGTTAAAAGTCCCTCAATAAATGAGGGACTTTCATTATTTATTAAAAGATAATTTGTCATCAACAAGCTCTATTTTTATGTTATCACCTTTTGAGAATTCACGAGCGAGAATTTTCTTAGACAACGGATTTTCTACCATTTGACGAATTACACGTTTCAATGGTCTTGCGCCATACACTGGGTTAAATCCTTGAGTTGCCAGAAATTCTTTAGCATCATCAGATATTTCAAACGTTAATTCTTGCTCTTTCAAAAGAGTTCTCAAATAATCCATTTGTATATCAACAATCTTACTCAACTGCTGCAAATTCAATGCTTTGAAGAAAATCGTTTCATCTATTCTGTTTAAAAATTCAGGCTTGAATTTTTCACGCAATACAGACAAAACTTTTTCTTTTGTATCATTGTATTGTTCAGGTGAAAGCATTGCATTAAGCGTATTTTCAAGTATTACATCAGAACCGATATTACTTGTCATAATTATCAAAGTATTTTTGAAATCAATAGTTCTGCCTTTTGAATCTGTCAACCTGCCGTCATCAAAAATCTGAAGCATAATATTGAATACGTCAGGATGAGCCTTTTCAATTTCATCAAAAAGTATGACAGAATATGGTTTTCTGCGTACGGCTTCTGTGAGTTGTCCGCCTTCTTCGTATCCGACATACCCCGGAGGAGCACCAACCAAACGAGCAACATTATGTTTTTCCATATATTCAGACATATCAATTCTTATCAATGCATCTTCATCATTGAACATAAATTCTGCCAAAGACTTCGCAAGTTCGGTTTTGCCAACACCTGTCGGCCCAAGGAATAAAAATGTTCCAATAGGGCGTTTTGGATCTTTTAATCCTGAACGGGCACGACGAATAGCATCAGATACCGTATCAACAGCTTCATCTTGACCTACAAGACGTTTATGCAAAACATCTTCCATATGCAATAGTTTATCCATCTCTGACTCTACAAGCTTTGTTACAGGAATCCCTGTCCATTTTGAAACAACTTCATCTATATCAGAAGCTTCAACTTCTTCTTTTAAAAGTTTATTTTCATTGTGCTCTTTATTCTGATACTCCACAAGTTTTTTCTGAAGTTCAGGCAGCTTGCCGTATTTTAATTCAGCAGCTTTTTGAAGATCAGTATTTCTTTCAGCTTCCTCAATCTGATTTTTAATATTATTAATCTCATCTTTAATTGCGGATTCAGAAGTTATTGATGATTTTTCTTTTTGCCACTGGTCTTGAAGAACTTTGATTTTACCGTCCAGCTCATCAACTTTTTTTGAAATATCTTCAATCTTTGCTTGAGATTCGGGATTTTCTTCTTTTTTCAGAGCTTCTCTTTCAATTTCCAATTGCATTTTCTGTCTGGTCATTGAATCAATCTCTTCAGGCATAGAATCTATTTGAATACGCAAAGAACTTGCGGCTTCATCAATTAAATCAATTGCTTTGTCCGGCAAAAATCTGTCTGTAATATATCTATCTGAAAGTTTTGCAGCTTCAACTATTGCACTATCAAGAATTCTTATCCCGTGATGGACTTCATAGCGTTCTTTTAAACCTCTCAAAATACTTATAGTATCTTCAACTGATGGTTCGTCAACAAGAACCGGCTGGAAACGACGTTCTAATGCCGCATCTTTTTCAATATACTTTCTGTATTCGTTAATAGTAGTTGCACCGATTGTTCTCAAAACTCCACGGGCAAGCATTGGCTTTAAAAGATTACCGGCATCCATTGAGCCCTCTGTTGAACCTGCACCAACAACCGTATGAAGTTCATCAATAAACATAACAATTTCGCCATTTGAAGATTCTACTTCCTTTAAGACAGCTTTTAAACGTTCCTCAAATTCGCCTCTATATTTTGCTCCGGCAACTAATGCACCTAAATCTAAGGATATAAGTTTTACATCTTTCAAACTCTCCGGGACATCCCCTCTGACAATTCTCTGTGCTAAACCTTCAATAATTGCAGTCTTTCCTACGCCGGGCTCACCAATTAAAACAGGATTATTTTTTGTACGACGATTAAGAACCTGCATTATACGTCGGACTTCTTCATCACGACCTATTACAGGATCTAACTTTCCTTTTCGCGCAAGTTCTGTTAAATCTGTTGAATATTTTTCTAAAGCTTTCATATTATCTTCTGCATTTTTTGTATCCACTTTTTGATTACCTCTTATTTTTTTCATAGAATTTAAGATTTTATTTGAATTTATGCCGCTATCTTCAAACATTTTTTTTATTTCAGAATTTTCTAAATTTGCCATTGCGAGCAAAATTGATTCTATACTTACAAATTCATCTTTAAGTTTGTCACTCTCAGACATTGCAAGTTCCAAAAGTCGAGCAGTATTTGGGGACATATAAATCCCTTGAGAACTGATTGGGGCTGACACTTTGGGAAAATTCTCAACTCTGGAGACAACTTTGTTAATAAAATCTTGATTTAACAAACCTAAATCTTCCAGATAATCTTTTGCAATCCCCTTATCTTTTATCATTGCAAGTAAAATATGCTCAGGCTCCATCTGAGAATTTTTGTAAGACATCATCAAGCTGTTCGCACTCGAGATTATTTCTTGAGAATAATTGGTAAACTTGTCAAAATCTAACATTAAACATCAACTCCATTCTTTTTAATATTATGAACAAGCAATTGTTCACATTACCAGTTTAACGTTATTTTTTGAAAAGTCATGAGAAATTAACTTTTATTTAATATTTAAAAGTTTATTGCGATTTTTCCGGATCATAGTAATTATTAACTTTTTTCTCAAAAATCAAAATATTACGGTGTAAATAAAACCTTTTATATGTCCCGAACTCTTTTATTGTAATAAGAGGAACACCAAATAATTTATATGAAGTTTTCTTTGTATAATGATAACGGCTAAGATGAGAAACAAGAATATTATTTTCTTGAACAAATTTTAAAGCATTTTGAAACGCCATTTTATAATCATTATAACTAGCTTCTGACCAAACATTTACAATAGAATAAGGATTATTTCTATAATTGTACTTTGTTCCCGGAACTGAAACAACTTTTTTCATATAAAAAACTACCTTGTGAGAAAATTCAATATCCTCGAATGTAACTCCAACCCTAAAACGAATTTTTGATTTTTGCAGCTTTTTACGCTCATAAATCCTATTCATTACGTAATTGTTTCTTGGCAATTGAGCATATCTGAATTTTAATTTTGGCTTATCTGAACAAGAAGACCAGCGATGCTTAACAAAATATTCCGGTTTTTCATCACTATTAGGATTAAATATAAGATCAGGAACTCTTAACAAATTAGTACAAGCAATATCTGCCTTATATTTTTTTGCAGCATCATATAACTTTTCGTAAAAGTCCAAATCTATCCAATCATCAGAATCTAAAAAACCAATATACTCTCCGGTTGCAATATCTATTCCTAAATTTCTTGTAGCAGAAAGTCCTTCATTCTTCTTGTCAATAACTTTTATTCTGGAATCTTTTTTAGCATATTCTTTTAAAATTTTCAAAGAATTATCAGTAGATCCATCATTTATACAAATAATTTCTAAATCGGATAACGTCTGATTTACTACACTATCCAAACACTCTCGTAAATACTCTTCTACGTTATACACCGGAACAATTACACTAATCTTTGCCAAATTTATATCCTCACAATTCAAATCTATATAAAGTGTATTATAACACAAGATTTAACAAAACAAAAATAAAAATAATCCTTACACAAAACATAACAAAAACGCACAAATTTTAAATATGCTATAATTATTTTATGAAAAAATGGAGATTGATTTTTGGATATATTACATTGATTTTAATTGCAATGAGCATGCTCTACCCTTTTTTTGCAATGCTAAATCTTTCTTTTGTACCAAATAACGAAATATTTAATCAAAACGGTAAGTTATTCTACGGGCCGTTGACTGTCGAAAACTACAAAAATGTATTTACAAAAATCCCTCTGTGGCAATATTTTATAAACAGCTTATTTGTTGCAATTGTCACAACAGCAGGTCAAGTATTATTCTCCGCACTCGCCGGATACGCTTTTGCAAGATTAAAATTTAAATTTAGAGATACATTATTTTTAATAATACTTATAACAATGCTAATCCCCCCTCAGGTAAACATTATTCCGCTATTTTTTCTAATGCGGCAATTACACTGGATAAACACATATCAAGCACTAATTGTTCCGGGATTATTCGGGGGATTTGGGATTTTTATGATGAGACAATATTTTTTAGGAATGCCAAAAGATCTTGAAGAATCTGCCAAAATAGACGGATGCAACTTTTTTGAAATGTTTTTTAAAATCATTATGCCGCTTGCAATCCCTGTAATTACTACACTTGCGATATTTACATTCGTATCAAGTTGGAACAGCTTTATGTGGCCTTTAATTGTTACGAATACAGAAAGTATGAGGACTTTACCTGTCGGACTTGCAATTTTTAAAGGGAGCTTTAGAGAAATAACTCTATGGGGAGATTTGCTGGCTTGTTCTGTTATATGTACTATTCCTGTTGTTGGGGTCTTTTTATTCGGGAAAAAATATTTTATAAACGATATTTTAAAAGGCGGCATTAAAGGATAAAAGCAATATTTCGTAACAAGTTTTACCCGAATAGGAATATATGTTATATTTTTTGTTAATAGAGGGGATATTATGAAAAAAATTCTTATTGTTGACGATGAACAAGACATTGTTGAAAGTTTGAAATTTGTTTTAGAAGGCTGCAATTATGTATGTTATTGCGCATACAACGGAGAAGACGGTTTAAAATTGGCAAGAGAAATCATGCCTGATTTGATTATTCTTGACGTTATGATGCCAAGGATAAACGGTTTTAAAATAAGCCGCCTGTTAAAATTTGATAAAAAATATAAAGATATTCCAATACTTATGGTTACTGCCAGAACTCAAGAAGAGGACAAACTTATAGGTGAAGAAACCGGAGCAGATGAATACATTACAAAACCTTTTGATTTGGATGATGTGCTAAAAGTTGTACAAAAATATTTAGGAAAAGAAGAATAACGTATTATGCCGACAATAACAAATAAAACATTAGAAACATTGAAATACGATTTGGTAAGAGAAGGCCTTGTTCAATACGAAATAGTTGAACAAGCTCAAGAAATTGCAGAAGCAAGGAACATTACAATCGGACAAGCTCTCATTGATTCAGGCTTTATAACAGAAGACAATCTGATAAGATTTTTAGAAGCTAAACTCCACACCCCTTTTGTAAATCTTGATGATTACCAACTTGATACTAAATGTCTGAAATTTATTAATTATGCAGATGCAAGAAGATACAAAATCGTTCCGCTATTTAAGATAGAAAACACTCTGACTGTTGCAATGTCAGACCCTAGGAATTTATTTGCAATCGATAAAGTTATGGAAAGTGCAGAATGCGAAATTGAACCCGTCTTAGCATCAGAAGATTCTATCCTAAAAGCAATTGATGAGTATTACAAAATAGACGTGACAGTCGGAAATATTTCAACAGAACTCAATGCCGGCTACGACTGGCAAGAAGAACTCCATAAAGAAGATTTGAGTGATAACCACATTCAAAAAATTATAAGAGCAATATTAAAACAAGCTATTTTGGAAGAAATTCACGAAGTAATTTTCCAAGGAGAAGATGAAGGACTTGGAGTTAATTTTAAAAAACAAGGAGAAATGTTTAATAAAGGTTTTATTCCTGCAGTATTAATCTCATCTTTTGTTGCGAAACTAAAAACTTTATCAGAGCTTGATCCTTCTGTATCAGAAGTACCGCAGCTTGGTAAATTATGCTTTAAAGTTGATAATATAATTGTAATGGCAAGCGTTTCCACTTTTCCGACAATTATGGGAGAAAGAATTTTTCTAAAAATATACAAGCCTCCTAAGGCTCTGGACAAAATTATTACATCCAAAAATGAACTCGGCGAAATTCGCAACGCACTTGAGACTCCTGGGATAATTCTTGTTTGCGGTTCAGCATTAAGCGGAAAAACGCACGTCATTTATTCACTTTTATTAGAAGCTGCAAAAGCACAAAATCATAATATTATGACGCTAGAGAGTATCGCAAAATATGAGCTTGAAGGGGTAAATCAATGTGAATTCAATGAAAATGTAGGCTTTAATATGGATAAAGCCACAAGATTTATTGAATTCCAAGATCCCGATATTATCTACCTTGAAGGGATAAAATCGAAGGAATCTTTTGATTATTTTTCAAGTCTTGTATACAGTGACAAAACAATTATTATGGAATTTTTAGCTAACAATATGGACGATTTAAGACATAAAATGGCTTTCTCCGATTTTGACACTCTAAAATCCATAATTTCTGCTATGGTATTTATTCATTCCAAAAATAGTGTTGAAGTATTTAATAAAGAAACTCTGCAAAAATATTTAGCATAATTTTGGTGCTATAATTGTTCCATAGGGAACAAATGCAAATAAACAAGATTACAAATTCAATACTGAAAAGCCAAACGTTTTTAAAATGTTTGGAAAAAGTTTCCGAGCACGGAACATCATTTAGTGCCGGAGCTTCATTGTTGTTTTCAAGCACCATTAGACCTTTGTCTATATATATAACCCCTGACACCGAAAAAGAAAATAAACAATACGCAATGTCAAATTCTATCTGCTCCGGACTCGTAAAATTCGGAATGGTAGAAGCTGTTGCACTACCTATTGAAAATGCAATAAAAAAAATTGACAAAAATCCTGAGAAATATTTGAATTCAAATACCCTAAAAAAACTTCCGCAAAGAAGCTACAAACTTATAACCCAAACTATTAAACTCTCAACAGGATTAATTACCGCAATTCCAAAATCAATGATAACAATTGCACTAATTCCTATAATTATGGACAAATTATTCTCCGTAAAAAATGAGCCTCCAAAACAGCCTCAAATAAATGTTTCTTTTGAAAGTTTCCAAAAATCTTTAAATTTTACCGGAGGTATTTATAATTCTCTTTCCCATAAAATTTCAAAAATTATAAACAATCCAAAAATCCAAAATCTTGCAATGAAATATGAAACAAAAGACAAAGATATTTCAAAACACATAACGGCAGGAACAGATATCCTGCTTACCGGAGTCGCGGTAAATCAGACAAATAAAAGCAAAGATATTAAAAATAATCGTAAAAAAGCACTTATATATAACAACATAATATCTACTGCTATTACATTAATAGGCGGTTATGGTTTTGACCATCTTATAAAAGGGAAAACAGACAAGTTTCTGGACAAATTCAAAAAATTAAATGTTAATGACACTAAAATAAATAAATACATAGAAGGGCTTAATATTATAAGACCTGCACTTATTTTTGCATTCATATACTATGGAATATTACCTATATTTTCAACTTATATGGGAGAAAAAATTGATAAATTCGTAATCAAACAACAAGCAAAAACTAAGGAGCACATTTAATCGCAGACCAAGCTTTTACATCTCCTCTTTCGTATCTGATTAAATAATAATCACCCTCTTTTACATATTCCATAGTTGCTTCCTGATAAATTTCTTCATCAGGATCGACAGGCGGCATACCTTTTTTTTCACGTTTTTTGTTCGTTTTTATTATTTCTTTATTCTTTTTCTTTTCTGCCTTTAACGACTTGTAATCATGAACCTGTGCTTTTTTCTCCATCGTAACATCAACCTTAAAAACCGGCATAATAGCAAGAGGCTGCTTTGATTCAATAAGAATTAAGAACTGTCTGTCATCAGATAATGCAAGTTCATAATGCCCCGGAGGAATACAATTTCCGACGTTATCACATATATTATCGACCAAAGATAATGTAGGATAAGATGATTCTCTCAGACCATATCTGTATATAGAATCTGACCCTAAGGATTCTCCGGATGTAATTGTCGGATACTGCGGATAAGCACGAGTTTCCGAATGAGTCATTATACTTTCAACAAACATTCCTTCAAGCATTTTTAAATTTTCTCCAATAACTTTTTAATACTTGAATTAATTTCGTCAAATTTTTTGCCTAATGCATTTTCTGTTCCGACAAAAACCAGGGATAAATATTTTTGAGAATTTCCAAGTTCACCGTTTTTTAAAAGCAATCTGTAACTTTCTCTCATAAGACGTTTCAAACGATTTCGTTTCACTGCACGTTTATGTACTTTTTTACTTACAACAAACCCAACTTTAGTAGGGGCTTCTTCTTTTTTTAAAACACCGGCAAACAAAGTTACACCCCCTGAATGGGAAGAATTTTTTACTCTATATGTAGCCTTAAAAGCTATTCTTTTTTTCAAACGATATTGTTTTGGCAGCATACTATATAAACTCTCAAAATATAAGGCACTACAATACTAAGTATAAATTCCTTAGTGCTATAGTGCCTTAGTTTTCTTAGTATCTTTGTTTTAAGCGCGTTCTTTAGCAGTAATCGCCAATTTGTGACGACCTCTTGCACGGCGTCTGTTCAAAACTTCTCTACCGCCCGGAGTAGCCATTCTTGCTCTAAAACCGCTTACTTGTTGTCTTTTTCTTTTTGTTCCTTCTAGTGTACGTTTCATTTTTATATTCCTTTTACTATTTATTTGTCGTATAATTCAAATGTTATAGTAAAAAAAATTATTAGTCAACAACACAAGAAGGGAATGGTTAAATATTATGAAGAAAATAATAGGCTTTATCGGATGCGGCAAAATGGCAAGTGCAATAATTAGCGGAGGACTTGGCAAATATGAAATAATTGCATCCGAAATTAATGAAGAACTTGCCCAAAACGCCTCAAAAAGATTAGGTATAAAAGTTTATTCAAATAACAAAGAACTCGTTCAAAATTCAGATATTATATTTATTGCAACAAAACCAAACCAAGTATCAGATGTATTGGAAGAAATCAAAACACTTACAGAAAATAAACTTGTCGTATCTATTGCAGCAGGGGTTACCACCACAAAAATTGAAACGACATTAACAAATTCCCGTATTATAAGAATTATGCCTAATACGCCTGCTCTTGTAAAATGCGGTATGTTTGGAATTTGTGCGGGAACAAAGGCCACAAATGAAGATACTGAATTTATAAAAGCATTTTTAGAATCAATAGGCAGATGCATCACAGTAACAGAAGCCCAAATGGATATTGTAACTGCAATTTCCGGTTCAGGCCCAGCATTTTTCTATCAGGTTATAGAAGATATGGCAAGAGCCGGAGAAAAATTAGGTCTTGAATATGACAAATCTCTTGAACTTGCAACTCAAACCGCATTAGGTTCAGCTAAAATGATTTTTAACAGAGGAGAAACTCCTGTCCAAACATTGATAGATAACGTTGCGACAAAAGGCGGATGCACATTTGTCGGAATTGAAGAAATGAAAAATGGCAACAGCGGAAAACTTTTCTATGATGTTATAGACAAAACAACTCAAAAAGCTCACGCTCTTGGACAGTAATATTTACAAAAAATAGTATCTAAATTATAATTTTTAAATAAACATGAAAAAGATAAAAAAAATATATATTTTGTTATACATAATTTACTTTATTACAGCCATTATGCTAATAAAGGGTAGTTTGAGCGGAAAAATATTAATGGCATTGTTTATGCCGATATTTCTTATTTTTGATTTATCTTATTTTTTAATCCCGTTATCAGTATTGACACTTATATTTATTTCTATACATCAATTCATTATTAAAGATTATACAAAATATAATGCGGCATTTCAGATTTCAATAGTAACCCTGATTTTGGGAATTTTAAGCGGAGCTTATGAATATTTGATGTCGAATAAAAATATATTGAATTATAATTATCTGACAATACTTGTATACGCCACTGCATTTTTCATAATTACAATGTTAACAATACGAATTTCCAAGATGGGGAATACTAAATACTATTTGTATATTGCAATACCATTAATAATGCTATTAGCATATCTTATATACGGCTTTGGAGGGTAAATTTGTTTTTCAAAAATGAGCTAAAATTTCAAATATCTAAGCTGTATATAGCATTATTTTTACGCACTTTTATGCTCCTTTCGCCAATAATATTACTTTTTTATCAGGAAAACGGTCTTACATATAAACATCTGTTTTTATTTCAAGGGATATTCTATATTACATCAATAATCTCTGAAATACCCATTGGATATATCTCTGACAATAAGCCGAGAAAGCTCCTGCTTTGCGGCTCTATGATTATATTCTTTGCTGTTACTATATTATGGCTTATATGTAAAGGTTTTTGGATTATATTAATCGGAGAAATTCTTATGGGTATATCCAAAGTTCTTGTAGATAATGCGACATCGGGGTATTTGTATGATTATCTTAATAAGAATAATCAAGCACAAAATATGGTAAAATATTATGGCTATGTAAATTTTTACCTGGCTTTTGGCACTGCAGCTGCAGCCATTTTGGGGTCAGTATTATACATGCATTACGGTTCAAAATTCATATTAACACTGGAACTTATCCTTTCTGCAATTGCAATTATATGTATCTGCTTACTTCCAAATATAAATAATGCACAGGCGCGGAGCTCATTTAAAAGAAAAACTACCAAATTTATATCATCCACAAAAGAAATATGTGCAAATAATTCTATAAAATACCACATTTTATACTCTGGTATATTAACATCATTTTCAATATTATTTGCCTTAAGTTTTCAACCTCTGATGCAAAAATCTTTATTCCCTATTTTTATGTTTGGGGTTATAACATTTTTTAACCATGCAATCAGAGCTCTGTCAGGTATTATATCCGGTAAATTACAAAACAAGTTAAAAATGCAAAAAATGATTATACCTTTATACTTCTCGTATATAGTTGCATTTATTTTTATTTTCACAATTATAAATATTAAAAATATAGCTATAATCTCCTTATTACTAATTTCTATCTGTGTTATTATTGGATTTCAGCTGTTATTCACGATATTACATGTATCAAGACTGCATAAATTTGTAACAGCAGAAAACAGGGGGAATATAATGTCATTAAATAATGGTTTCTCAAGGCTCATGGCCGCAATAATACTTATTTCTTCAAAATTTTTAATGGATAAATATAGCATACAAAACTTCTATATCACATTATTTATGGTATTTATAATACTTTGCACACACATTATGTTTAAAACTTATAAGGCAACAGAAAAATGTTAAAAAAACTTCTAATTATAATATCTATTTTAATTTTTATTCCACTGTCCGCTAACGCAGAAAAAGTCAATGTCGCATTTACAATCGATAATAATTATCCTATATTCACCCTGCTTGCTATAAACTCTATTTTAAAAAATAATACCTCAAATTCTGAATACACCTTTTACATAATTGAAAACGATATAACTAAAAAAAATAAAGAAAAAATGAAACATTATGTATCTGATTTGTGGGGACAGAAAATTGTATTTTACAATATTGATAGCAATATTATGAAAAAATATCACAATAAATTTTACAGATTTCAAAAAAATCGTATCAGCACCATTGGTATAATACGAATTTTAATCCCTGAGATTTTACCCACAAATATACATAAAGTACTATATCTTGATGGCGATATACTTGTAACAGATGATTTAACACCATTATATAACTACAATTTGAAAGAAAATCCTGCAGGTTTAGCTAAAAACCATTCTAAAGAAAAATACATAATACATAAATTTAAAAAATATTATAATTCCGGTGTCATTTTAATGGATTTGGATAAATGGCGAAAACAAAACATTTCATACAAAATGACCGATTATTTAGACAAAAATATAAATTTATTTATATATAATAAAAACACTACAAAAGGTAGCATATATCGATATGGAGATCAAGATTTAATCAATCTCGTATTAGAAGGCAATATTACAACCTTACCCTACAAATGGAACAACCAAGAAAAAGATGACATAAAACTTTCAAAAGGAGAAAAAAACGGAATTTATCATTATATCGGGCCGGTAAAACCATGGAACTTTGCTACTCTTAATAAATACCCCTCATTTAAAAAATACATAAAATACTGGAATGAATCTGATTTATTGCAATACAAATACTATTACAAAATCATTGCACAGGCGAAAAAAATTAAAAAACTCTCATCAAAAAAAATATATAAATATATAAAATTGTTCCATTCCCCTAAAACCACTAATGGACTTAAAAATAATACATATTAAGAATTGTTAACATTAATTCTCAAATTTCTAAAGTTTTTGAATAAATATGCCGATTATACGATTAATAAAGGAATAAATTCGAAAGGATTTGAGAAAACAATGGGATTAGCCGCATCACAAGCTAGATTTTTGGGAATCACAATGAGAAAAGCTCAATGTGAATTCAAAACTACTGAGTTAGCCCAGCAAAAACTGGAAATAACTAACCAGTTAGCTCAAATTGCTCAAGATTATTCCAACGGAATGAACGCAACAAGACTCGTTTGGTCAAATGAAGCAACCGGTTCAGATATAAATCTTTCATACAGCTTGCTTATGATGCCATCTGTTGCGAATGATTACAACCCTTATATGCCATCAACCCCGTCAGGAGCAATTGTACTTAATGATGCGTTTGCAAGTGCAGCAAGAGCTGCG
>CADCKD010000008.1:0-44409 GCA_902801985.1 uncultured bacterium | reverse complement strand
AGAGCTGCGGGTATTTCCATGGCAGGGGGTTCTGCATCACAAGACGGCAGAGATAAATTCATGGCAGCTTTGGTTGCAGAAGGTTTGTTAACACAAGAAACCGCAGAACGAATTCAAGTTACAGATCATATATATAATAAAGAGTCTAATAGTTGGACCACAGGCACAAAAGCTACAAGTTCAGTTGATTGGAACGGGCTTGCAGGTCTGGGTGCAGCGCCAAAAGATAAAACAGCCGGTGCAACAATGACATTATCAGAAATGTTGATGTCTGAAGCATTTGGCGGCAAAGTTGTAAACCTGTTTGCCGGAATGACAGATGATGATGGGAAAACATACATCTCTCCTGAAGCATACAAGCAAATTAGGGATGAAGAAATCAGAAACAAATATATACAAGTAAATGATGCATATATAAATAGTCATTTTAACACAACAAGCAGCAGTGCATTGATTAATAATATTGCTATAGAAAATGCAGACGGCAGAGTTACAGGATACAATCCTGCTCTTAATATACTTATGAATGGCAGCATTACAACAGATAACAAATCTATTTCCTCAATGAACCTTAGAGATTTACTAGCAAATGATGTTGTAATTATGCAAGCACAAACAATTTACAAAGAGGGAAGCACCACAGAGACAACAAATGGGCTTGATAGCTTTATTGCAAATATCAAAGCAATCTTTGAGAATATAGCAGGTATATTCGGATATAACCAAAAACTCGGAACAGGCTTATATGTAGATGATGCATCTTATGAAGCACTTCAAAATGCAGTTGCAATGACTGAAGCACACTTCTTAAGAGCCGGTAATATAGAACAAAGAGGCGATAAAAAAGATGAAAATAATCCTACTCAAACTTCTGCATACCAAAATGCAATAGAATTTAACAGAATTGGTGCAGATACCAAAGATGGATATTATGCTGTTAGTATAAATAACTTAATTTCAACATTTTTAACATACTATGACAATGAATTAAGGGGTTCAGAATCTCCATTCTTTGCAGGAAGGAGTCTTGAGAATGATTCAACATATATGATTACAGAAAGCCAAAATTATCAATATGTAGTCGGAAAACCTGCAGACGAAGTTATAACAAATGAAGTAAAAATCGCAGATTTTTATGACGAATTATATAACAATCTTTGTGAAAAAGGATGGCGAAATGATTCCGCAATAGATGATAATGAATACTTCCAAAACTCTATTAAAAACGGAAGATACTCATTGATGTCATTAAATATGGACGGTTATTTCTATCAAACAAGATATAATGATACAGGATATTTGGTGGAAGAAATAGATAAAGATGCAGTTGCAAGAGCAGAAGCCGAATATACCCGTAAAAAAGCTGAATTAACTTATAAAGAAGATTATATCGATTTAAAAAATAAGAATTTAGATGCTGAAATTTCAGAATTAAATACTGAAATGGAATCTGTTAAGAACATGATAAATAAGAGTGTTGAAAAGACATTCACAATGTTCTCACAATAAGTGTAAACAACTAAAGTTATTTTGTTGGATTTCAACCAAACTCCAAAAAGATTGATATACTTGCCAATCTTTTAGGAATAATTTGTATACTTTTGAATACTCAACCTTATTTTTCGTATTTTATGTTTTGTTTTTAATTTTTTTTATAAATTTTTGTATATCCCACCATAGAAATAATACAAGATAGCAACCTAATAAATCACATGTACAAGTTAATATAACATGTAATTCAATATATTCCCTATATGGCGGATTATGAACAGTATTTGCATTTAATACCAATATCAAAAATGGGATTTCAATAATAATAAGTATAAGCAATCTATATAGATAATTGTGTTTTAAATTATGTATAAAATTTTTCAGTCTAATGTTATTAGATTTTTTTTCAAAGTACCCATAAACACAAGGTAGAATACACATTCGTAATATAAAAAGAAACATAATAAATATACAAACGAATATGAATACAAAAGTTTTAATATTTAATCCTAAAGGATTCTCTATATCTTGCGAGAATTCATCCAAGAATAATAAAATTGGTACTATCAGCGTAGCTATAGAAATAAAAAAATACACAACAGGCATAAGAATATGTATGCCCATTGTGTATATAATGTCTTTATTAGTTTTGTAAAAATTTACCATAGGGTAATACTACCATTTAAATAAAATTGGAGCAAGGATATAATAATTATGCCCAGCTTCATGTTGAATTACCCAAAAATAATTATTAACAATAGTTGTTTTTAAATTAGAGTAATATTTTAAATACACATTATTAAAATCATATTTATCGAAAAGAATACCATGGAAATATCCCTGTGAATCGATATATGGCTCAAGAACTGTTGCATGACCGATTGACAAATGTAAATTTGAATCCTTTGAGAACTCAACTTCTAATTTGTTATTAAGTGTATCAGCTTGCATAATGTTAAATTGTTCTCTGATTTTGTTTTGCATTTCAATAGAATTTGAAACATTTTTAGACAATGCGCTGTATTGATTAAATACAATACCTTCCCAATTTTGAGGGATTTCTTTATTCGTTCCAAATAATTTATATTTGTAATTTAATATATTAGCATAACCTTTAGGAATGTAACTATATTCTTTACTTAATGGGATATTTTGTGGTTTTGCTAAAAATATATTTGCCATTTCTTTTGTATTTTGTCTATTTCTATTTAAAAAATTATTTATTTTAATATTCTCATTACCATAATCAGAAAAATCCGCACTGCGGTTTATGCCACTTGTATTGTGGCTCAAGGCATATTTGAATTTATCGTCTAAATGATATTTATTTATAAAATCTTTTGCGTTATTTATATTATTTTTCAATTTTACATTTTGTTGTAATAAATCAGATATGATTCGTTTCTGATTGTGATTTGTAAAATTCCCCAATTCATTCGCAACAGATTGAAAATCATTGTTGATAGCATGAACTTTAATTCGGTCAACAATATTTTTTGCACTTTGATATGCTTGCCAATCTTTTTGTAATAGTTCATATATTTTGTTATATTCTGTTTGCGTCTTTGTATTTGCTAATTTTTTTACAGAGGTATCAATATTAGTCTTTATTTGGGCAACTTGGGTATCAAGTTGTTTAATTTTGGTATCAAATTGAGGTTGTAAATATTTTATGGCCTGTGCACTACCATTGTTTACCGCTTCACACATCTGAAGTGCGATAGGTAGTACTTCCATTCCAACCGCAATGACCGAGCCAATTGCACCTCCTATATTCCCAAAAATCGATCCTATATTCCCCCAGTCAATATCAGACTTTGAAACACTCCCTTTAAGTACCGGAGTAGAATTTATACCCATAGTCGGCTCAAATATATTCGGGAATATATTCTCTAACGGATTATGATTTTGTTCGTCCAATACCGGACCGTTTTGATCTTCGGGAACAATAGACAAAGTCCCAAAATTATCAGTTGAGATATTTCTAAAGTGCTCTTTTACTTGTGTCCCATCTCTTTTAATATATGAGTTTACATGAATTTGTTTTTGCATTATATTTTTCCTCTTGTATTCTAATCACATATACATTATAAAAATTTTTGAATATCATCCGCAAGTCCGTACTTTTACGTCCGTAAAAGTACGGACACACAACTGGTAGAGGCTATAGTACAATTACAATTACAATTTTCCGATTTCGCTTATAAAAAAAGAGGGCAAATGCCCTCGTTGGAATTAAGAATAGCTGGAAGTATGAAAAAGATTATCTACATTTAAACTTCAACATGCATCCTTTACTATTACCTGACAAGGCATATTTGTGGGTAATTATTTACTAAATCAAAATCTTGCAATATTTAAACGTATATTGTATTTTATTATTGCGAGGTATTATGAAAAATTTTAAAATAATTATATTTGCGCTACTGGCATTAATATTTATATTGTTATTTATTTTCGGGGTTGATGTTTCAGACAAAACTTCTTCTAAAAATATGTCAGACAAAGTTCCAAGAATAGGTCAAAACCTATGGGTATACAATATTCCACAACACCAATGGCACAATTATATAAAACACGATTATGAAATTGATAAAAACAACGAAATAATACTACGCATTAAACAAGATTCGCAAAACCCGGATGTTACCGCATACGATTTAATCACAGAAAACGAAGATGTCCCTGGTAAAGATTTCTTTATATCTGAAGGAAGCATTGAATTTATCGTTGGGGATAAATTATATACATATTACCCAAGAACATTTGAATACTTTGAAATCGTATTCAACGGTTTCAATTTTGTTATGCGCAGACTCGAAACTAACGACATCACAAAACTGTTCCCGGATTACAAAATCATAAAATTATCCGATTTTAACAATAGAAAACTTGATATAAATATTTCTAAAGATAAACAGAATTATATTATTATAAACGATATCGGCGAAAGTTTTTACAGATATTACATAACAACTGATGATACAAATAAAATCGAAATAAACCAATTTTCAAATCAATTCAGCTTTAATGAGCCTATAAAAATAAAATTACAAAGGTTTGAAGGATGTTCAAAATCATACCCTTGTTATGAAATCAATTTTATGAATGAATGAAACTTTCATTTTTCATGATATCCTATTAATTATGATTACACTTATAACAAACCCTATAATAGTATCAGTTGTACTGCTTTGCATATTGTGTTTATGCAGAATAAATGTCCTTTTGGCACTAATAATTTCAGCCGTTGTAGGCGGACTTTTAGGACACATTGGCATATCCGATGTAATGAATATTTTTGTCCACGGTATGGGCGATAATGCAGAAACAGCATTGAGTTATATTTTACTTGGAGCATTTGCAGTATCAATGACACACACAGGACTGGCACCAATTCTTTCTATGAAAATCGGTAATGCCATAAAATCAAAAAAATATATGCTTATTTTTATATTAACAGGAATTGCAATTTTGTCACAAAATTTAATTCCTGTCCATATTGCATTTATACCGATTTTAATACCACCATTATTATGCATAATGAATGAACTAAAAATTGATAGACGAAGTGTAGCCTGTGCGCTGGCTTTCGGATTAAAAGCGCCATATATAGTTATCCCTGCAGGGTTTGGGTTAATATTCCAAAGTTTAATTGCAGATAATATTATTCAAAACGGTATTGAAATATCCAGAAACGAAGTTTGGAAACATGCCTGGGTACTTGGGCTTGCTATGTTAATAGGCTTTTTAATTGCTATTTTTATAACTTATTCAAAGCCAAGAGAATACAAAACAATAGAAATTGAGCAAAAACAAAATGTCGATCTTTCATTAAATAAAAATCATTATGTAACACTACTTGCGGCATTTATAACCCTTGGGATACAATTATGGACAGGCTCTTTACCTTTAGGAGCCTTGGTAGGTTTGGCGGTAATTTTCGGTTTTAAAGCAATAGATCACGACAAAATGGATAAACTCATTAACGAAGGTGTTGGCTTAATGGGTTACGTTGCATTTGTAATGCTTGTCGCTGCGGGATTTGCTGCTGTAATGAAAGCAACCGGCGGGATTGATTCTTTAGTAAATGCAATTGCACCGTTTATGATGACAAATAAAGTACTTGCAACTTGTTTAATGCTTTTTGTCGGCTTATTTATTACAATGGGAATAGGAACATCTTTTGGAACAATACCTATACTTGCAGTTTTATACGTACCAATTTTTGCAAAACTCGGATTTAGTATTCCTTCTATGATAATAGTACTGGCAGCAGCTGCAGCTCTGGGAGATGCAGGGTCTCCGGCTTCTGATACAACATTAGGGCCTACCGCAGGTTTAAATGCGGATGAACAGCATAACCACATCTGGGATACTTGTGTTCCGACATTTTTGCACTACAACATCCCGCTTATAATTGCGGCTATACTTTATGTTGCAATTGTAGGATAGAATTATTTATCGCTAATATAACCGTTTATTGCAGAATATGCTGCCACATACGGAGATGAAAGATAAATAAATCCTTTTGTATTCCCCAAACGCCCGATAAAGTTTCTGTTTTGAGTAGTCAAACATACCTCTCCATCAGCCAAGATACCTGCATGAATTCCTACACAAGGCCCGCATCCCGGAGGTAAAATTGTCGCATTTGCGTCAAGAAATATTTCAAGCAGACCTTCTTTTAGTGCTTGCTTATATACAGTTCTCGAAGCAGGACAAATTAGCATTCTTACCCCTTCATGGACTTTTTTACCTTTTAAAATTTGAGCAACAACTCTCATATCTTCTATTCTTCCGTTTGTACAAGTTCCTACATAAACTTGATCGACTTTAATATCGTTTAAATCTTTTGCAAGTTTTGTATTATCAACTGTATGAGGACAAGAAACAGTATGCTCAATAGTTGCAGCATCAATTTCAATTATTCTTTCATAATTTGCATCTTCATCAGGTTTTATACTTTTAAACTTGTCTCCTCGTCCTTTTTCTTCAAGATATGCTTTTGTTTTTTCATCAGGAACAAATAAACCGCATTTAGCACCGGCTTCGACAGCCATGTTTGCCATAGTAAAACGCTCTGACATACACATATTATCAATCGTTTCACCGTGGAACTCTAATGCTTTGTATGTCGCACCATCTGCTCCAATCATTCCGATTAAATGTAAAATCAAATCTTTTGAGCAAATACCGGGCTTAAATTTACCGTTTACAACGATTTTGAAAGTTTGAGGAACTTTTAACCAGGTTTTTCCAAGAGCCATTGCAACGGCGACATCCGTTGATCCCATACCGGTTGAAAATGCACCCAAAGCACCTGATGTACAAGTATGAGAATCAGCCCCTACAAGTATTTCTAACGGATTGACAAAAGTTTCCACAAGTCTTTGGTGACAAACTCCTGAACCAACTTCAGATAAAACCGCACCATAATCCCTTGAAAAATCTCTCAATGTCGTATGCATATTTGAAAGCTCTTTTCTTGGACTCGGAGATGCATGGTCAATGAAAAGTATCGTCCTTTCAGGATTAAATAATTTATCTTTTCCGAGTTTTTTAAATTCTTCAACAGTTAAAGGCCCTGTACCATCTTGAACAGCGCATACATCAACATTTGCAATAACAAGCTCTCCGGCTCTGACATTATGATCCGAATGAGCAGAGATTATTTTTTCTACTAAAGTTTGTCCCATAAATTTATCCCTCTTTTTTTTTATTTTATCATAAAGAGTTTTAAAAGATACGCATTGATTAATTTGATTTTTTACTATGTTCCGTGTACATTATAATTAGCGTTGTTTTTACAACAATTGTGGGTTTATACAACAAAATATAATAGGAGTCCGAGGATGAGCGTGGAAGAAATTTCTCGTAAAATCGACACAAAGAAGTTAGATGAGATTATAGAATCTTGCGGTTCTGATAAGTCACATTTGATTGCGATTTTACAAAAAGTTCAGGAAGAGTACAAATATTTACCTGAAGATGCACTAATTTACATTGGGTCAAAGATTGTAGGTTTATCCCCAGCAACAGTTTATGGCGTTGCAACATTTTATGCCCAATTTTCACTAGACCCGAAAGGGAAATACGAAATCAAAGTTTGCGATGGTACAGCATGCCACGTTAGAGGTTCAATGCCTGTAATGAATGCAATTAAAAAGAAATTAAACTTAAAAGACGGAAAAGTTACAACAGATGACGGCTTATTTTCAATGGAAACAGTCAGCTGCTTAGGTGCTTGCGGTTTAGCTCCGGTTATGATGGTAAATGATAAAGTTTACCCTCAAATGACCTCTGATGCAGTAAGTATAATACTTGACACACTTATGAAAGAGGAGGGAGTTAAATAATGACTAACTTGAGTATAGATATAGTTGAAGAACAAAATAAAGCCCAACAACATATAAAAGAACAAGGGCTAAGAGTTTTAGTATGTGCAGGAACAGGTTGTGTTGCTAACGGTTCATTAAAAGTAATAGAAAAATTCAAAGAACTTGGCGCAAGTGTTTCGACCTTGACAGATTACGATAAAATGACAATCGTACCGACAGGATGCCACGGTTTTTGCGAACAGGGTGTTTTAGTTATTATCCCTGACAAACACGTAACATACGTAAAAGTACACGTTGAAGATGTTGAAGAAATTTTTGAAAGTCACGTAAAAAATGACAAACCGGTAGAGAGATTGTTATACACAGATCCAAAATCCGGAGAACGCGTACACAAAAATGATGACATAAACTTCTACGCAAAACAAACAAGAACTGCTCTTGCAAATTGCGGAAAAATAAACGCAGAATCAATAGAAGAAGCAATTGCTGTTCACGGTTATGAAGCATTGGCAAATGTTATCAAAGAAAATAATCCTGACAAAGTTATTCAAGAAGTTCTTGATTCCGGTCTTAGAGGTAGAGGCGGAGCAGGATTTCCGACAGGATTAAAATGGAAATTTACAGCAGCAAATAAAGGTGGAAAATCTTATGTTGTATGTAATGGTGATGAAGGGGATCCGGGAGCATTTATGGACAGATCCGTTATGGAAGGTGACCCTCACAAATTATTGGAAGGTATGGCTATTGCAGCTTTTGCAATAGGCGCAGACGAAGGTTATATATACGTCCGTGCAGAATACCCACTTGCTATTAAACGTTTAAGAAAAGCAATTGCAGATGCGGAAGAAAAACATTTCTTGGGTAAAAATATAATGGGAACGGATTTTTCTTTCACATTACATATTAAAGAAGGTGCAGGGGCATTTGTTTGCGGTGAAGAATCCGCACTTATCGCCTCAATTGAAGGTGAAAGAGGTATGCCTCGTCCAAAACCACCTTTCCCTGCAAATAAAGGTTTATTTGGCAGACCAACATTAATTAACAACGTTGAAACTCTTGCAAATATTCCTCTTATCATAAGAAAAGGTGCAAGCTGGTTCTCATCTATGGGAACAGAAACTTCAAAAGGAACAAAAACTTTTGCGCTAACCGGTGAAGTTAACAATACCGGTCTTATTGAAGTTCCGATGGGAACAACTTTAAGAGAAATTATTTTTGATATCGGCGGCGGAATTCGCGGTGGAAAGAAATTTAAAGCAGTTCAAATCGGCGGACCATCAGGCGGATGTTTGACAGAACAGCATCTGGATTTGCCAATGGACTACGAAAGTCTGACAAAAGCAGGAGCAATGGTTGGTTCAGGCGGTTTGGTTGTAATGGCTGAAGATACTTGTATGGTTGAAGTTGCAAGATTCTTTATGAACTTTACTAAAAATGAATCTTGCGGCAAATGCGTTCCTTGCCGTGAAGGTACAAAAAATATGCTTCACATATTAGAAAAAATCGTTGCAGGTAAAGCAACAATGGAAGATTTGGATGTTTTGGAAGAAATCGCACATACAATCAAAGACGGTTCATTATGCGGCCTTGGTAAAACTGCTCCAAACCCTGTTCTTTCAACACTTAAATATTTCAGAGATGAATATGTAGCACATATTCGTGATCACAAATGCCCTGCAGGTGTTTGTACAGCCATGAAGAAAATAGTTATTCATGAAGATTTATGTAAAGGTTGTACAAAATGTGCAAGAACCTGCCCTGTTGGCGCTATTGAAGGTACAGTTAAAAACCCTCACAAAATTGATCAAACTAAATGTATTAAATGTGAGGCTTGCTTGAATGCATGTCCGTTCAAAGCCATAGGTAAAGAATAGGAAAGGTAAAAAAAATGACAGAAGATAAAAAAACATTAATAATAGACGGAAAAGAGGTTGAATTCTCAAATGAACCAAACCTACTTGAAGTAATCCGTAAAGCAGGAATGAATGTTCCTACATTCTGTTACAGACCTGATTTAACATCTTTCGGGGCTTGCAGAATGTGTGTAGTAGAAGTTGAATACCCGAACGGAAGAAAGATAATCAATTCATCTTGTACAATGCCGCCGGAAGCAGGTATAAAAGTATATCTAAATACTGAGAAAGTAAGAAGAATCAGAAAAACAGTTCTTGAATTACTTCTTGCAAACCATGATAGAAAATGCTTAACTTGTGATAAATCAGGAGATTGTGATCTTCAAAGATATGCTGAAGAATACAATATAAAAAACATAAGATTCCCTGATAAAGAAGAAAAAGAATTTTTACCGGTAGATGACAGCAGCCCGTCATTTGTTAGAGATCCTAATAAATGTATTCTTTGCGGAGCTTGTGTCAGAGCTTGTACAGAATTCCAAGGTCATTCTGTATTAGGCTTTGCAAACAGAGGTTCTAAAACAGTTGTTCAACCTATGAGCGGACGTCCAATCGGTCAAGTTGACTGTGTAAATTGCGGCCAATGTGTTGCAGTTTGTCCGACAGGCGCATTATCTATCAAAAATGACATTGATAAAGTATGGGATGAAATTAACAATCCTGATAAAAAAGTTGCTGTTCAAATTGCACCTTCAGTTCGTGTAGCTTTGGGTGAAATGTTTGGATTGGAACCCGGTGAAAACACTATCGGTTTAATCAACGCTGCTTTACGCAGACTTGGTTTTGACTATGTATTTGATACAAACTTCTCTGCAGATTTAACAATCACTGAAGAAGCAACAGAATTTTTGGAAAGATTAAAATCAGGCCAAAATTTACCAATATTTACTTCTTGCTGCCCTGCATGGGTTAAATATTTGGAAATGTATCATCCTGATATGCTTAATCACTTATCCAGCTGCAAATCTCCAATGGGTATGATGTCAGCGGTTTTAGTTGATTTAATGCCTAAGAACTACAATGTTCCTAGAGAAAACTTAAGTGTAGTTGCAATAATGCCTTGTACAGCTAAAAAGTACGAATGCAAACGTCCTGAGTTCTATCAAAACGGACGTCCGGATACAGACATCGTTTTAACAACAAAAGAACTTGGTAAAATGATTAAAGCTGCAGGCATCAACTTTAAAGAACTTCAACCTGAAGGAAACGATTCTCCGTTTGGCGAATACACCGGTGCAGGAACAATCTTTGGAGCTTCAGGCGGGGTAGCAGAAGCTGCAGTTCGTACAGCATATGAATATGCAACAGGCGAAGTCCTTAAAGATGTTGATATCAAAGAAATGAGAGGGACATCTAATCGTTCTAAAACTGTTGAACTTGATATCAAAGGGACTAAGGTTGTTGTGAGAGTTGTTTCAACTCTTAAAGAAGCTGAAAAAGCTCTTCAGGAAATCAAAAACGGCAGCGCAAACTTCCATATGCTTGAAGTTATGGCTTGTCCTGGCGGATGTATCAATGGCGGCGGGCAACCTAGAAGCTGTGATGATACTCTGATTAAAGGTAAACGTGCAAACGGACTTTATAAGGAAGATAAAGAACTTCCGCTAAGAAAATCTCACATGAACCCATCAATTCAAAAATTGTATAATGAACATTATGAACATCCTGGTTCACACAAAGCACACCACGATCTTCATACAACTTATAACAATAAGTTTGACGGTTCATACAGAGATATATAATATCTTAAACTTAAAACAAGAAAAGCGGCTGAAATTGCAGCCGCTTTTTTTATAATATATTTTTTTTAATTATTGGTAGAAAAAGAATAAACAATCTCTCTGGAGTATGTTTCACCTTTTTTTAGAATACCTTTTTCACTAAATTCTTTTGTATTAATAGCATTTGGATAAAATTGTGGTTCCACACAAAATGCCGAGCGTTTTTCATAACGTGTTCCGTGTTTTCCTCCGGGTTGAGCGGTTTTGCCCAGATGATTGGCACTATAAAATTGAAATCCCGGAAGATTTGTAGCGACTTTTAAATTTATGCCTGTTTTTGGAGATTTTACATCTGCGACTTCAATTAAAGTTTTTCCGTCATAGTTATCTATACAATAATTTTGGTCAAATCCGGAACCTATTTTTAGCTGATCTGATTCTGAATTTATTACATCACCAATTTTTTTTGGAGTCCTAAAATCAAGCGGAGTGCCCTCAACACTCAAAATTTCTCCTGTCGGAACAGCTATTTCATTATTTTTCGTAAAGAATGATGAATTGGGTAATGTCACAATGTGATTATACACAGAATTTTCCTGAGTATTTTCTGCTCCCTCAAGATTGAAATATGTATGGTTAGTCATATTTATAAGGGTATCTTTGTCAGTTGTAGCGAAATATTTAATATGTAAATTGTTATTATTATCAAATTTGTACACAACTTTGGCTTCAACATTCCCCGGATAACCACTTTCCATATCTTTTTTATTATATGTAAATTCAACACCGTCAGGTAAAACTTTTGGTGTCCAATTTTTTAAATCAAAACCGTCACTGCCGCCATGACAATGAGTTTTGCCGTTATCTTTATTTGTTTCAAGTTTGTATGTTTCTTCACCTATTGCAAATTCTCCCTTATCAATTTTATTTGCGACAGGACCGATTGTACCACCTGCATGCCCGACAGGAGCAGTTTCATAAGGGGTAACATTATCATATCCTTGTGTAACATCAATAATTTTACCATCTTTATCTGGGACCTTTATAGATGTTATTGTTGCTCCAAAGGTAGATAAATCTACACTTGCACCATTTTTATTAGTAATTGTAAAAAGTTTTGCTTTTTCCCCTGTTTTTTGGATTGTACCAAAATCTTTTTGTTCGATCGTTATATTTTCATAATCTTTATCAACATCAGAAACCGCACTATTCACTGTTTTGACAAACCTGTCCGGTTCGTATTTCGTATGCAAAAACGATTGAATACTAGGTCTGTGGAAAAAATTAGTATTTGCATTCGGCACCGCATTTGGATTAAAATCTATCGGCATAATCACTCCTATTCTCTTTGTATATATAATAACTAAAAAATAAAATTTTATAATTAAGTTATGTAAAATGTAATATTTTTAAATAGCAAAAATATTTTTTATAGTGCTTATAAAAAATAAATAAACACAAATAACCGAATCTACATAAATAGCACACACACGGCAGAGTTTAATCCTAAACTCTGCCGTACACATCTTGATAACGGATTATATCTTCTTCAGAGATATAATCACCCTGCTGAACCTCAATAATTTTTAATTCTTTATCATAAGGATTTTGCAATGAATGTTTTTCTTTAACCGGAATATCAATACTTTCACCCGGATTTAAATGGTATTCTTTATCACCTTTAATAACAAGTGCTTCGCCTTCAAGCACCACCCAATGTTCTGAACGATAGTTATGGGATTGAACAGATAATTTTTGCTGCGGCAAAACACATATCGTTTTAGTCAAATACCCATCTCCCTCATTCATACAAGTATAATACCCCCAAGGCCTGAATACTGTTTTGTGAAGTCTTGTTGTACCGCTTTGAATTGATTTTAAATTCTCATATAATTTTTTGACATTTTGCGATTTATCCATTTTGCAAGCCATAATGGCATCTTCTGTTTCTACAATGACAACATCTTCTAAATCCGAAACGGCAACAACCTCTTTTTGAGAGTATATAAATGAATTTTTGACATTATTTGTAAGAACTTTACCACTAGTTACGTTTCCATTTTCATCTTTTGCTTTTACACTGTACAACGATTGCCATGAGCCCAAATCTCTCCAATCAGACTGAAGCTCTACAAGAGCAATCTTATCTGATTTTTCCATAACAGCGTAATCAACAGAAATCGTAGGCATTACTTCATATACCCCGAAATCTATTTTTAGACTATTAGAAAAATTTAATAAATTTAAATTTGAATAAATATCCGGAACATATTTTTTGAATTCATCTAAAAATACAGATACCTTACCCATAAATATCCCGCTATTCCAATAATAATCTTCTTCTTTAGAATATTTATTTGCTTTTTCGTAATTCGGTTTTTCTACAAATTGCTCTACTCTGTAACCGACACTTAACTTTTTATCCGTTTTTATGTAACCAAATCCTGTTTCCGGAGAAAGCGGTTTTATTCCAAATGTAACAATATAACCTTCATTTGCCAGAATTTCTGCTTCTTTTACACTTTTATTAAACGCCTCAATATCTTTTATTAAATGATCAGAAGGTGCAATCAAAACAACATCATCATTATTAGAATTTTGCCTTAAATACTCCAAAGAACAGGCTATAGCAGGAGCAGTATTTTTACCTTGCGGCTCGGCAATTACAATATTGCCGGAGTCTATTTTATTCAATTGAAGCTTAATATCCTGATAATGCTTCACATTAGTAATAGTAATAATATCAGAAGCGCTCATAATTGTATTTAATCTTGAAAAAGTTTGCTGCAACAAACTTTCACTTTTATCCAATGCTAAAAGTTGTTTAGGATACATGTCCCTTGATAATGGCCATAAACGACTGCCTGAACCACCTGCTAATATTATTGATTTCATTCCCTACTCCCTTTTATTACTATTATTCCAATATTCTAACATAATAACCTTTATTTCAATAGTTCTGGAGGGTTAAAATGTTTAAATATTAATAAATGTAAAACTATAAAAATAAAATAACAAATTTTTATAATTTATAGACTTTATTATTACAGATCAAGGGGGTTAAAATGAAGATAACAAATTTCAAAGGAAATGAAGAACCTTTTAGACCAATATCAAAGAAGATTTCTGATTTGGTAAAAATTGAAGAAGAAACCGAAAGACTTCGCAAAGCAAATAATAAACTGCAAGAGCAAATCAATAATTTGGAACAGAGAAAAACATCTTTAGTACAATGCCTTCAAAATGTTGAAGGTGCAAATAAACCGGATATAGAAGAAAAATTAGCAGATATTGATCAAAAAATATTACAATTAAAAGCAGAAATAGAAGAAAATAAAGAATTTTGCCTTGATATAAACTACGGTTACCGCGAAAGATTATAAGGTGTTACAATAATTTAAAAATTGTAAATATTTAAGGATATATAATAGAATATATTATATGTTTATTTTAGAATGAAATCATCTGATGGGATTCATATAGTATAAGTGGGAGATAGTATGTTAGTAAATAGTGTTTTAGGTTATTCCGGTTCTAGGAATTATGGTATTGCGCAAAATAATCAAAAGGGGAATTTTCGAATTGTTCGAAATAATACTGTAATGCCCAAAGATACAGTAGAATTTAAATCAAACAGCAATGTAATTGAAAATTTAATTGTTAGTGATTTAAGAAATTATCATTATTATTTAAAGGACATGGATAGATTCAGCTCAAACCTCAAAAGGCTTGGCCATGCTGTTTCAGTGTACAATTCAACTGAAAACGGAATTACATCTTATACTGTCAAAAATCCTGAATTAAACTCTGTAATTAAAATTGATATAGATGAAAAACGTTACAAAAATGTAAAACCGGGATTTATATTAGGCAAAACCGGTTTTTACGCGACATTGGAAGTAACAGAAAAAAATGGCGACAATTACATAATAGAGGTTTTTGAAAATTCAGAATTTAATAATAAAAAAGGCCTTAAAGTTGTAAATAAAAAAATGGATACTCCAACTTTTACAGGCGAAAAAAAGGAACCTACAACAACAATAAATGCGTACTATAAATCTGAAAAAACAATCAAATCTATACAAAGATTTTTTAAATTATTCAAAGATTCCCCGTTATTCAAATCTATAACCAAGACAGATAAACCATATTATGAGGATTTTCATCCATATTTATTAGCCGGAGGTTTTGGCTCTCGAATAGAAGCTCTCAGCTACGGCAGAGAAGATAACAAACCATCAACTGCAACTCCTGTTAAAGGAATGGATTTAATGCACTTTAGCCTTTTGAACTTGTATCAAGCAAATCTGCTGCCAAAATCAACAGATGACGTGGATTTTGTTATTCAAGATGAAGCGAATAGTGCAGTAGGTTGTGTTATCACAACTTTAGGCTACAAAATTAAAAACAATTTAGACGGTGTTGATTTGGTAAAAGACGGTAAATCTGTTTTGCCAAAAGATAAAGCCGTTATAATTCTACCTTCCGATAACGTAATTGATATAAACTTGCCCGAAGTCTTGGATGATTATATAAAGACCAAAAATGTCGGTATGATGATTGTAGGTGTTCCTGATTACAGATGCTACGGTGGTTTGATAAAAGCTGACAAAGACAACAATATAAAAGAATTTTTATACAAACCGTCACTTGAAACAATACAAGCAAATGATGACTTTTTATATAAAACTAATGCAAACGGGGAAAAAGAATTCTTACGTGACAAAAACGGAAGAAAAACCGCACTAAGTAATGCATTCATATATATCATCAATCCGGAAATAGTTGATACAATAGCAACAATATACAGAAATAAAATCAGAAATGCTTATGAAACTTTGATATGGGATAAAGGTGGAGTTAAAAAGCCAATAACTCGTGAAGAATACCTCAAAGTTATCGAATGTTTATGGGATAGAGAAATCATTCCAAAACTTGTTGAAATGAGTAATGAGGGTAAATTAAAGAATAAAAAAGGCGAAAACTTAAATGTTGTAGTTCACAAGGCAATGGATACGGATTATTCTGACGTTGGAGAATGTTCTTCATATATAGCCACTATGAGAAACTTGGCAAAAGATGATGCTTATCTGAATATTCCAAAATCAATAAAAGAAGAAGTAAGAGAACATGTTCAAGACAACATTATATTTAATGCAGATGTAAAAAAAGAATTTAACGAATTGCTTGGTGACGGGTATACAAAAGGTAATATTGTAGTTATTCCAAAAGATTAGCTTAAAATAAATAATAACATAAAATATTTTAAATTTTACAACTTTTAAGTCATTTAGCCAGTATGTTGGGTGAAACCCATCAAAATTCTTCCGACAACAAATAGTGGTTCTCATCCAATCACATACATAAAAAAAGAAGGCTTGTGCCTCCTTTTAAAAGTTTGGGCAGGGGTGGATTTGTCTTGGATTTTGTTGTCTCTCGGACGAGTGATTTGCTTCTCTGCGTTGTCGCAAATCTTCGTCCTCACATACTCAAGTTCGCTCGCTTACGCTCGACTCCACTCTTACACAAAATCCGCCGAACCACCATCTGTGGTTCTCATCCAATCCCCTTCGTTAAAAAAAGAAGGCTTACGCCTCCTTTTAAAAGTTTGGGCAGGGGTGGATTCGAACCACCGTACTCTCGCGAGAACAGATTTACAGTCTGTCGCCTTTAGCCACTCGGCCACCTACCCTTATTTAATTTTCATTTTCTCGCAAGGTTTTTTATAAATTTGCCCTTGACGAGATTTGAACTCGTGACCTCTCCCTTACCAAGGGAGTGCTCTACCCCTGAGCCACAAGGGCCTGCGCCTCGAGTACAATTTCGCAAGTCCTACGCAAACTACGCTGCTTGCACCCTTTCATAAGAATAGCCGGCAATGGGACTCGAACCTACAACCTACGGTTTACAAAACCGTTGCTCTGCCAATTGAGCTATGCCGGCGTGTGCTTGTATAATTTATTATATTAAAAAAAATTTTCATGTCAAGCCGTTGTCTTTAATCTATAATATATTTAATGAATACAAAAGGAGATACACTATTATGATTAAAGCTATTACGCCTATATTTTTACTGACAATATCAAATATTTTTATGACATTTGCCTGGTATGGACACCTTAAATTCAAATCCGGCGCACTATGGTTAATTATTCTTGCCAGTTGGGGAATTGCATTCTTTGAATATTGTTTTCAAGTACCAGCAAACAGAATTGGCTACGAAACATATAATGCCGCTCAACTAAAAACAATTCAAGAAGTCATAACACTGGTCGTTTTTAGCATATTTTCCGTTTTTTACTTAAAGGAACAGTTCAAATGGAATTATCTTGTAGGTTTTGCTCTAATTGTCTTAGCGGTATTTTTTATATTTAAAAAATGGTAGGGGTAGGGGTAAATATATTATTGTTCCAATTTACACGTACGCAATTGATGAATAATACACACAACCGTTGATAACAACATTTACTCCACCAGTACACAATATCGTACAAATCATACGCAACCGTTGATAACAACATTTACCCCACCAGTACACAATATCGTACAAATCATACGCAACCATTGATAACAACATTTACCCCCTTGATTTTATGTTTTTAGCATTGTAGACTATAGTTAGTCGAAATAAATACACAAATATTCAAGTTTGGAATCTTGAAAGAAAGAGGTAGGAAATGAAAGAAGGAATACATCCGGAATATAAGAAAACCGTAATCAAATGTGTATGCGGAAACGAAATCGAAACAGGTTCAGTTGGTGAAAATATCACAGTTGAAATTTGCAACAACTGCCATCCGTTCTACACAGGACAACAAAAAATTCTTGACTCTGAAGGTAGAGTTGAAAGATTCAACAAAAGATACGGTAAGAAAAACTAATCCGGTAGTTATAAGAAAATTAAAAAGGGCTTTGGGGTTATTTCTCAAGGCTCTTTTGTATTCAGGATAAAAATATGCAATTTATGGATAAAGCAAAAATAAGAATAGTTTCAGGCAGAGGCGGCAACGGAGTTGTCGCATGGCGTCGTGAAAAATTTGTAGATAAAGGCGGTCCGGCAGGCGGTGATGGCGGCAATGGCGGAAGCGTTTATATAGTTGCAACTGAAAACATGTCTACCCTTATGGATTTTGCATATAAAACCGTATACAAAGCTGAAAATGGTGAAAACGGATTCAAAAAAAGCATGCACGGCAAAAGTGCAAAAGATTTATTTATAAATGTTCCTGTCGGCACTATTGTTAAGGATTTAAAAACCGGTAATATCATAGCGGATTTGACAGAGCATGAGCAAAAAGTACTTGTTGCAAAAGGCGGCAAGGGAGGAAGAGGCAATATTCATTTTTGTACCCCGCAAAATAGAGCACCTCAGTATTGCGAACCCGGAGAGCCAGGAATTGAAAGAGAATTGCAATTAGAGTTGAAACTTATCGCAGATGTTGGTTTACTGGGCTTTCCGAATGCAGGAAAATCAACTTTCATAAGCAGAGTTTCCTCAGCAAAACCAAAAATTGCAGATTATCCGTTTACGACGCTTATCCCAAATCTTGGGGTAGTAAGAAAATCTAATGGGGACGGATTTGTAATTGCAGATATTCCTGGGCTCATTGAAGGAGCTTCAGAGGGTGTAGGTTTGGGACATGATTTTTTGCGTCATGTTGAAAGATGTCGATTTTTACTTCACATTGTGGACGGAACAGAAGAAAATCCGCTTCAAAACTACAAGATTATAAATAATGAGCTTGAAAAATATTCTCAGAAACTTGCTCAACTTCATCAAATAACAGCAATTAACAAAATTGATGCAATTCTCCCTGAAAGACTTGAAGAAATTAAACAAGAATTCAAGAATGAAGGAGTTAATATATACTGTATTTCTGCTGTTACAGGAGCAGGCGTAGAGGAATTAAAGAATGAGTTATCAGAAAAAGTTGATACCATTCCGAAGCCTGTTTCAGATATAGTTGTGGAAGAAGATTTAGCCGCAACTGATAATGATGATAGCTATTGGGAAGTACGTAAATTAGATAAAAATACATATCTCGTTGATGGCGGAAAGATTATAAGGGTTTCACAAGTCATAAATACAAGAAATACAGAACAAGTTATAAGGCTGCAAAATACAATGCGTGCAATGGGAATAATTGACGAATTGAAACACATCGGTATTCAAAACGGTGATACGGTTATTATCGGGAAATTAGAGCTTGAATACTGGGATGACGAAATGTACAAACAAGAGTTTTAATATGGACTTATGGGCGCTTACGTGCTATAATGCAAAAGAATAGGAGGATAATAAGATGGCAAGATTAATCAGACCTACTTGGGCTATAAGATGCGTACAATCAGGATGTAAATGTTTATTTGAAGTCGCTCAAACAGAAGACGGCAAACAACAAGAAGTTGTTTGTCCGAATTGCGGCGAACATTACGTTTATCCTATTTATGATAATAACGAAGAACAATAATGTGGATATCCCCGTATCCCTTTATAAGGGGATAGGGTTAATAGGGGATAAAAATGTTTAATAATACAGACAAAAGATACAATCAATTCAGTGCATATTTAAAGAACAGATTTGGCGCAAAGGTATATAAAATAACTATAGATGCCGGCTTTTCTTGTCCGAATCGGGACGGAACAATATCTTCTGGTGGTTGTATTTTTTGTGATGATACCGGCAGTTTTTCACAAGCACACTCAAATTTATTTTCAATAGAACAACAAGTTGAAATCGGAGTTGAAACACTTTCAAAAAGATTTAAAGCTGAGAAATTTATGTCATATTTTCAGGCATACTCAAATACATATAAGCCGGCAAAAGAACTTGAAACAATATACAAAGCATCACTAAAGCATCCTGATGTTGTCGGAATATCAATAGGAACACGTCCTGATTGCGTTGATGAAGATAAATTAAACTTGATTTCAGACATCTCAAAAGACTGGTATACCTGGGTCGAATACGGCTTACAATCTTCACACAATCATACTTTGATGCGTATAAATCGCGGGCATGATTACGAATGCTTTGTAAGAGCTTATGAAAAAACAAAAGAAAAAGGAATAAATGTTTGCGTTCATGTCATTCTTGGACTTTGGGAAAGCCGTGATGAAATGCTACAAACAGCACAAAGACTTGCAGACTTGAATGTAGACGGAGTAAAAATTCATATGTTATGCGCATTAAAAGGAACCCCACTTGCAAAAATGTATGAAAATAATGAAATAGATTTTATGAGCGAAGATGATTATGTAAGTCTTGTGTGTGATTTTCTTGAAATTTTGCCTAAAACAACGACTATACACAGGCTTGCAGGTAATGGCTTTCGAAAAAGTTTGATAGCACCAAGATGGCTGGGTGCAAAATTGGACTGCCTAAACAAAATTGATAGAGAATTACTTAAAAGAAATTCATATCAAGGGTTTAAACACTTTACAAATTGATTATAATGTGAAATAATATGTGTAGAATTGTAACATTATATTCGAAAATAAGCAAAATTTAAATTTTTGGAGTTTTGTAGTATTCGTATAAAGTGTAGTGTGGAGAATAATATGTTAGCTATTCAACCCGTTTCAACAAACAATTATAATAAACCGGCTAAAGTTAATTTCAAAGGCTGGGAAGACGATATTAGCCAAGGCAGACAAACAATTGAGGATGGTCAGCGTGCTTTGAATGAAATTCTTAATGATCAGCAAGTACCTGACAAACTTAAAAAACCGGTAAAATTCTTCAAGGTACTTACTAATGCTGCATTAGAAGGACTTGCGGTATTTGGTTCTGTAATGATACTTGGTGATTTCCTAAAAAAAGGAAAAGGTAACAAAGTTGTTCAGCAAGCAGTTGGAAAAGCAAAACCTGTTGTGGATAAAGCTCTTAGCTTCGCTGAGAAATTAGGCGAATTATTTAAAAAAGGCGTAGAAAAAGCAAAAGAAACATCTATTGGAAAACGAATTGAAGCTAAACTTAATGAATTTTTCAGCACAAAAAAGGGAAAAAGAATTTTAGATCACGCAAGAAAATTTAAAAAACAATTAAGCAAAGTATTGGAAAAAGTTTTAGCTCCAATCAAAAATATGAATGGTGATAAAGCAACAAAAGGTGTTGCAACAGTTTTGGGTATAGGTTCAGGTGCAACAGGAGCTTATGAAGCAACAATGACTCCGGAAGAACGTGATCCTGAAATGTTTGATGAGGTCGAAGAAGAATAATGGTAGCTGAAATATCATTTGCAAGAAATCCATATAGCGAAACAACAACCAGACGTGACAGAGCAGAAAACGTTGCGGTTGGTGCAGGTGTTGGTGGTGCTGCGGTTTCTAACAAAGGGCTTCGCCAAGGAATTCAAAAAGCCATTAATTTCGGCACGACTGCAAAAAATAGTACAAAAGAAGTTACAGGCTTATGGGGTAAATTCCTAAAGGATGCAAAAGTATTTTCTGCCAGCATAATGAACAGAATTGGTAAATTTAAAAATATGAAATATATTGGGCCAATCATAAAGAATCCGGCCGTAAGATTAGTTGCTAGCGGATGCGGAGCTGCGATGGCATTCTTCGCTTTAGTTACGGGTTTAAGTAAGGCCGTAAGAAACGGAAGAATTGCTGTTGGAGATTTAAAAGACAGGTTTGATATCTTAAGCTAAATGCAAATTGAAAAAATATAAAAATCGTGCTAAGTTTATACTATGCACGATTTTTTATTGAAAAAACTTGATAATACAAATATTGAAAACGAACTGATAAATATCGGGTATGACCGGTCGTATACGCACAAGGCTATTGAAAAATTTGAATATTCCAATTACAAAATATTTAACTTGACTTGCGCACAGGCTAATATAATAAAACAACTTGCACTCTCCGTTGGTGCAGATTGTGGAACTTGCAAAGATGTTATAACAGGCAAAGTTGAATTATCAGATTGTATACTCGGCGGCAGCTTTTCGCAGTTATTAAAGATTGCTCAAAAACTTCAATTACAACCTTTCGGACTAAAAGAACTCGGACAAATTCTTGAAGAAAAAATAAAAATAAATTTTCCAAATAGAACACAAATTATAGGCATACTTAACATTACCCAAAACTCATTTTCAGATGGCGGGAATTACTACGAATTTGAAGACAGCATAAAACATTTACACAAGCTTATTGATGATGGAGCCGACATAATAGATATTGGTGCAGAATCAACAAAACCATATTCAACTGGTGTCGATGCAGATTCTCAATTAAAAGTGCTGATTCCCATGCTGCAATATATAAAAAATAAAAATATTAAAACCCCGATAAGCATTGACACTCGAAGCGCTAAAGTGGCTCAAGAATGCATAAAGCTCGGAGCCTCAATAATAAATGATGTTTCAGGATTTGATTATGATAAAAAAATGGCCGATGTTATAGCTCAAAACACAAATATTAAAATAATATTACAACACAGCCTTGGCACCCCCGAAACAATGCAAAACAACCCACAATACGGGAATTTAATGGACGATATTTATAAAAACTTAAATAAAAAAATAAAATATGCAATTGATAAAGGAATTAAAAAAGAAAATATAATTATCGATCCCGGTATTGGTTTTGGAAAGACTAAAGACCACAATTTAGAAATAATTAAAAGATGGAAAGAGCTTAAAACCCTTGAATGCCCAATACTAATAGGGCTATCCAGAAAAAGTCTGCTTAACATGCCAAATGCAACTAACGAAGAAAAAGATATCTATACTCTTGCCCTGAATAGTATACTTATAAACGATAAGATAGATTATATCAGAGTTCACAACGTAAAAATACACAAAAATTTCCAAAACATACTGTAATTTAAAAGATTTCACACAAATGAAAAGCGACCCTTTCGGGCCGCTATTCATTTTATATTACAATACTTAATTACATATTATAATGCAGTTGCTGAACCATCTAACAAGTAGTCATAGTGTCTGATATCGTCATAGTTGTTAGGACCAAGATCAGGCAATGGCTCTGGTTGAGGTTGAGCTTTAGGTTGTGGTTGAGGTTGAGGCTGAGGTTGAGCCGGAGCAGGCTGAGCCTTTGTAGATCTCTTAGCCAACAAACCGTCAATATCAGGTTCTAATGTCAATTCAAAGTGGAATCTACCCATATGTCTGTGGTTTTCATATCTGTTATTGATCAATGGATAGCCCCAATATAATCTGGCACTTAAGTCACCAGGCAATTGAACCCTGATACCCATACCTACTGAAGCTAAGAAGTAACTTCCATCATAGTAATCAGCTTCGTGCCAAGGGAATACACCTGCAGTATCTGCAAAGATAGCACCCTTGATGTAATTACCGATGAATGGTTTTGTACCATTCTTAGTAGAAATAGTTCTTGGCAACAATGGGAACATCAATTCACCACTGAAGAAGTAACCGTTTTTACCAATCAATACACCTTCAGAATAGCCTCTAACTGTAGCCAAACCACCTGTTTGGAATTGATCTAAGTAAGGGATATATTTGCTGTTAGGTATAATTTGGTAACTACCACGTAATTGACCGATAAAGCCGTGTGAGAAGTCATGTAATCTCAACAATCCGCCTGAATATTTGAAGTAGCTTGAATCGCTGTCAAATATAGGGAATGCTTGAGATGCCATTTGGTTGAAATACCAAATACCATATTTAGTATCTTTTCTAATATTGAAACCGATATCTAAACTTGTAACTTCATCTTTATCGTTAAACGGAGAGAAACCAAATACTTCACGCATAATACCGTCATATTTTGACCAAGTTTTTGCGCGTTTGTAGTTCATAGCTGCGTAAGTTTTGAACTCAAATCCTCTTGTTCTGACAATCGGTTGATCATAGTACAAGCTATAAATATATGAATTACTCTTTAATCCTAAGTTTGTAAGATAAGCAGGACCGTATTTAACTCTTGCAAAAGTTGAAGAGAATGAAAATCCGATTCTACCGTCTTTTTTGTTAATAGGTACGCTATAATCGAAGAATGGGCTTATAGCACCTTTAGAGAAGTATGCACCCATAGACATTTGGTCTCTGTGGTGGAATAAAGAGTCAGCAACCAAAGCCGGGCCTCCTCTTAATTGACCGGTACTTCTACGACCAGCGTTATCCATCATACCAATCATGTGGAACGGGAATGTTTCGTGAGCTGTTAACTCAATATCTGTTGTTCCCGGTTGTGTACCTGCTTTTAAGTTGGCAGTAAGGTTAACACCGTCATGATATCTGTTGAAATCCAATACGTCTTTTTCTAAATCAACGATATCAAATAATTGTCCTGATTTTTCAGGTATACGTTTTAAAATGTAATTATCAGTAGTATATTTGTTGTTTATAACAGATACATTACCAATTCTACTTTCAATAAGTTCGATTTTGATATTTCCGTTAGAAACTGTCTGTTCAGGCAAGTAAGCTCTTGCAGTAACAAAACCTTTTTCAGCATACAATCTGTTCAATCCGTTGATAGCATTCTGAATATCAGTCATAAATACGTTTCTTCCAACGTATTGGCCGATTACAGAGTTGATTTCATCTCTGGAAAGAATTTCTGATGGAGAAACTTCAATAGAGTTTACATAAACTCCTTGAGAACCAACTTCATCAATTGTAGCTTTCATATACGGATCACCGGCAGCTCCTAAATTGGAACTTGCATCAGTATAATTTGACACCGGAGATTCACCTGTGCCATTTTTTGCATTCTCATAGTGAGAATAATCCATTTCTCTCATACGGCTATTTTTCTCATAGCGCATAAGGTCTGCATCGTGAATGCTGGCACCGCCAATTTCATTCATTACAGGTATTTGCCCGTGAGTGTAACCGTAGCCAGCAAAGTTTGATGCAGGACTTGCATCAATCGCACCAGCAGGAGAGAATAAACCACCAACAGCATAGCACATAGACACAGCTAATATTGTGCTAAGCAGTTTGTTACTTTTGTTCATCTTTTTCATTGATCTATTCACCTTCTATTATTACATTATATATCTAGTTGTATATCTTTAAGTATATTGTCCTACGAACGAATATAATAATAAACCCTTTATAAATTTTTATTACAACATTTTTACAAAAACCTGTAAAAATATTATTTGCCATATACACATTATACAAATTTTTAAAATACGTGTAAAGAATGTTACAAAAAAATAAATCAAACGGATGACTATATGTTAAAAAAAAATTTTGTGATAGCATGTTTTTTATAAACAAAAGGAGAGTTAATATGATTAAAAAATTAGGGTTATTAGCTGTAAGTGCAGCACTTTTATGTGGTTTAAGCGCAAGTGCTGAAGGTTTTTCAGTTGCAGTAGTTGATGTACCTGCTGTTGTCAATGCATCAGCACAAGTACAAGCATTGAAAAAAGAACAACAAATTAAAGCTCAAGAAATCATCAAATTTATTGAAAAAGCAAGAAAAGATGTTGCTTCAATAACAGACACAAAGAAGAAACAAGCTGCAGAAGAAAAATACAACAAAGAATTAACAGCAAAGAAAGAAAAGATGGATGCTGATTACGCTACAAAATTGCAAGCTTTAGATAAATCAATTTCTCAACAAATTACAGACAAAGCTAAAGCAGACGGATACAGTGTTGTTTTAAGTAAAAATGTAGTATTATACGGCGGACAAGACATCACTGCAGAAATTGTAAAAATTGTTAAATAACTTAACAATTTCAATTTTATTAAAATAAACTCGGGTATAAAATTAATGCTCGAGTTTATTTTATTGTGTCTTTTGAGCATAAAGAGACCTTCTCAAAAGCATTATTTAAAACATTTTGATTATTAAAATTATATTTTAAGGCATTGTTGATAGTATCATTTGAAATAAAAACTTCATCAGTTATCGCATTATAGGCCATATGAGAAGGACTTTTACCGTTTTTTAAAACAGAAAACGGAATTCCCAAATCGCCAAGCATTTGAACAAATTTATTGTATATATCTAAACTTTTTTTTGTATTTTTTGAACCAAGTATTACTGCGTGTAAATTTTTATCAAATAAATTAAAGCAAAGACGCAAATACCCTAAAACAAGACGAAAATTATGATTGTTTTCATAAGCCGGAGTTAAATGCATGAGCAATCCCTCTTTTCCATCCGCAATTAAACAAGAAGTGCAATCTATTACTCCTTTTGTGTATACTTTAGGACCTTTCACACTTGTAGAAATCACCCAAGGAAAAGCAGACTCGAATTGAAGCCCTATATCTCTTTCGAGTTTATGAAACGTTTTTGTTGATACAGGCACTATTTGAGAGGTAAAAGAGATTTTACTATTATTATTCATAATATACTTAAACCTTCAAAATTTAAATTTTGCTACATGACAAATACATACACAAAAGTCTTGATTATGATTTTTCTTTAAATTATCATTATACTGACAAAAGGAAGGAAAGAGGGAATATGTTAGACATTAAATTAATTAGAGAAAATCCTGAAAAAATTAATGAATTACTAAAGAGAAGAAACCCCGAATTATCAATTGATGAAGTAATTAAAATTGATGAAGAAAGAAGAAAAATTCAAACTCAAGCAGACGAACTTCGAGCAAAGCGTAAAAACGAATCCCAAAAGATTGGTATGATGAAGAAAAATGGAGAAAATACCGATGCAATACAGGAAGAAGTTCGCAAACTCGGAGATGACATAAAGGAACTTGAAGACAGACAAAACGAACTTGATGCTAAACAAAAAGATGTATTGCTTCATATTCCGAATATCCCTGACGAAACAACACCTGTCGGGACATCTGAAGATGATAATATTGTAGTTTCAACTTGGGGTGAACCAACAAAATTTAATTTTGAGCCAAAAGCACATTGGGATTTGTGTGAAGAAAAAGGTTTGGTGGATTTTGAAAGAGGTGTAAAGCTATCTCAATCAAGATTTACACTTTATAGAGGAAAAGGCGCAAGATTAGAACGTGCAATTATAAACTTCTTCCTTGACCAACATACTGAAAATGAAGGTTATGAAGAAATTTTGCCTCCATTTATGGCAAATGCGGCAACAATGACCGGTACAGGACAATTACCTAAGTTTAAAGAAGATATGTACAAATGCGAACAAGAAGATTTGTACCTTATACCAACAGCCGAAGTTCCTGTAACCAATATATATTCAGGAGAAATATTATCAGAAGATGATCTTCCTATGTATATGACTGCATATACTCCATGTTTTAGACGTGAAGCCGGTTCTGCAGGAAAGGACACAAGAGGTCTAATTCGTGTTCACCAATTCAATAAAGTTGAAATGGTTAAATATACAACCCCTGAAAATTCACCGGCAGAGCACGAAAAATTAACGCAAGACGGAGAAAGAATGTTACAGCTTTTGGGCTTGCCTTATAGACGTGTTGCATTATGCAGTGCAGACATTGGCTTCAGTGCAAATAAATGTTGGGATTTGGAAGTATGGCTTCCTTCTTATAACACATATAAAGAAATTTCAAGTTGTTCTAATTATGGTGATTATCAGGCTCGCAGAGCAAACATCCGCTACAAAGAAAAATCAACAGGTAAAACAAGATTTGTACATACAATAAACGGTTCAGGTCTTGCAGTTGGCAGAACATTTGCAGCGATTGTTGAGAATTATCAGCAAGAAGACGGAACAATAATAATTCCGGAAGTATTAAGAAAATACACTGGATTTGATAAAATCTAGCAAAAAAAGAGGCAATGCCAAAGGGTATTGCCTCTTTCTATTAATATAATATATCTTTAGCGTTTTTTAAAATTTCATCTACATCTACTTTTGGTTCTGCTTCTATTTCGGCTTTCACTTTATCTGCTTTACTTACAACCTTATTAATAAAATTCATTGTCGATTGCCAAAAGTGTTGACTATAATTTTTAAAATGAGGATGTAACTTATCCTTGCTAACGACACGGCCTATAAGCCTCTTTTCTCCGTTTGCAAAAAATATTGCATCAACCGTACTATTTAGTTTTTGTTCTTCTAAAATTTTAGAAAAATCAAGCCATTCGGTACGAGTTAACATTCTTCTCAATACATCTTCCGAACCGCCATGCAATTTTATCATCCCAAAAGCCGGTTTTGCATTTTGATTTGCATTCATATTTACTTGCATTATAATATCTCCTTTTCCGTATTAAAATCCGTAAATAATATATTTGCTACAAATAGTAAATATATTTTACATTTGTAAAAATTTCGGGCATAATAAGAATGATTGAGAGGATTAAGAATGAGTGAATTCCCATTTGAATTAGACGATTTTCAAAAAGAAGCCTGTGAAGTAATTGATAACGGCGAAAGCGTAGTAGTTTGCGCCCCAACAGGAGCAGGCAAAACAGTCATTGCCCAACACGCAATAAATAATGCACTAAAAGAAGGTGTTAGAATTTTTTATACAACCCCTCTTAAAGCGTTATCAAATCAGAAGTTTTATGATTTTTGCGAACAATACGGGCAGGATAATGTCGGACTTTTGACAGGGGATACCTCTATTAACCGTAATGCTCAAATTGTCATTATGACAACGGAAGTCTTCAGGAATATGCTTTACGGTACGAATTTTGGCGCAGTTGCAGACAATTTAAAAAACGTTAAATACGTTGTTTTAGACGAAGTTCACTATATGAATGATGAACAAAGAGGAACTGTTTGGGAAGAAAGTATCATTTATTGTCCGACAAATATTCAAATAATTGCACTCTCTGCAACTGTTGCAAACTGTCAGGAGCTAACGGATTGGATAAACACCGTCCATTCAAAAACTAAACTTGTAAATACGGATTTTCGTCCTGTTCCTCTGAGATTTTATTATTTTGATTCTTCGCAGCCGTTTAAATTGTTACCGCTTTTAACCCCAAGCGGGCAGTTAAACAATAAAATTCGTCCTGAAAAACCACAATGGAGTAAAGGCAGAGATAAACGCAAAAAATCATACGTAAGACAAGTCATATCAAATCTTGCGCAACAAAATATGCTTCCTGCGATATATTTCACATTTTCTCGTCAAAAATGTGACGAACAAATGGAAAAATGCTCAGGTCTTGAACTAAATACAAAAGAAGAACAACAAAAAATCAAACAGTTTATAGAAGATTTTATAGCGGAAAACCCGCATTTATACGGTAACAAAAATATTGATTACCTCGTTCAGGGAGTAGCATCTCATCATGCCGGTCTTTTGCCTGCATGGAAAAACCTTGTAGAAAAATTATTCCAACAAGGCTTAATTAAAGTTGTATTCGCAACAGAAACCCTTGCTGCCGGAATAAATATGCCGGCCAGATCGACTGTAATAAGCTCTGTGAGCAAAAGAACAGATTCCGGTCACAGAATGCTTACGGCTAATGAATTTTTACAAATGTCAGGGCGTGCAGGCCGCAGAGGTATGGATGAAGTCGGATATGTAACAGTAATAGGGACATCTTTCCAAAGCCCTGAAGAAGTGGCCGAACTTGTTCAAAGCAGTTCAAATCCGCTAGAAAGTAAATTTTCTCCAAGCTATTCTATGGTATTGAACTTGCTACAAAGATTTTCATTAGATGAAGCTAAAGAACTTATTTTAAAGAGTTTTGGATATTATTCATCTGATTACAGGCTCAAACCTATCCTAGCTCAAGTAGAAGCTTACAATAAAGAAAAAGTGGAAAGAGCATTTGCTTGCCCGTATAAATTAACTGATGAAGACGTTGAAAAATATGACAGAATAAGATTTTTGTATGTTCAAAACAGACAAACATACAAAAAAATTCTTAAACAAGAAAAATCAAAACACAGAGCACTCTCTGAGGAAGTTCTTGAATTTGGCGAACGCAACAAAGAAGAATTACGCCAAATGCAAAAATACCAATGCGACAACTGTAAACTATACAGAAAACACACAAAAAATATTGAAGTAACAAAGCGCCTTGATAATAAAATCCAAAAACTCGAAAAAGAAATAGAAAGACAAAAGGATATTTACTGGGATAAATTTTTAAACCATAGAGCCGTACTTCAAGAATATGGATATTTAAACGGCGATTTCCCGACAGATTCAGGGAAAACAACCTCACAAATACGTTCTGAGAATGAATTATTCCTCGCGGAGATAATTTTCTCCGGTCTTTTAGAAACACTTACACCATCTCAACTGGCAGGAGTTATTTGTGCAATAACAACAGAAGACGTAAGGCTTGAAGTTCCTTATGTCCCAATGTCAGAACCTGTCAGAAAGACACTAAATAAAATACGCAATATTAAAAAGAAACTTGAAAGAATTCAAACAAATCATAATGTTGAAGCACCATTGTATATTAACCCTCATTTCAGCTCAATGATAGAACTCTGGGTAGAAGGAGCCGAATGGGATACAGTTACCGGCGTAATGAAAGATATTGGCGAAGGCGATATTGTTAGAGCATTCAAACGCGTAGTTGACGTACTAAGACAATTAACCGTAATAGATAATGTACCGGAAGCACTTGTATTTACCGCAAGAGATGCGATAGAAAAGATATTAAAAGAACCTGTAGATGTAGACTAAAAAAGGCCCAAGAATAATATCCCGAGCCTTTCTTAAATAGTGTGAACTATTTTATTTAATCACTGCAGCCAAAAGCAATTGTTAAATGTTCTCTTGGGTTAACCGCAGAGATTTTGTAACCTCTTGGGTCGACAAGATAAGCAAACTCATCACCTGTTGTTTGGAACAAGCCCATTGTACCTGAAAGGGCTGTTCTTGTAACATCAACAGGGGCTTTAACAGTTTCCCAAACACCATCGGCCAAACTACGTGAAGCAGCACCGAATTGTCCTTGGAATGCGTGTCCTAACATATAACCGGCATCATTTGAAACGTTTTCAGCGGCATTACCAATATTTGTCAATATACCACCGGCAGTTCTGCCGACAACACCGATTAAAGAACCTGCCCAGGTAAACGGCATTTCAACAAGTCTTGCAACAGGGTTAACGTTTTTATTTCTGTTAACTTGCGCTTGAAGAATTTGTTTTGGCAATTTTGTCTTGCAATTACCGTTAGAAATACTTGTAAATGCTAATTTCAAAGCACCTTTGTTACATCCTGATGGTCTTACGACTTCGACAACCTGACCTGTAACAGTAGAACCGCAAGGATATTTCTTACCATTAATTGTCACGTCCTCAAGAGTATTCGCTCTAAAGTATTGACCAACGTGAGAAGATTTGGCAGTTAATTGGTCTATCATTGAAAGTTTCAATGTAGGGATTTTAACTATTTCTTCTTGTTCAATAAATGCTTCTTTTTCTATCGGGCAAACAGGACAAGCAGCGTTTGCAGTTTTCGGATTTGTATCATAACCTAAAGCTACACGTGCTGTTTGCATCATAGACGCAATTTCAGCTCTTGTCGCATCTTTATTAGGCATAATCATATTTGGATTAGGTGAATCCTTTAATACACCGTTTTCTAAAGATTTTGCAACCGGAATTCTTGCCCAATTAGGAACTTTGTTACCGTCAGCATATCTGCTAAGAATTTGATCAGCCTTGCAGCTGTCAATATCGCAAGTCATACCTTTAGATATTGAAGTTAGGGCTTCAACACGGGTTACATTTGCATTTGGTCTGAACGTATGGTTCGGATAGCCGCGTAACAGATCTTCATTTACAGCTCTTGCAATAGCGGCATTTGCCCAGTTATCGCGAGAAACATCTGAAAATTGAGAAGTTGTAGCGCCATGAGCATCCATATTAAAACCTTTAACTAACATTGTCGCAAACTCAGCACGAGAAATGTTTCTGTTTGGTCTGTACATACCGTCAGGATAGCCGACAACAACATCATTTATAGCCAATTTATCTATATCACAAGCAGCCCAGTAGCCGTTTGGAACATCCGGAAACATGCAGCCGCCATTAAAATTAGTTGTTGCAGGAGCAGCAGCGCCGGTGATATTTTCCTTAATAGTATAAGGAACTAATGATTTTTTTACCGCATTTATTGAATTTGCAGATTGGAAATCAATAGGGCAAGCCTTTTGAGCATCATTATTAACTGTTACCCCGTTATTACACTGAGGCAACTCATTTAAGCATGGCATTTGAGCTGCCGCACCGGTTGTTAAACCTTGAATTGGCTGAGACGAGATGGTTGTACCGCTGATAGCAGAAGACATCATAGAAGCAGGGCAGCCTCTCATCGCTGTTTCAGTTGAAAAAATAGAATTTGCACTCTCACCTACATAATTATTTGTACCGTAAATTGCTTGCGGATAGCCATATACCTGTTTCATTTGTGCTCTGTCAGGTTTACCTGTTTGAGGACAAAGAGCGGTAGAAGGGCCTGCTGATTTATCACAACTTATATCCGCAGGAGCAACTTTTGATGGACAACGTTTATGTCTTTTGCAGCCACAATCAGATTTTACTCTTTTGCACTTAGAGCAAGTACTCGGCTGGGCAGGACAAGCAGGTCCTGTTATAACCGGCATAGCATCATTTTGAGTACAAGGGCAGGCTGCCATCGCAGAATTCAAGGAACACGTTGCTATTCCAATAGCAATCGCAGCTGCCGCAGTTAGTTTTTTAATTGACATTTTTACCTCCTTGTTTGGTTCAAGCCCTGTTTATACAAAACAGAACTCTTAAAAAACGAACTTATACCAAATTATGTACTTTTCAGTATTTTTTAAACATTAGAAATTCCGCTAATCCGGTAGGGTAATTTTCGAATTACTAAGTTTGTAACAATTTCGTAAACAGGTAGCAATATATTGGATTTATTTGTTTTATTATATATGTGAAGGTTAATTAAATCTGCATGGAAAAGGTATAGTATGTACAGTAAAGAATTTATGAAATTTATTTACGGTTATCAAAAAGAAGACTTCAAGCCAAAAGAGCCCAAGTCTATTGAAATACGCTTCAAAAACGGTGGTTCAGGAAAGCTTGCAGAAGTAAAAGTTAGTGTCGAAAATAAATAATTTTGCATAAAAAAAAGAGTATCTTAATGATACCCTTTGGAATGTAAATTTGTTACCATTCCTCGTAATAGTGAAGTGTGAAGTGTGTGCTTAAAGTCCGATGTTTGTCCTCGTTTAAGCATCCTCGTGTTTACATGTATATAAAGTTTTTTTTGTATATAAAATTGCGATATTGCGTAAATCATACTTAATAATCCGTTACAAAACCCAAATTATATAGTGTGCTATACTATTGATATTAAGTGAGGAAAAAGTTTTATGAATATATTAATATCTAATGATGATGGGATAAACGCTCTTGGTTTAAAGATTTTATCGCAGGAACTTGCTAAAAAGCATGATGTATATATAATTGCACCGGATAGAGAACAGAGTGCAAAAAGCCACTCTTTAACAATACATTCTCCTCTAAGAGTAAAAGAATTTGATAATAAAGATTTTGGGGCAAAAAAAATTTGGACGGTTACAGGAACCCCTGCAGACTGTGTTAAAATCGGTATTTCCACAATACTGGAAGATAGCCAAAAACCTGATATCGTACTTTCCGGCATAAATCACGGTCCGAATTTAGGGCATGACGTGAGATATTCAGGGACAGTAAGTGCCGCAATTGAAGGTTCAATGCTAGGATATAATTCTATTGCTGTTTCTCTTGCTTCAATAAATATTGACCCAAATGATTTTATATATCCTGCAAAATTTATATCTTCTTTTATTGATAGCTTTACCCAATATGAAACCGGCGTAACGCTGAATATTAACTTCCCAAAAGGGAATGAAGAGACTATAAAAGACATCGCTATAACAAAATTGGCAAAACGAATTTTCACAAGTGAATACGAAAAACGAGTCGACCCACAAGGGAGAGAATATTATTGGCTGGCAGGAGTCTTGGCCGGTGACTTACAAAATGAACTGACAGACCTTGAAGCAATTAGAAATAATATAATTTCAATTACGCCGATATATTACGATATGACAAGTATGGAATCAATACAGAAACTCAGTAATATCCTACAAAAACAAGCAATTGCATAATTAATTGTAAACATATATTAAGTATATATCTTTCAAAAAAGCAATTCTCCGAAATACAAATACTTTATATATATGTATATAGGAAAGAGGATTACTCGGTTATTATGAAAGAACAAGAATTAAATACACTTATGTCTGTGGTTACTGATCCGATAGAGAACGTTTATAGAATCGATTCTTATAAAGATTTGGCTGAAATTCAAAGAATTATTCGAATTTTTGACTTATCACAAGAACAACAAAATCGTCACGTAATGTTATCAATTGAAAGTTTGGCAACATTAAGATTAGTATTAAGTAATAATTAGAAAATTTTCGCAACCGAATATAAAAATACCCTTGTTTGAATATCAAACAAGGGTTTATTGTTCTTATAAATACTATCTAAGCTGCAATAATATCCAAAATTGGGGGGATAAATAATAATGCCCCGACTAGCAAAGCCATAATCGTAACTACCATAACCGCGCCTGCTGCTATATCTTTTGCCATACCGACAATTCTGGAATAACGATTGTGATAAATAGCATCAAGGGCGAATTCTATTGCAGAATTAATCATCTCCGCAGAAATTACAGCAGAAATAACAATTAAAAGTATGCAAAACTTTTCAATCGAAAAATGTAGACAAAATGCCGTACTCAAGGCTAACATTCCCGCAAATATATGAATACGTATATTACGTTCACTTTTTAAAGATAATCGCATACCCTTTCTTGCATTTTTAAATGTATTTTTAATATTTTGTGTTTTATACTTTGTCATAATTAATATTTATACTTTCCAGAGCTTCTTTCTGATATTTTACAACAAAATTATATTCTTGTTCTGTTTGATGGTCAAATCCCAAAAGATGCATTATACCGTGAGCAATAAAAAATGCTAACTCAGCTTCAGGTGAAATACCCTTTTCTTTTGCACTCTCCTCTATTTTATCCAAAGCAATAATAATTTCTCCAAGATTTAATTCCCCGTCCAGAATAAATCTCTCTTCAGGTTCAGAATCTGCAAATACAGCGAATGTAATTATATCAGCAGGATAATCTTTTCCACGATATTCTTTATTGATTTCGTGCGTTTTATTACCATCACAAAACAAAATATCAAAAGAGACTTCATCAAATTGATAATCTCGCAAACAATAATTACCTTTTATCTCACTCTGAGAGCACAAAAAATCATAAAGACTATGAGCCTGTTTTGTAATCAGAGTAATATCTATATCCCAATTTGAATATATATTTTCGCATTCAATATTTACAGTACTCATCAAGTTATCTTCCTACAATGAATGAAATTCATTATTACTTTTATCTTCATTTGTATCAAGGATAGCAGGTTTTGAAGCCTCTAACTTTTTGATTTTTTCTTCCAAATCAGCATCCAGCGTTTTATTTGGCATTTCTATTTTATTTTTCTTAAATTCTTCCGCGATATTTTCCTGATACTTAATTCTATTATGCTGCATACCTCTCAATATTCGGCTGAATGTAGCAGCAATAATTTTCAAATCTTTCAAGGTCAACGGACTATCTTCCAATTGACCGTCATTTAAACGTTCTACAATAATTTTATCAATAATTTGTTCAATTTCTTCAGGTGTTGCGGCTTTCATCGCACGCACTGCAGACTCAACAGCATCTGCAATCATAAGAATAGCAGTCTCTTTAGAATTAGGTTTTGGTCCGGTATAACGGAACTGTTCTTCTTTTACATTTTCGCTGCCTTCTTCTTGAAGTGCTTGATTATAAAAATACTTTGCAACTCCTTCTCCATGATGCTGAAGAATAAAATCATTTATAACATTTGGCAATTTATATTCTTTTGCAAGCTCAACACCGTCTTTTGGATGTGCGGTAATAACCATTTTACTAAGTCTCGGAGTCAAGTTATTATGCGGGTTTTCAATACTGAAATAAGATTGATTTTCAACAAAAAATAGTGGTCTTTTTAATTTCCCGATATCGTGATAGAATGCCCCGACACGCGCTAAAATAGGATTTGCACCAATTGCTTCTGCTGCCGCTTCGCACAAACTTGAAACCATCAAACTATGGTGATAAGTTCCGGGTGCTTCAATTTGTAATCTTTTCAACAAAGGCTGATTATGGTCGCCAAATTCAGCCAAACCATAAGGTGTAATTATATGATAAATACTTTCAAATACAGGAGAAATACCCAATGCAACTATTGAACTCAAAATCGCATTACCGAATATCAACATACAATCTTTCAATATCAAATAATTACTAACATCAATTAAGCACTTGTCAATAAGGTATAAACTCATCATTATCAAAATTCCGGCAACACCAACGTAAAATCCGACTTTTATAAGGTCAAATCGGCGGGTATAATGAATTCTTGAAACAGTAATCATACCAATTACCGCAAGCAGCGTATATACAACTACAAACGGTGCTTTATATTGCATACCCACAGCCATTAATGCAACAAGTAATGTTGTTAAAACAAACGATATTCTTGGTTTTAAGAAAATTGCCGAAATTATTATTACAAGAGGTATCGGAATTACGTACGGAGAAAATCCGGTAGGTAAAAGAACACCTATAGCGCAGCTAAATATTACCATTGTTGCAGCAAGAGCCATAAATCTTGGTTCAAGGAATTCTTTTTCGAAAAATCTTAAATATGCTAGGAATATAACAGTTACAAGCAAAACTAATACATAAACAGAAGATAACCCCTGCCAGTTTAGCTCATAAACATTATAACCCGCTTCACGAAGAGCATCCCTTTTCAATTTCGTAACAGGTTCACCCTCAAAAACAATTTTATCACCTTTTTGGAAAGTAACTTTATATGGTTTAACAGATTCTTGTGCGCTCAGTTTTGCCATTTCTGTTGCACTGTCATCAATAACCAAGTTAGGAACAATAACTTGTTCTAACATCGCGGAGATAACGGAAATCTGCCTTTTTGAAACATTACTAACTAAATTATTACGTATAATAGATTGAATATTTTCTTTCTCATAATCTCTTTCAGTAATTCCGACATGCAAAATATTTACAAGAGAAACAGATGCCTTATCAAATGCTTCTTGAAGACTTGGTTCATCAACATTTAATAAATAATTTACAATAAAATCACGTTTAGGATTATCGGACAAATCAAATAATACGTTTAACTCTTTCTTTTTTTCATCTTCAGAAACATATTTTTTTCTTATTTGTAAAATAGAATTTTGTAAAGTATCAAGATTTGTCTTGATAAAATCATCTTCTGCAGGCACTAAAATAGGTTCGACTTTTTGAGCGACTTCTCTTTTGTGTTGTTCGGTCCTTTTAGTATCTTCAACAGTAATTGTACGCTGAGCAATAACATCTTTTTGGCTTATACCGTTCTGTATAATCCCTTGGAAAAAGAAATTTTGAGATGCAATAATAGCCGTTACACATAACGTAAAGAGAATTAAATACGAGTATTTCACAAACTCAGAGGATCTGAAAAATTCCTTTGCTCTCTCTAAATATTCAATTTTTATCATATATAATATTCCTATTTTATTCTATTTATATACTAATTTTATCCACTGCTAAAAAAAATTCAAGTAAAAGAACTATAATTACTTTATACGTACTAGGCTCTATTAACAATAAAAGCACCCTTAAAAAGGGTGCTTTTGTAATAAATAACCTTATATGACTAACCTTCGGGTTGATCTTTCTTTTGTTTAGAAATCAAATCTTGGATTTTATCCTTGATTTCTTCACCTTTCTTTTGTAATTCAGAAACAGCATCATCTGCTTTTGATTGAATTTGCTTAGCTGTTTCATCAGCTCTTTTAGCCATTTCTTTAGCAGAATCAGATAACATTTTTCTTGTTTCTTCACCTGATTTTGGAGCTAATAATATACCTGCAATAGCCCCTATTGCTGCACCTACGGCAAATCCGCCAATAAATTTTCCTGCTGACATTTTTGTTCTCCTTTTTTATTCTTACATAGTATAAACAATTTTTTTTATGCTTTACTCCCCCTATTGGTTATTTCTTTTTACAGAAAAGAGTATAAGCACCCATAAATCCTTTCAAAAAACCGCTTAATATATTTCCTGATAATAATTTTGTTTTTTTAAAAACGCTCTCGATGCCGAGTTTCATATTACCCATACCTTCTCCGGTATTTTGAACAATTTCATTTACAGATTTAAGAGTTTTATTCAATTCCGTTAATGTCGGCTTGAGCTCGGTATTCAAAAGAACTGTGGTCTCATTTGCATTATTTGCCAATTTTGACAAATCAATCAGTAACTTTACTATAAAACCACCGACAACCAAAACCATTATTCCTGTTGAAATTGCCAAGAAAGTTAAACCGTTATTTAAAACAACTTGTGACATTTCAATATTCATAGTTTACCTCTCTTTAGTAATCAAATTCGTTATCGTTGTTATTGTCAGATTCAAAATCTTCTAATTCTTTAGCCTTCATCATTTTTTTTGATTTCAAAGAATTATTGATTTTTCTGAATTGTCTTTCTAACTTATATTTCATCAAATCAACAGATTCTAACGCCTGTTTTTTTGCATCCACAATTTGCGGAGCGTGTTTTTCATAAAATTCACAAGCTGCGTCTTTTAGTTCTTTTCTTGATTCTTCACCAGGTTTTGGGGCATAAAGTACACCGCCGATAATTCCGCCAATGACTCCTGCAATTATACCCATAGAGAATACAAATGCATCATTCTTTCTACTCATAGTTGTAAACCTCTTTTTATAAATTACTTTGCTATTTTAACATATTATTCTCAAATTTTCAAGAAAAAGTCATTTTTTCAAGCATTGAAAGCCTTTACAACAGCTTTACTTAAATCGACCATTGAAAATGCTAATTCTGTGACTGAAATAACTTTTTTTGCATTGTTACTAAGCACCAAAAATAAAATAAACGTAACGATATTTTTAATTATCAACGTTTTATATTTATCTTTCTTTTGGGCTATTTTTATCTGAATTTTATTTAATGTAAGAGCTGCGCTATTAATACTTATACGCACAGATGTAATCGTATCTTCAATGATTGGATTTATTACCGAAAAACACTCATTGAGTTCACAAACCTTCTTATCAAGTTTCAATATCCAGGATATTAAACTGCAAACAATAATCAATTCCGCAATAAACACTATAATAAAAAAGAAGGTCAACATTATTTTATTTTCCTGTTTTTGTATTACAATTATTATATAGTATATTATAAAAAATTCTTAAATAATATACACTTAGGGGAGTATTTATATATGCTAAGATTTTATACCGCATTAATATGTGCAAGACTGATACTATTTATGATGAAAGTCCTTCGTCATAAAGGAGGAACATCTTTCATTGGTATGGCGGTATTGAAAATTTGTCCGAATTTTCTAAAATATTGCAAAAAATATATTTCATATAGTGCGGCTGTTACCGGCACAAACGGTAAAACAACAACTTCCGGACTGCTTGCACAGATATACAAACAAGACGGGAACCGAGTTATCCACAATACTCAAGGTGCAAATATGCTCACAGGCATTGCAAACATGTTTGCTCTAAATATAAAATTATCTTCCCATAAAGATGTTGCAGTAATTGAATCAGATGAAGCATACCTGACAAAATTATATGACTTTTTAAAACCGGATTATCTTGTTGTTACCAACCTTTTCAGAGATCAACTGGATAGATACGGAGAGCTTTCTACAACAGCAAGCTTTATCCAAAACGCAATTGATAAATCTGATAGTACTATACTTGTGCTAAATGCTGACGACCCGCTGGTTGCGAATTTTGGAAAGAACAAAAAAGCAATATACTATGGTATAGAGGATGTCGAATATCATTCTAATAAACATAATCACTCCTCTTGTGCTCCAACAGAAGTTTTTAATTGTATTTGCAACAACCCGCTTGAATATGACAAACAATTTTTTGCCCAAGAAGGTCATTATCATTGTTCTTCATGCGGATATAAACGTCCTGAGCCGGATTGTAAAGCCCACGTAAAAATTTATGATAACCACTCTGAAATAAAAGTAATTTGGAATAACAATTCGTACGAGTTTAAATTAAATCTTGTCGGGTTGTATAACGTTTATAATGCTCTTGGTGCAATAACTTGTGCTTTTGCAAGCGGTGTTGAATATGAACCGATAAAACAAGCGGTGTCTAATTACAAGTCAATTTTTGGCAGAGCGGAAAAAAGAATAATTAATGGGCATAACACCCTGATACAACTTATCAAAAATCCGACAGGAGCAAGTGAAGTGCTTAAAACTGTTGACCTAAATTCTAATATAATTGTTGCGATAAACGACAATTATGCTGACGGGCGTGATATTTCGTGGCTTTGGGATAGCGATTTTGAGCAATTAAAAGAGGCAAAAAAGCTTGTTATAACTTCTGGAATAAGAGCAAAAGATATGGCGCTAAGGCTTAAATACGCGGGAATTGAACAAGACAAAATTCAAGTTGTAGAAGATATAAAACAGGCAATTGAAATTGCAGCATCTTCTGATAATATGGAAGATATAACAATATTACCTTCATATACGGCACTTTTAAGTATAAATAAAATGAAATTTTAAGGAGATATAAAATGTTATTAGGTGTAAATATAGATCACGTTGCAACACTGCGAAATGCAAGAGGCGGAATTGAACCTCAACCGATAGAGGCGGCAAAAATCTGCGAAAAACTAGGAGTAAGTTCTATTACAACACACCTGAGGGAAGACAGACGCCACATAAAAGATTCAGATGTAGAACTGATATCAAAAACCGTAAGCACTCCTCTTAATCTTGAAATGGCGGTAACAGATGAAATGCTTGAAATTGCATTAAAAATAAAACCTCATTCTGTATGTCTTGTTCCTGAAAAGCGTCAGGAAGTAACAACCGAAGGCGGACTTGATGTTGCAGGTCAAATAGAAAAGATGACAAAATTTGTCGCTAAACTAAACGAAGCAGGAATAATCGTCAGTATGTTTATCGACCCTTCTAAAGATCAGGTTGAAGCAAGTAAAAAAGTTGGAGCACCATTTATTGAAATGCACACAGGCTCATACGCAAATGCTTATGGCACTTCAAATGAAGAAACAGAATTTTTAAAACTTAAAAATGCTGCAATATATGCCCAAAGTATAGGACTAAAAGTTAACGCAGGTCACGGGCTTGATTACAAAAATGTACATAGAATGCACGAAATAGATGGGCTTTATGAACTGAATATAGGTCATAGCATAATTTCCAAAGCTATATTTACAGGACTTGAAAGTGCAGTGGCTGAAATGAAAAATTTAATAAAATAGAAACTTTGTCTTTCTTGAGAAATGAATTTGCCGAATAAATTTAAAGTTAACAATTATAGAATCTATAAATAACCTACACAATATTATAGGTAATTTTTAAAAACTTTGTATTGTAATCATCTATTTTCGCAATTTGTTCATCCGTTATTTTCAGAAGTATTTCTAAAACAGAAATAACACTGACAGAGTCTTTTTCTTCATCACTGCAAAAATCCATTGCATATAATATTGTTTTTACAACATCTTTTATTTTATATGCATACAACAGTATTTCTGCAATGTCAGGTTAAATTTCTTTTAGTCTTTTTTCCATGTTTTTCCTTTCTGTATTAACTTATATAAAAACTATTTTTATATTTACATAAAAATTTTTAATGTTTATATAAATATTTTACTCTTATTTGTAAAATTTGTCAATAAAAAAGATAATATTATATAATCAAATTATGAAAAACATTAAAGCCAAAGAACAAATAAAAGCAATGACAGCGTTAAAAGGTATAACTTTAACTAAATTAGCAGAACTTATATCAAAAAAAACAAAGGAAAATTATTCCGTAAGTTCGTTGTCGCAGAAACTTGGACGAGGAACTATTCCGTACAACGAAGTTATGATGATTGCTGATATTTTGGGATTTAAGGTTTCTTACAACTTGGATGAAAAGGAAATATAAATGGCAAAATCAAAAGAAGAAATAATCGCAGAAATGCAACAAGTAGCAGCACAAATGATTGAAGATGATTTGGAAGAAAATCCGGATTTGGCAAATGAATATTTTGATTGTGATTGCTGCGGTCAAAATAAATGTTTGGCAGGATCTATTCAATATGATAAATACAGACTTTGCAACGATTGTGTAATACTTGCGGAAACAGGTTTTGCTCTGAAAAAATTTAACAATATACAAGCCCTGATAGATGCTATGGAAGATAACAAACTTCAAGAGCAATGTTCCGTAATTAAAGAAAGCGAAAAAAACAGTTTAAACTAAGAAAAACCCGAGATAAATCTCGGGTTTATATTTTACAATGAATAGATTCGATTATTTTTCTTGTGGTATTGGTTTTGGCATAGGTTGAGTTTTAACTGGCGGGAACAAAGGCTTTTTATTCCAAAATTCCTGAGCGCCAAACATTTCACGCGGTTTTCTTTGAGGGTGATTTTTTTCAAATCTTGCACGACCTTCAGCCTTCATTTTTTCTAGTTCTTTTTTCTGTTTTTTGTTTAGAATTTTTTCAAAATCTTTGCTGTTTTGTTTTCTGATTTCCATTGCTTGCTTGTTTAATTCTTTCATTTGCTCGGCAATCGGTTTGATTTTTTCTTGTTTTTGTTCTTCTGTTAAAGTTTCATCTTTTTTAATAGTCATAATTTCTTTGTGTTTTTGACCCATTTGTTCCATAACAGGTTTCATTTGTTCATGGCCTTTTTGATGAATAACTTTTGCCTTTTCTTTTTGTTTTTCAGAAAGATTTAATCTTTTTTCAAAAACTTGTCCCATTTTTTTGCCTTGAGGCGGCTGCGCATTCGCCTGATTGAAAGAGCTTCCTACAATAACAAATGCTGCAAATAAAATAAGTGAAAATAATTTTTTCATAAATAATCCTTTCTTTTGTTTATAACAAATCTTGCAGTTCTATACTCAATTCTTTTTTTGCATTATATATTCTTGATTTTACTGTCCCAAGAGGACATCTAAGTTTTTTTGCACATTCTTCGTATGAATAACCTTGAATTTCACAAATCATAATTACCTGTTTGAATTTTGGCTTTAGTTTATCTATTGCCTGAATTATTTTCTTTCTTCTTTCAAGATTTATAACCTTATTTTCAGGAGATTCTTTACTATCTTGAATATTTGTAACTATATAATCATCCGATGTAGAATTAAGACTTGTTTTTCTATATGAAGACTTGATATAGTCAAGAGAAGTATTGCGTACAATTGTTGAAATCCAGCTTTTTAAAGAGCCTTTTTCTTCGTACTTTTGTGAATTTTTCCATATCTTAAGGCTCACATCCTGTTCCAAATCTTCATTTTCTTCACCGGTAATGGAACGAATGATACTTTTTATATGAGATTTATTTTCATTTATTATTTTATTAAAATCCATCTATTCTACCATAATTAAGCCATACGAATCGACCGGAAAACCTAAATCTTCCGCACTCAATGTTGTACCATATTTAAGCGTATCCATCACATCCTGATTTGTTCCGACAACAGATAATGTTGTTCCGCCTAATATAATTGCAAAAAGCAAACATGCAGCCTTCATTCGCATAACAAAATTTTGTTTTTTTGCATAATGCGGTTTTACTTCCTGAATTAATGCCGAAACTTTTTTCATAGTTTCATCTTCATTTTTGCAATCCTCACATTCAGCGATGTGGGCCCTTAATTGTTCCTCATCACCAAAAGTAAATAACGCTTCATATTTTGAACATGTTTCTTTCATAATTTTTAATCCTTACACCTTATAAACGATTCTAAAATAAAAAAGTTCATTTTGAGAATTAATGTAATTTTTTGTAACATCCCCAAGGCTTATAAACTCCCTATATTTAAGGTGTATAACCCTTTAAGATATTGAGACAGTTTGTTGAAATTCCTTGCACAATGTTTTTTTTGATAG
>CADCKD010000007.1 GCA_902801985.1 uncultured bacterium | reverse complement strand
GCCTTTCATATTCGACCGGATATTTTAAAACAATCCAAACAGGATCATTTATGAAATACGATTCTGATGATGTGCAATTTATAAAATCCGTAGACCCTAATATCAATACATATTCAAGCTATAATTTGCAAAGCCCTTCAAGCCCGCTTGTCGGCTCATACCAAACAGATATAAAAAAAATAAATATCCCCAAAATCATAAATGATTATCACTCTTTTAATCATTTATCCGAATTTAATATTATAGAAGGTTCAAACAGCATCTCAACACCCATAGATGAAAAGCATACAGAGCTTGATATTGTAAAAGAATTAGGAATACCTTTAATCCTCATTGTAAATGCACAAAAATCCACTATTGATGAAGTAATATCATCCGTATCTTACATAAAATCAAACAAAGTAAATCTTTTTGGAATTATCGTTAATGAATATGATATTGAATCAAATAATATAGAACAAAAATATTTTCCGCATCTTATAAAAGAATATACTCATAATGCAAAAATATTTGGCTGTTTCCCGCACCTAAATGAACTCTCCCCCAATACACTAATTGCTAAAACGCTTGAAGTTTTTAATCTTGAAGAAATTTTTGGTTTAAAGATTTCTAAACTGCACTAATAAACAAAAAAAAGACCGAATAAATACTTATCCGGTCTTTTATATATATAAATCAGAATTAGCTCAAAGCCATTAATGCTTTAACTGAACGAGCATTTTCTTTAACTTCGTCAACAAATTCGTCACTTGAAATTGTGTGTTCAAGAACTTTCATAGCTTCTTCTTTATCTTCTAAAGAAAGTAAAGCATTAATTGTGCTCATAGCAACAACAGTGGACATATCATTAATCCCTTTACCCTTATTAGAAATAACTACAGATAATGATTCAGGAACATTTCTTTTTACAAGTGCACGAGCAGTCATTTCTCTAACATCATCAATAGATGAATTTGTACCGATTTCTTCCAATACAGCTATTGAATCAGGGTTTGGATTAATTGTCAAAGAGTCAATAATATCACTTACTCTGTTAAAACTTTTTGTATTCTTAATTGTTGTATTCATTTATAAAATCTCCTCTATTATGCTCTTTGCAACTCTGCTTGTAAAGCTTCAATACTATCAATCAACATAGGTTTAACTTGAGTATGAGGATCCATTTTTGACATTTTAGCAATTTCATGTCCTCTTGTATTAACAATTGAACCTACATCTGTACCTAGTATATTTTTAGTGCCGTTATATAAATCTTTAATTCCGCCAACTAAATCAACTTCAGTTTTTCCTAAATCAACAATTCTGTTCCATCCTGCTACTACGGTATCTTTTACACCTGCGCAGAATTCTTTTATTGATTCAATACCTTCATAGAATTTTTTACCAAAATCATTAATAGAGCCTACAAAAGTTGAATAAATTCTCTTTGTATGGCTGGTTATATTACCTACAGTACCTGCTTTTGAACTTGATTCAAAAACATCTTCTGTTAAAATATTTTTTTGGAAATTTGAAGCAGCAAAAGGATTTGAAGATCTTGCTACTGTTTTTTCGTTAAGTGTCGTATTAAAAATACGGTGACTTAATTGACTAATTTTTTCAACTGTTGACATATTTACCTCTTTCTTTGACTATATCCACTCATTAAGTTTAGCATAGGACTCTTATATTAAATCAACCTTTTGTATGATTTGTGATAAAATATCAATATGAAGTACAAAAATTTAGAAGAACTAATAGCAGTAATAGCGAAATTGAGAGCACCTGACGGTTGTCCATGGGATAGAGAACAGACTCACCAAACTTTGCGTCCAAATATGATAGAAGAAGCTTATGAAGCAGTTGACGCAATTGATGAAAATGACATGTCACACCTGAGAGAAGAACTAGGAGACGTACTATTGCAAGTACTGTTACATTCTCAAATTGCATCTGAAAAAAATGAATTTGATATAGAAGATGTTGCAAAAGAATTAAAAGATAAGCTAATTCACAGACATCCGCACGTTTTTGGGGATGCAAATGTCAAAGATGCAAATGAAGTCAAAGTTAATTGGGATAAATTAAAAGCAGAAGAAAAAACAGAACGAAAATCTGCTATGGATGGAATTTCTCGCTCTATGGCTGCACTTATGAGTGCTCAAAAAATTTCTAAAAGGGCAGTAAAGCAAGGCTTTGAATGGCCTGATGAAAATTCCTTATATCAATGTTTATATTCAGAAATTGAAGAATTTAAACAGGCAGAAGCAGAAGCAGACAAAGCCCACATGGAAGAAGAATTTGGGGATATCTTGTTTGCAGCGGTAAATCTCGCACGTTGGAACAAAATTGATGCGGAACAAGCTCTTTTAAAAGCGAATAAAAAATTTGAAAAACGTTTTCGTAAAATGGAAGGACTTGCCACAAAACCATTAACTGATTATACTTTAGATGAATATGATAAATTATGGCGCCAAGCCAAAAAGGAATTAAGGGGGTAAATTTATGAAGAAATTATGTGTATCATTATTGGCTCTTGCCGTTTTAAGCCTTTCAGCACCGGCATTCGCAGGGACTCACGGTACTAACGGGAAAGTCAGCGGAAGATCTGTCGGAGCAGCAGCTTTATCATTATTGATTTGGCCGGGACTTGGTCAAGCGGTAAATGATCAAGGTTATGAAAAAAACGTAACTCACGCAGTTTTAGGGTTAACAGGGATTTTCAGAATTTGGTCTTGTTATGATGCTTTTGTTGACAGACAAGGCGGTGTTTGGAATAACAGAATATAGGAATAAAAAGGCGGGATTTTAATCCCGCCTTTTTAGATATATTGCTAAATGCCAGGTCTGCTGCGGTAATAACCTTTTACTTCTGTACCATCAGAACGGGTATATGAATTTACATAGATCAAATTCCCTGCCTGCACTTGTTGTTTTGCTTGAGCCTCAGGCATAACTTTGCCTGCTGCGACTTGTTGATTTATAAAATTTTCTAATCTTGAATATTCATCTGTAGGCATTTGCCCGATTTCTTCATTTGTGAATACCCTATTAGTATCAATATCTTTAAAATCAATATCCATATTGACTTGCCCTTCCAAGCGATTTGGTTTGTATTCAACGGCATCTTCTAAATTTCCCATTGTCTCTAAAAAATGATATTTCCCCCAGTATTTTTTATTGTCTTTCCCTGTATAACTGCTTGTTACATAGTCAGCATCTTGATGTCTACTTATCATATAAATATTACCGAGTTGATTATTGATATTCTCTGTAAAAACTTTATCGTTGGAATTACCGTAATTCCTAATATTTAGGTTATCATTTATATTCCCTTGTAATAAATCTGCAACACCATAGGCATTAAAAGTGACTGTTTCGTGTCCTGTCTTATTTGACATTAATTGTGCAAGACTACCGCCTAATGAATGACCTGTAAAAACAATTTCCTGATTAGGGAAATCTTTTTTAACTTTTTCATAAAATTTTTGAGCATCAGTATATTGATTTGGTAATTTTTTCATAAACATAGCCAAATCATCCGTTAAATCATTTGTTTTTGGGATTTCGGTTCCACGCATAGCAATTACAACTTTACCATTTTTGTAAAATGCTTCGCCATGGAATCCACTCTTTTTATCATATTCTGAAACTTTAATCCAATCTTTTGGAATTGATTTTTCGTTTCCTTTGTAAACGCCTTGAGAAAGAGCTTTCATTTCGTTGTCGAATTGTTTTTGATTTGTTGTATTGTTCATTGTATTTTTTTCTCCTTTTTTGTATGATATAATCATGTTTTTAAATCGTTTACGACAATCCTATGCTTTTAATTTTTTAGTAATATATAGTATTGTTGTCACGTTAATATATTTAGGGATTTATTTATACCATATAGTCATTGAAAATATGCAAGATGTTCTTAGCGTTATAATAATGGGCTCAATATTTTTAATTATCCCTATGATTCTTGTTAATTTTTTAGGAATATTACTCTCTATATTATTTTGGTTTTTAGAGATTATATTTTCGTTAAAAATCACTAATGAAAAATTTTTGAATAACAAGTATACTAAGATTTTCCAAACTTTAGGAATTATTTTTGCATTTTTACCGATAACTATACTTGCAATTTTTTATACATACAGCTTTTTACAAGATTGTATATATAAGATATTAGGAATTGATTAGAATTTATTAACTACTATTCATAATTTATCTCCTTTTTTGTATAATATAACTATGTTTTTAAATCATTTACGACAATCTTATGCTTTTAATATTTTGTGTGTTTTCGGGATATTAGAATTAATATTGTTTATAGTTTTGTTAATAATAGGCTTACTAACAAAATCTTCACTATTTGGATTGATTTTACTGTTTCATATAATAGGATTGCTGAGTATCCTAATATTTTTGCTTAGTACTTTGATATACTTTGTTGAATTAATTTTTTCTATTAAAATAAGCAACCAAAAATATCTCTGCAATAAAAAAATTACAGCACTGCAAAATGTTGGCATAACAGCATTTATGCTAATTGTCATATTAGATTTGCTAATTTTTGGTTCACAATATATTGAACCTATTTTGTATAATTTGAAAAATTAATTATTTTTTGCTATTTATATTTACCTCCTTTGTAGCTTAAATTGTAGTCGACTAGTGTAACTTGCTATTTATTTCATTTAAATATTCGACTTCGATATCAATGAATTTTTGTTGAAGTTTTTCGGTTTCTTCAATTGCGTAGGATGCTATATCAACTATTTCTTTTAATCTTTTTATTTTTTCTCCAAAATGGATTTCGATAGAATCTTTACCTTGTTTTGTTATCCATTCACAGGTCACTTTTTTTAATTCTGAATCTAAAATTTCAGGCAAAATCGAATTCAACATAATCGCTCTGACATAATCAGGCAAGGGTAACCTTAATGATTTTGCTTTCTTTTCTAACGGCTTTTTCAAATCGTTTGGGATTCGCATGCTAAATTGTTCGGTATTTGAATTCATGTTGTTTTTAATAAAATTAACTATCTTTTTATACATATAAAGTCTCCTTTAATTCTTTATATTATGCCCCATTGTTGAAAACCTGCAAACATAAAAATAAAAAACATGTATATATATAAAGTAAATAGATAGCATTGCAAGGCTTGCAGCCCCCACACATACACTAAGCTAATTTATACACATACTTATAAAGTGTGTTGGGATGGGGCAAAAAAATCTGTCTCTAATTTACACATATTAATTTTTAGGTTAGAATATCCTTATGAAAGATGTTCAAAATAGCTTAGATACTAGAAATGTCGATATTCAAAAGGTTGGGATAAATAACCTTGAATTGCCTTTAATAATTCAGCGAAAAAATAATACCGATCAGGTTGTTTCAGCTACCGCACGAGTTACTGTTTCTTTGCCAAGGAATTACAAAGGGACTCATATGAGCCGTTTTGTTGAAGTTCTTAACGAATGGAGAACAAAAAATCTTCTGGGTATAGATGTTAAAGGCTGTCTTGAAAAAATTATAAAAAAACTCCACGCACAAAGCGGAGAAGTAAAATTTAAATTTAAATATTTTATAAATAAAAAAGCCCCTGTCACAAAACTTGCAGCACCAATGTGCTATGAATGTTCTTTTGACGGGCAAATAGATCATGATGATTACAAATTTACATTAGGGGTAAAGGTTCCTGTAACAACATTATGTCCTTGTTCAAAAGAAATTTCCGAATACGGAGCACACAATCAAAGAGCCCTAATTAGTGTAAAAATTTCTTATCCTGAAACAGAACACGTGTGGCTTGAAGATTTAATTGAACTTGTAGAATCCAGTGCATCATGTCCTTTATATTCAATTTTAAAAAGACAAGACGAAAAATACGTTACAGAGCATGCTTATGAAAATCCTAGATTTGTAGAAGATGTATTAAGAGAAGTTGTTGTAAAACTCAGAAATCATCCTGCGATAACATCTTTTGAAGTTGAATGTGAAGCATTTGAAAGCATCCACAATCATTCTGCGTGGGCATACCAAAAAGAAGAAAAATAATTATGGCGACAAATATATACGCAATAACAGACTCTCATCAAGAAGCCCGCAATCTTTCTGGGCTGCTGTCAGGAATTTATTCTTTTGAAAAAAACAATAATAAACCGTTCATTTTACTGGATTGCGGTGACTTATTCAAAGGGATTTATGATAAAAATCTTTGTATTGATACATATATAGAATTTAAAAACAAACTTCCGAATGCAAATATATTTATAACTTTAGGTAACAACGATTTTGGTTTTAATCAGGATAATTTTGAATATTTAAAACAAACGATTAAAAGTTTTGAGAGTAACGGCATTCATTTTGTTTGTGCGAACTTAAAAGAATCAGGGACAAAAAGTTATTCTAATTTAGTTCAAAGGTACAAAATTTTAGAGATTAATGATGAAAAAATTCTTATAACCGGTTTTTGCTTGAATACTTCTGTAATGAAAAATTTTGGACTTGAATTTGAAGATGCCAAAATATCCATCCTAAATTTGCTTGAAAGTATTAATGAAGAGTATGACCGTATATTTGTTTTAAACCATCACTGGTACCCATATAGTAAGGAGCTATACGAATTTTGCAAAACAAAAGGTATAAAAATAGATTTAATTATAGGCGGTCATGAGCATTCAAGAATAGAGCCGGATTATGAAAGAAATATATATTACCCGCTATCATTTGCAAGATCTTTATACAAGATGAACCTTAATAATATTGAACAAATAAAAGAATATAGTGTAAGCGATTTTGAAGTAATTCCTGAATTTGAAGAAAAAATACACAAGTATGAAAAAGAAACTCACCTATTTGAGCCTATTGCAAAGAGGGTGCTAAATCTTGTCAAATGGTACTCAGAGCCATGCGCACTGGGAACATTCATATCTGATAATATGAAAAGAGTCGGGCAAACAGATATTGCATTTCATTCTACAGGTTTTACAATGTATTCTCTAAAAACCGGAGAAAGCGATATTATTACGAAATACGATTTTGAAAAGGTTATTTGTGCTTCAACACCAATTGTAAAAATTAAAATTAATACCCAACAACTGAAAGAAGTATTTGAAAATGCAACATTAAAAAGAATGTATAAAAATAACGGGAATTCAAGATTTTTGCAGTGTTCCGGAAATATTCGAATAACAGGTAAAGGGAATCCTGACGATAAGACATATAAAATTATGCAAATAGAAATTAATGGAGAAAAATTATTAGACCAAAATCAAAACCCTATAAATAAAACTCGAGAATTTTCTTGTACTATTGATGAATTTATTTCAAAAGGGGAACAAGGATATAGCGTTTTAAAAGATATAAAATCAGAAAAAATTCTCAAAAACGGAAAAGCAGTTCAGATGAATCAATTACTGCTTGATTCTTTAAAACTTGCACAGGATAAATACTTGCCAAATAGTGAATATCCGCATTTTGAGTTAATTGATTTGTAAGATAATGTTGCTTTATGCTAAAATAATTTCATAGATTAAATAAGGAGATAAACAATGGCAGACAGAGAAAGAACATTTGTGGCAATCAAACCTGATGGGGTACAAAGAGGACTCATGGGAGATATTATCAAACGTTTTGAACAAAAAGGTTATAAAATTTCTGCGATGAAAATGATTAAAGTAACAGACGAACAAGCAAGAGCACACTATGCAGAACACGAAGGCAAACCTTTTTATCCAAGACTTATTAAATATATTCAAAGCGGTCCTGTTGTTGCTATGGTAGTAGAAGGTGTTAATGCCGTTGCAGGAGTAAGACATCTTATGGGAGCAACAAAACCGGATGAAGCAGATGTCGGAACAATTCGTGCAGATTTTGCACAAGAAATGGGTTATAACGTTGTTCACGGTTCCGATTCTGTTGAAAGTGCACAAAGAGAAATTAAAATATATTTCAATGAAAACGAAATTTTCTCAGGAAAAAGTGCTTATGAATTGGGGAATGAATATCTTAACGTAGACTAAATAAAAAGGTATAAAAGGCGGGGCATTCTTTTATAAGAATGCCCCGCTTCTATATTAAAATAATATAAAGGTTTTCAAAAATATTCTTGATTTGTACTATAATTTAAACATTGGACAGTTAGAAAGAGGGCAAAGTTAAAATGATAGACAAAACAGCGATTATTGATCCTACAGCACAAATTGCACCTGACGCAATCATAGGGCCTTATGTTGTAATCGGTAAAAATGTAAAAATCGGAAGCGGAACAAGAGTAATTTCCAATGCACATATTGAATACGCAGAAATCGGTGAAAATTGTACAATTTCCCCGTTTGCAACAATAGGTTCAGAACCTCAAGACTTAGGATACAAAGGAGAAGAGACTAAAGTTGTAATCGGTGACGGAACAATTATAAAAGAAAACGTAACAATCCATAGAGCTGCCGCTTGCGGAGATTACACTACAAGAATTGGTAATAAATGTTTATTAATGGTTGGTTCTCACGTTGCTCATAATTGTGTACTTGAGGATCAAGTTATTTTAGCAAACCTTGTAACTCTTGGCGGTCACGTTCATGTAGAATTTGGTGCTTTCGTCGGCGGAATGAGCGTTTTCCACCAAAACATCAGAATTGGTACTATGTCCATTGTTAGCGGATTTTCTGCTTCACGTCAAGATATTTTACCGTATTCTAAAGGTGAAGGACGTCCTCCTGTTCCTAGAACAATCAACGTTATCGCACTAAAACGCAGAGGGGTAGATTTAGATACAAGAACACATCTTCACGAAGCATTCAAATTGTTGATTTCAGAAGATTACAATACTTCTCAAGCAATCGAAAAAATTAAAGCAGAAATTCCGATGAATGATTATATTAAAAAGATGATAGATTTTATTGAAACTTCAAAACGCGGAGTACTTTTAAAATCCCACAAATCAGGATATCAATCATTGGAAGAAGAATAATAAAAAAAAGAGCCCTTAAAAAGGCTCTTTTTTTTTACCAATTTGAACGGGTAAGAGTTTGTTTCCCGTTTGCATTGTACATTTTGTCTTTGTACCAAATACCTTGGAACTCTTTGTCAGGTCCATACATGTACTGTATGTCTTTTGAAACAAAGTATATTGCACTCTTTAACTGACCTTTGCGGTTATACTGCATAGAATAATATGGGAAATTCGGATAAGCATCAGATGTCACATCAACATAGTATAATTTCCCAAATGCAGTATAATAAAAGGCATTATGAGGATTTTTCTTATATTGAATTGCATAAATTACAAGAGTATTCTTTTTGTAGTAAAAAGCACAGTATTTAGCATCTTCATCCTCGGTAACACCGTTGTTTGCTAACATATAATGATGTTTATAATTTTTATCTTTTGCAAAAGCTGAAAACTCTTTTTTAAATTCATCTTTTGTATAATAAACTTTGTCAGAGCTGCCAGAGAATAGTAAATTTTTATATTTATCTATTTGTTCATCTCTTTGTGCTTGAGTAATATCAAGCCAATCAAACGTAACAGAAGCTGTTATTTGCTTTGTCTGAGAATTTTCAACCGTTTCTGCCGGAGCGGCTTCTTCTATAACAACATTTTCAAATGCCATACAATTTTGGCACAAGCACAAAGCTCCAATCATAAAAAGCCCCGTTATTATTTTTTTCATATTTCCCTCCTATAATTTATTATTCAAAACTTTATATGCAACTCTTAATTTTAAAGATACTAAATTATCTTCAGCCTCAAAAAGATTTCTTTCATTCACTGCATATTCTTCAGGTGTAATAATTCCGTTTATCTCAAAACCTTTAAAGGATTTACCATCATCCCCTCTTTTAACACGTGTTGCGAGGGCATATATGTATGCGGCCATATCATGCTTATCAATAAGGTTATCGCCTGAAGTCTCACCATGAGCAGATAACTTATTAAACGCATTCCTGATTTGAACTTTTACTTTATTCAAATATTCCGGTTTATTCATAATATCATAACGTCCAAATCTATATTTCAACAAATATGACTCATATTGTCCGTAATCAAGTTTGCCTGTAAGATTTTTAGTTTGACGCGCGATAAACAAAAGATAAGATTCTGCCAGTTCATAAATTGATTGCTTAAATTCTTTATCTAATTTATCAATATCTTCTTGAGTTTTATCAGATTTTTGAGCAAGATTTCTCCACGATTTTGATGTAACTTCAAAAGACTCAGCCATTGGGTTTGTTATACCCGCTTGAACCACCATATCATTTATAATAATTGCAAAAGCTTCTCCAAGTTCGGCATTACCGTTTGATAGCTCTGTTAATATGGAAGTTCTGTTATTAGAGAAATTCTGCATACAATACTAACCTATATCCCAACGCCCGCAGGTACCACCCCAACGAGCGATGATATTACCTTGTACATCTTTTATTTTTTCAACATGCTGTACTTGATCTACACCTTCAACAATTGTAATAACTTCACAGTTATTAGAACAACCATTACAAGTACAAGTAATAGAAGAAAAGTGCATATCAGCGACATTCCAACCTTTGAATTTTGTTTGCGCCTGAGTATATTGATGATTTTCCATAGCAAGCATAGCAGCCCCGATAGCGCCCATAGTTTGATGCTGTTCAGGTACAACAATTTCAGAGTTTAAAGCTTCCTCAAAAGCTTTTACCATACCTGTATTACTTGCAACACCGCCTTGGAAAGAAAATATCGGTAAAAGTTCTTTACCCAAAGCTAAATTACTTAAATAATTTCTTACAAGAGCCTGACAAAGCCCATATAACAAATCTTCAACAGGATATCCAAGCTGTTGTTTGTGAATTAAATCACTTTCTGCAAAAACACCGCATCGGCCTGCTATTCTCGCAGGGTTAGAAGATTTTAAAGCAGTAGCACCGAATTCTTCTATCGGAACACCCAATCTTGAAGCCTGATGATCCAAAAAGCTTCCTGTACCCGCAGCACAAACTGTATTCATTGCAAAATCTGTTACAATACCATCACGCAAGATAATAATTTTACTATCCTGACCGCCGATTTCTAATATAGTTTGAACGCCAGGTACAATAACGCTTGCTGCGACAGCATGAGCTGTAATCTCATTTTTTACAACATCCGCCCCTACAAGTGAACCTGCAAGATTACGTCCGGAACCGGTTGTTCCAACTCCCATAACTTCATAATCAGTTATTCTTTTTTCATATAATCTTTGAAGTCCTGTCTGAACCGCAGCAACAGGAGTACCTGCAGTTTTAAGCATAACACTGTCAACATACTTACCTGTTTCATCTATTAGCGCTAATTTTGTCGTAACAGAACCTACATCTATCCCTAAATATACTGTTAAACTCATTTTTATATCCTTTACTATAACAGTATCATGATAGCATGAAAAGTAAATATAAGCGCATTTATATGAATAATAATTTACACAAAATTTAATGCATTACATCATATCGGTTCAATTCTCCGACATAATTTACAGGATTGTCTTCTTTCAAATTCTCAAGCATACAGGATAGAGCTTTTTCAATATTTGAAAATTTAAAAACAGACAGAGCTGTCATAATTCTTGTCTCAATATCAGCATATATTCCTTGATTTAGTGCGACTTCCATAAACTATATCCTCGAAAGTAAAGTATATTACATTAATATTACTCCCAAAATTAGTGTAAAAATAACATTTTTGTTTAAAAATTATAAGCTAAAAGGCAGGTCACAAAATATGACCTGCCTTTTACATATTAGTTAATGTAAAACTATTTATTCATAGCCTGAGCAACAGCAACAGCACATGCAACAGTAGCACCTACCATTGGGTTGTTACCCATACCGATAACGCCCATCATTTCTACGTGAGCAGGAACTGAAGATGAACCTGCGAACTGAGCATCCCCGTGCATTCTTCCCATTGTATCAGTCATACCATAAGAAGCAGGGCCTGCAGCTACGTTATCAGGGTGTAGTGTACGACCTGTTCCGCCGCCTGACGCTACTGAGAAGTATTTTCTACCGTTTTCAATAGCCCATTTTTTATAAGTACCTGCAACAGGGTGTTGGAATCTTGTTGGGTTAGTTGAGTTACCTGTAATAGAAACATCAACACCCTCTTTAATCATAATTGCAACACCTTCTGATACATCATCAGCGCCGTAACATTTAACTTTTGCTCTTTCGCCATCAGAGAACGGAGTTTCTTTAACAACTTTTAATTCGCCGGTTTTGTAATTGTAATCAGTTTCTACATAAGTAAAACCGTTAATTCTTGAAATTACATAAGCAGCGTCTTTACCAAGACCGTTTAAGATAACTCTTAAAGGTTCTTTTCTAACTTTGTCAGCATTTCTTGCAATACCAATAGCACCTTCAGCAGCCGCAAATGATTCGTGACCTGCCAAGAAGCAGAAGCATTTTGTTTCTTCTCTTAAAAGCATTGCACCTAAATTACCATGCCCGATACCAACTTGACGTCTGTCACCAACTGATCCCGGAACTGCAAAAGCTTGCAATCCTAAACCGATTGCTTCAGCAGCATCAGCAGCATTAGTAATTCCTTTTTTGATTGCAATAGCAACACCTAAAGTGTAAGCCCAAGAAGCGTTATCAAACGCGATAGGCTGAATTCCTTTAACAATAGCATCTACGTCGATGCCTTTTGATAAACATAATTCGCGAGCTTCTTCAAGATTTTTGAAACCGTATTCAGGTAAAACTTTCTTCAAAGTAGCTTCACGTCTATCTTGTCCTTCAAATTTTACTGTCATTTTTTATTTCCTTTACTTTTTTATATTTTATCAAAGTTGGATAAGTTTGTTAAGTTTGATAAATGCGATAAGTTCTTATCATTTTGTAAACTAATGTCTTGTATGCTTTGATGTTGATAAATTTGTAAAGTACTTATCCTACTTCATCAAACTTATCCTACCTATCGCACTACAATAATTTTTATTCTTCTCTTGGATCTATATATTTAACTGCATCGGCAAATCTTCCGTATGTTCCGATATTTTTATCAAATGCTTCTTGAGGATTTACACCTTTTTTGATAGCATCCATAAATTTACCCATATTAATAAATTGGTAACCGATAACTTCATTATTTTTATCTAAGCCAAGTTTAAGAATATAACCTTCTGTTAATTGAAGATATCTTACGCCTTTTTGAGCGGTAGAGTGAATTGTACCGCACATAGAGCATAAACCTTTACCTAAATCTTCTAAACCTGCACCAACAGGCAATCCGTTTTCAGAAAATGCAGATTGAGTTCTTCCGTAAACGATTTGTAAGAATAATTCTCTCATTGCAACGTTAATAGCATCACAAACAAGGTCTGTATTTAATGCTTCAAGAAGAGTTTTTCCGGGAAGAATTTCACCTGCCATTGCAGCAGAGTGAGTCATACCGGAACAACCGATAGTTTCAACCAATGCTTCTTGAATAATTCCGTTTTTAACATTCAAAGTCAATTTACAAGTTCCCTGTTGAGGTGCACAGCATCCGCAGCCATGAGTTAAACCTGAAATATCTTTGATTTCTTTACATTTTGTCCATTCTCCTTCTTGAGGAATAGGAGCCGGACTTCCTTTTACCCCACGTCTTACAGGGCATTTGTCTTGAATTTCTTGAGTAACTTGTATATTAGTCATTTTTTACTCCCTTCACCTTATATACACAAAGATTTTAACTTGCTCAAAATCGTTCGTCAAGAACGATTGAAGTTTTTTGAAAATAATGTTAAAATAGTATTATAACTATACGAGGATTTATAATGAGTATGAAAAGACAAGGATTTACTCTTGGAGAAGTTGTAATAACAATGGCAACAATCGGAGTAATAGTAGCACTGACTTTACCGCTATTACTCGGAGATATTGCAGCAAAACACAGAATGGTAAAACTGCAAAATACCATTGGTGATTTGAGCAACGCAATCCAGGCCTATATGATTAATAAACGTATAAATCATCTGGCAGATAATCCTGAAGATTTAGACTTTAGAAATTTATTAAATTGTAAATTTGATAATAAAGAAAAAAAATGTGTAGAAATTAGTGAATACGACCATAAAAATATGAATGGAGGAGATGCTTCTGAATCTCTGAAAGCTAGTTTTCAAAATGACATACTTGTTTTAGACAATGGAGTAATGATATCACGCCAAAATAGCCAGAATGCTTATAGTATTTTTATTGACATAAACGGTCAAGAGCCTCCAAATACCGTTGGGCTGGATGCATTTGTAGTGAACGTATATTTTGAAGATCAACGAGATGATGATGGTAATATAACTGCACATGCGGGCGAAATTGTGGGCTACCTTTCTACGGAAAACAAAACGGATGCAACACTTAAAGCTGAATGTAAAGGCGGGGATGGTCTTGCTTGTTACACTTTAGCAGAAAAAAATGGTTTTGACCCTGATTATATAAACAAATAATACAAAGGAGATTATTATGATAAACAAAAAAGCATTTACATTAACAGAATTGTTAATCGCACTTGCAATAATCGGAGCAATAGGAGGATTAACACTGCCTAGCTTGCTTACAAAAGTGAATGAAAGAATGCTTAATACAAAATATGAAAATACAAAACAGCAAGTTCAGCAGCTTATTTTTGAACAAATGCTTGAACATCACACAAAAGTTTTGCAAGATACAGATTTTGCTGATCCGGAGAATATACTGGGGAAAAATAATCAAAACATTGAAATCATTGAACAAGAAGGTTGTGATGCAAACACAAATTGCAGCTCGCTTTGGGATCTTGACAATAGAGAATATTTTGGAGTTACACCGAAAACAAAAACAAAAACCAAAAAAAATATTGTCATATATTCGGTTACAACAAAGGATGATAAGGGTAATGACGTTATCACTGACGTAAACATTGCAGATGATAATGTGCGCACAGCTTCTTTGAAAAATGGGGTTTTGGCATCATATTACTATAATAATAATGATAAAGACAAAAACAAAGGTTGTGGGACATTTTTACTTGATTTAAACGGTGCTGACGGCCCAAATATTATTGATAGAGATGTTAGAAGTTTCCGCATAGATCCAAACGGGAAAATAGGAGATATAAATATTACGGCAAGAGAGGTAGCCCCTGTCTTACCTAGGCCCGGCATTCATTGCATGTTGTTTTGCCCAAAAGGTACTGTATTGAATCCGACAGCATGCCGCTGTGAAAAACTTGAATTCAAACCATAAAATAAATGTATATATAAAAAAAGAAGCCTAAATGGCTTCTTTTTTTTGCGCAAAACTATTTAATAAACTATACCTCGATAAATAATCTTCTTCCTACTATATTTTGTTTCCCGTTATAATATCCTGCAAAATATCCTCCTTTTACAGGCTTATTTTGCGCATAAAAACGGTTTGAAAAACTGTTTGCATTATAACTTACAAAAGGATTGTTTCCATATGGATTAGAAGCTTCTCTTACAGTTGGAGTGGTAACTGTGGGAGCCTGGAATACACTTGATAATAAACTTGCGATACCTGCCATATTTTACGAACCTTTCTTTAACTACTCAAGAAATATTTAATAAAAATTTTTATTTTGTCACAATTATAACATAATTATATTAAAAAAATTTAAATATCTTAACAAAATCAATCAAATTATGTAGTATAATCTTGATATGGCAGATGATAATAAAAATGTTTTAATAGTTGGCGACGGTGCAAATGCATACGCACTTGCACGAAAAATTTACCAAAATAATAAAAATAAAATCTATATTACCGGAAGTCAAAATTTAGACTTAGATTTTTGTGAAGTTGTTGATATCAGAGAAGATGATTTAACAGGCCTTTTAAAATTCGCTTTAGACAAAGATATTTTTATAACTATTCCGATTAGCGAAACTTCGCTCAAGGCAGATATTGTTTCTTTTTTCCAAACAAACGGACAAAACATATTTGGACCTTGTAAAAAATCTTGCCAAATGATGCTAAATAATAGCACTTGCAAAAAATTTTTATACAAAATCCATGCACAAAACCCGAAATTCGGGGTCTTTAATAAATTACAAAATGCTATTGATTACTTAAAACAATCCAATTTTCCCGTAATTATAAGTTCATGTGAATCTTCAAATATCTCAGGAGCAGATAAGTTAGTAATCCCATCAATGTCGCTAGCTTCAAGATTTTTGGAAGAACTTTTTGTAAACAAATCAGAACAGGAAGTTGTAATAGAAGATTATGTTTTTGGTAAAAACTTTGTAATATATTTTGTAACTGACGGATATAGTGCATTACCAATAGGAATAACAGGGGATTATAAATTTATGCAGGACGATAACAGCGGTATTTACACAAACGGTTCCGGCTGCTATTGCCCAAATTATAATATTAGCAAAACTTTGATAGAAAGAGTCCACAATATCGTTGATAATATACTCAATTCGCTTGCACAAAAAGATAACCCATATATTGGAATTATTGGTATAGAAGGTGTTGCAACAGGAGAAGACAGATTTTTAATAACAAATTTAAGACCTTTTTTACAAAACCATGATGCCACTGCGATTTTGAATTCGGTTGACGAAAACTTATTAGAAATATTTAATTCTTGCGTAAATGGCTTTTTTTCAGATGAATATCAAGATATTAGACTAAATAACAATTCATCTGTTAGCGTCACGGTATTTTCAAAAAAAGATAACCAAACAATTTGCGGACTTGATAATATTGAAGACATAAATAATGTTGATTTTATCAATTCGGAATATAAAAATGGAGAATTTATTGCAAAACAAGGAGCCGTATTTACCCTAACCAGAACTTCCGCAACCCTGTCACGGGCAAGAGAATTTTTGTATGAAGATTTGAGTGAAATTAATTTTAACGGCATTCAATATCGAAAAGATATTTTACAAAATAAAAATTAATATTCTATTTTTTATAAAAATTTATCGTGTTATCATAAACGCATGCCAGAGGAAATGCAATACGTACCGCTCCACTTGCACACAGAGTATTCACTGCTTGACGGAGCCATAAGAATAGGGGATTTGTGTAAATTTTGTACCGAGCATAATATGCCCGGAGTTGCCGTAACCGACCACGGCGTAATGTATGGTGCAATGGATTTGTATATTGAAGCTGACAAGATTAACGCTAAGGAAAAAGCTAAAGCTGAGGAAGATCCGTCATACCAGCCTAAAATATTCAATCCTATTGTGGGACAAGAATTTTATTTACATGACGGAGATATTTCAGAACGTAATGCGGCTCACAATCCTCGTTATCACCTTATTTTACTTGCAAAAAATAATACCGGTTACAAAAATCTTGTTAAACTATCCTCAATTGCGCATATTGACGGTTTTTATGTAAAACCGCGTATAAATTTTGAATTGTTGAAAGAATACCACGAAGGTTTAATATGCTGCAGTGCTTGTCTTGCAGGGGAAGTAATTCAAAATCTGTTAAAAAGCAATTATGACGGAGCAAAAGCTGTTGCGCAAAAATACAAAGATTTGTTTGGCGAAGATTACTATATAGAACTTCAAGATCACGGACTTGACGAGCAAAAGAGAACTAATCCCGAACTTATTCGTCTTGCAAAAGAGCTTGATATAAAAATGGTTATCACAAACGATTCTCACTACCTTAAAAAAGAGGATGCCGATTGGCACGATACTCTGCTTTGTATGCAGACAAAATCTCTAAAAACAGATACAAATCGTTTTCATTTCCCTAATAATGAATTTTATGTCAAAACAGTTGATGAACTGAGAGATGCGTTCCGCTGGATGGATAGTGAAACATTTGATGAGTGCATAAAAAACACCGTTGATATATGCAAAAAATGTTCAATCACCGTAGAATGGAAAGCTCCGCTGCCGGATTTCCCTGTACCTGACGGACAAACTCCGGACACATACTTAGAATCTCTGGTTAATCAAGGTATGAGGCGCAAATATGGAGAAGAAAATATTACGCAAGAACTCAAAGACCGTGCAAAATACGAACTCGGTATTATTCAAAAAATGGGGTTTAGTGCATATTTTCTTATAACATGGGATTTTATTCACTATGCAAAGACCCATGATATTCCGGTAGGCCCGGGCAGAGGTTCTGCTGCAGGCTCTTTAGTTGCGTATTGCTTGGATATAACAGATTTGGATCCGATTGAACATCATCTGTTGTTTGAAAGATTCTTAAATCCTGAACGTTTTTCAATGCCTGATATTGATACAGACTTTTGTATTGATAAACGTGGTGAAGTTATAGATTATGTTGTTAAAAAATACGGCGCAGACAAGGTTTGTCAAATCATTACTTTTAACACCCTCGCCGCACGTAATGCAATGAAAAGCGTTGCTCGTGTTTTTGATATTCCGTATGCAAGAAGTAAACAACTATCAGACCTGATTTCGGGCGACCCCGGAGCAAAAATTTCAGATGCTTTGCAAGACGGTATGGAACTTAAAAAACTATATGATGAAGATCCGGAAGTAAAAAGACTTGTTGATACGGCACTCCATGTTGAAGGACTAAAAAACGCAACAGGCATGCATGCTGCCGGAGTTATAATTTCATATAAACCGCTAAATGAAATTGTCCCCGTACAACACGGTAAAGACGGTGTTGTAGTTACCCAATACCACAGAGAAATCTTAGAAAAAATGAAACTCCTAAAAATGGACTTTTTGGGATTACGTAACCTTACTATGATTTCTAAAACGGTAAAACTTATCAAAAAATGCCAAGGAATTGATGTTGATATAAACCACATACCACTTGATGACAAACCGACATACGATATGTTAATCCGCGGAGAAACAGTAGGTGTATTTCAGCTTGAGTCACAAGGTATGACAAATTTGGTAAAAAAACTTCAGCCGGACGTTTTTGAAGATTTAGGAGCTTTAGTTGCTCTGTTCCGTCCGGGCCCGTTAGGCTCCGGTATGGTTGACGAATTCGTTGACCGTAAACACGGACGCAAAAAAATTACCTATCCGCACCCAAGACTTGAACCCGTACTAAAAGATACATACGGAACAATGGTTTATCAAGAGCAGATTATGCAAATCTTCCAAGTTATGGCTGATTATTCACTCGGTCAAGCTGACCAGGTTCGTCGTATGATGGGGCACAAAGATCCTGCGGCTATGGCAGCTCAAGAAGGAAAACTTATTGAAGGTTCCGCAAAATACGGAATGAAAGCGGAAGATGCAAAAAAACTTTTTGAACAAATTCAAAATTTCGCAGCATATTGTTTCAACAGAGCACACTCATCGGCATACGCTTTTGTTGCATATCAAACAGCTTATCTAAAATGTCACTATCCTGTTGAATACTTATCAGAACTTTTGACAAGTGTGGCCGGAGATCAAGAAAAAACACAAGCCTATATTGAAGAAGCTCAAAAATACGGCATAAAAGTGCTGCCGCCGGATATAAATAAATCCTTCTCAGAATACGCACCTGACGGACAAAATATCCGTTTCGGACTTGCATCCATAAAACAAGTCGGCGAAGGTGTCGTGGATGAAATTATTAAAGAAAGAGAAGAAAACGGTGAATTCAAATCGATTTATGACTTTATAAAAAGAGTTGACATCAAGTGTGCAAACAAACGAACACTTGAAGGTTTAATAAAATCAGGGGCATTCTCTCAAATTGAAAAAAGCCGTAAACAATTAATGGAAAATATTGAATACATTGTTTCGACCGCATCAAAAGAAGCAAAAGAAAAAGAATCAGGACAAGCAAGTCTTTTTGATATGCTTGGAGACACTGCGGATGCAAACAATGCAAAATTTACACTTGCAGGCTCTGATGAGGAATATGATGATAGACAAATACAGATTTTTGAAAAAGAATTTTTAGGATTCTATGTCACAAGTCATCCGCTGTCTACTATTAGAGATAAATTACCGTTTTTAATGACTCACAAAATATCACAAATTCCTAATCTTGAAAATGACAAAGCCGTTACAATATGCGGACTTGTTACAACAACACGACAAATTCCGCAAAAAAGCGACCCTACCAAATTTATCAGATTTGTAACCATAGAAGATTTGACAGGTAAAATAGATGCACTTGCATTTAATTCAAAAATCGCAGAATACGGTGATCTTATGCAAAGCGAGCAGCGCATCATTGTTTCAGGTAAAGTTAGCCGCAGAAGCGATGACGAACCGCCGATAATTCTTGTTGACACCGTAAAACCTGTCGATAACACAAATATATTTACTGTTGAATTTAAAGACGAATTAAAATACGAAGAAATAATGCTCTTAAAGCAAATGTTGTGCAAATACAAGGGTTCTGACCCTGTAATGCTAAAACTTCCGGATTTAACGGGTGAATCAAAAATTTTAACCTCCTCTATGTTTTGGGTTAATACTACAAACGACCTTGTGAATACAATTTCTAAAGGTTTTGGGGACAAACTTGCCGTTAGTATTAAGTCCATGGACAAAAAATGGTAGGCGGGGACTATTGTCATTGCGAGGAGGAACGATAGTGACGACGCGGCAATCCAGATTGAACAAATAATTCAAAACAGCTGGATTGCTTCGCTTTAGCTCGCAATGACATGGAAAGAAATACGCAAGATTAATAATAACATTTACCCCACACTCATACATTTCAACAATGTAAAATTACACAACCATTAAGTAATACATTTACCCTCCACAAAATAAAAAGCCACTTAATCATAAGTGGCAGGGAAAAAGTTACGAAAATTAATGTGTAGGGAAAAATAATATGTTTATATTTTATTTGTTTTATTAGAGATCCTGAAATAAGTTCAGGATGACAACCTTATTTATGCATTGAATGTGTTGAATGATTTTTCAACGTTTTTCTGAATAACTTTTGCTACGGATTCATATTCGGTTTGCAATGCAGAGTGTTCTGCTTCAAGTTTATTTAATTGCATATCGAAGTATTTATCTTCTCTTTCAATTCTATCCATAGTAGAATTGTAGACTTGTTCTGCGATAGCCATTTTGGATTTGTCTTCTTTTTCTGTTATAGATTCATCATCATCTAAAGATGTTGATACAAAATTTCTTTCAACAGCTGAGAAGTATGAAATATTTAATTTGCCGTTCTTCAATTGGCGAACCAACCATTCATCATCACTATATGCTTTTTTCTCATCATCACTGGTAGAAGAAATATAGTTATTTGTTCTCATTTGCTCATAAGTAATGTAACCTTTTGTTAGCATTACATTATAAATATTTTGATAATATGTAATCAAACTCTTGTCATTTTTAAGCCCGCTATGATCTGTTCCTTTGTTGTAAAATGCCTCTGTAATAGCAACTGCGTAGTCATACAAGGCTCTTTGAGCTGCTGTGGTCCCCTCATATGGTATAGGAGTTTTTGTTTGATCAACAGCAAAGTTTTCATCAAGCTTTACTGTACCTGTGGTGCTTGCAAAAAGCGAAGGTTGAAATACTGTCATAGATGAATCTGCTGATAAATATGGGTGGACATAAATATTCTCTCCCTCACCTAATTCTGTTGTATTACCTTCAGCATCAGTGTATGAAGTGATTTTATACGGATTATTAGGGTCAACATCTACCTCATATCCTTCTAATACGTGTTGCTCATTTTTAGCATCTCTATAAACAGCTATGTACTGTCCGGATGAATTTTGCGTAATGTATACCGGATATGCGTTGATATAAGAAGTTCCACCCTCTTGGTTTACAACATCAAATTCCATACCTGCATATTCGGTATTTTCTTTACCTCTTGCATGTGCAGTTTTATAAACAGGATAACCGGTAAGAATACCTGTTTTTTTTGTTCCTTCATCCGGATCATACTCTTCTGCAATTGTAAACCCAAAGCCTAATATGTGACGGCTGTCACCCGGAGGTGTTCCTTCAATATCATTACCAACATTTGTAGGTGCGGCATTGATACCTTGTCCGACTGATGTCAAATATTTATCCCAAGCATTGTGAATCATTTGCAAAGATACTGTTTTGTTATTAACATCAATATCTGATTGAGTCAGATAAAATTTAGCTAAGAATTTATTATAATCACCGTTTGCTTTTTCGAATGCATCTGCAATAGCCTGAGTAACAAGAATTTTGCCATCTCTGTCTTGAACTATATATTGTTTGCCAACGGCTACATTATTAGGTCCCGTTAATTGGCTATAAGTAACATTTTCGAAATTCGCATCTGTTCCGTTATAGCCAACCAAAATCTGGTAACTTGTAGCATTTAATGCTTCAAGATATTTATCGTTTGCAAGTTGGGATGTTTCAGCAAGACGCTGCTTTGAATAAGCAACAGATTGTTGTTCAAATTCATTATTTGACAGTCTTGCTGTCATAAATAACAATCTTCCTTGTGATGCTGCCATTCCCATTGGTCTGTAAACGTTCCTTTCTATAATTTTCGTATCTTATATTAATGTATTCGGCACATGAAGAAAGAAACTTTAATTTTAAAAGAGGAAATGTTAAGTTTTTGTTACAAAATTATTTAACAATAATATTATTTTCTGCAAAGAATAATCTTGCAAAAAAGCAGGCAACGTGCTGAATTGAATCTACCCTTACCCATTGTCTTGTAGCCTTAAACCTTATACTATGCAATGATTTTTCTTGGTTAAAGTGGGGGTAAACATTCTCTTCACTGTTATATAGATACATTTGAGAAAGCGCACACTTTCTGCAAGCTTCTAAAAATTCAGAAGCCAAATCCTCTTTTCCGAGATTTTTTGCAAGATAATAAGCTGCAATCAAACCTTCGCATCTGGCGCCATCAGGATAGAAATGATCGCCGTAAACATAATACATACCGCCTTCATAATCTAAATAAGGAGAATCATCTTTTTTGTATGTTTTTTCAATCATCGTTTTTGCATCAGTAAAAACAAAATTAATATAATTATCTTTTACAAAATCAGGATTTTTGCACCATTCTTCAATTGCTTGCATAAGCCACCCGTCAGATGGGAGCTCTGTAAACAGCTCTTTGTATATTTTTGGACGTTCATCAACAATCCAATCAAGTGCAATTTTACTTTTTTCAAGGACAATCTGCCTTAATTCTTCATCTTCTTCAAAGTGGTTTGCAAAAAGAGCTAATCCTAGCAACGCTTCCCCGGGGTAATAGAATGAGAAGGTTTCTTTTCGTTCTTCATCTGTCATTGTTAGAAGTTCTGCACCGTTTTGAACACTTGGATTTATAAAATAACCCAGCATTTCACCTGTTTTATAAATTCTTGAAAGTAAGTGTCTTGTATATTTTTTTATATAATCGTCATAAGTTTTATCACCGGTTTCTTGGCGATACTTCATCATTGCAATCAGAATAACCCCTACACCGCCTAATTTAGCCTTGTTATTATAATATACATAAGCTCCTGTACCGTAATCTGTTTGATGTTCTCGCGTGATAGTGGTGATAAAATCTATTCCTTTTTTCGCAGCTTCTAGATATTTATTATCTTTTGTCATCTGATACGCACGGATTAAAGTAATAATCCCACCGCAATGGCGCAGATCATTATAATATAAATTATCTTCTTTCCTGTCAGGATGCTCATGATCTTTATAACTATCTTCAAAACAGTCATAATAATACAAAAAACGCCCATCAGACCGCATATTATCCATAATCCAATTTACGGAATTTATAACAATATCCTTTATTCCCTGAAGTGAATATTCATTAAACTTGTACCCCCTGTATAAAGGGATAATACCATCTTTAAAACTAATAAATGCACGGCTTTTAACAAGATATAATTCATGTGGTTTTTGTTTCAAAATTTTAATTCGTTCAGATATTTTATCTGTCATATTTTTTATAGGGGTTTTTCTTATAAGAGTATTCAATACAGATTTAATCCCCAGTTGGCTTTGCGTCCAAGCATAAGTCGGAGGGTAAACATAGGTATTATTGTCTAATACCAACTTTAGACCTGTTATTCCGGGTTCAAAACGATTTTCATCGAAATCAAAAATCTGTAAATCATTTATATTTACATGACTTTGCTGTGTAATAACTTCAATCATAATTCTGCATTCTTCAGGGTTTTCTATGCTAAATTCTGAAAAATTAGCGGCAGAATATATTTTTTCAATATCTCTATTGAATGCTTCTTCCAAAGTCGGCCTGTTAGAACCCCACCTCATTTGATGGCATTTGGTTTGGAATAAACTTATATAAGCAAAACTAAAAGAAGCATTGTAATCAATAATACCATCCAAATTTAAATCAGAAATTCTTATAGGTGATTTTGTACAAAGTGCAGTTCTTATTCTATTAATAAGCTCTTTTACAACAGAAAAATCCTGTCTGTAATATGCTCTTTCTTTTTCGTTTTCTATTGAAAAATCTTGTACCATAACGATAATAGTTTAGCATATAAGCACATATTACGCTATTTATACACACAAAGTAACATAAATAATACTATCGGAAGTTTTTATAATTCTCCACTGATAGTTCACTTTTCTTTTTAATTGCGACGTAAAAAGAAAAGTGAACCGAAAAGAAAAACACGCTCATTGCTGCGTTGCCTGCGGCACCGCTCCGCTCATAAGATATTAGTTTAATTTATTCATACGTTTTTGCCTTTTAGGCAAAAATCAAGGGCGAACCTAAATAACGGTTCGCATACAGTTTCTCACCCTATCTCCTCAATGGGTTAAAGGCAATTTTTTCTGTATTTTTTCCCCACCTAACCTACCCCCGCTGGGTAGGAATCAGTATTACCCGTTAGCAACAACATGGGAGTCTGCACAACTGTTTGTAACAACATTTACCCCCCTTCCGACCTTTACGTAGCGAGCAATAAATGTTTTGTTCTGCAAGGTCAAAGCGGGCATTGTTTGAACGAAGTGAGTTTGCCCGCTTGAGGCAGAACAATTACAATTTATTAGCAAGCGAAGTTCAGGTCGGGGAGTTTCTTTGCGCCCCGTTTCTTTGCGGTCAAAGAAATGGGGCATAAGGAAGATTTTGGTATTTAACCACAAAAAACTTCCTATAGTATTGTTTATAAACATCTTAACAAAACTTATAAATTTAGCAATTTTTCATGAAAAAAACACTTTAAATACATGTAGGTTAGTAATGTATTATATTGAAAAGGTAGGTAAAAATGGTAAGTATTTCAGGAATTACAAGTGTTGCAAAATCCGTCTACAAATACGGTAAACAAATTTTGAAAGCCACACCTGAATTAACTTTTGGGACCAGTGCAGAAGCAGTTGGTAAAGGAATGAGAGCAGCATACAAGTCAGGCAGTTCACTTTCTGAGGTCGCAAAAGTTGGCTTAAAAGGAATTAACAATGCTGCCAATAAGGGTAACTTCCTTAGCAAAATGTGCGGAAATTTAAAGAATTTAATTCCAGACATATCAAGTTCAATACAAGCCGGTAAAAGACTTGCAACAATAAAAGGTAAAAGCAGCTTATGGGGCACATTTAAAGGCCTGACCAAAGGTGTAGGTAAAAAATTGCCGTTTATATTTGCGGCACTTATGCTTGTAGGTGAAGTTCCAAATATAATTAAAGCAACAAAAGAAAAAGGAATAATCCAAGGTTTGAAAGAAACAATTAAACCAGCTGTCAGATTGGTTGGTGCGGGATTAGGCTCTGCAATAGGTTCCGCAATTTGTCCGGGAATCGGTAGCCTTGTAGGATGGGTTGCAGGTGAATGGCTTGCAGGAAAAATTGTCGGCAAATCATATTCAGAAAAGAAAGCAGAAGCCGAAGAACAATTAGCGCAAGTTCAACAAGCACAAGAGCAACAAGGTGCAGCAATGGCACAAGTTCCGCAAGCAGCAACTCCGACACAAAACCCTTATAGCAATTATAATCCATACATGTACAGTTCTTTTAATAATCCATATAAAGATGATATATATATGAATCAATTACCATTCAATGCAATTGCATAAATTCCCTATCCATAATACCTAACTCAAGGCAAGACTTAATAATAAAGTCTTGCCTTAACATTTCTTAAAAAAAAAATTAAAGCAAAGCAATTATTGCCAAGAGAAATACTTTATAAAGTTATAGGGGAAAATAGATAAACACGGAAAAGGGGAAATTAGAATGGCTATTTCAAGCGTACAGTACAGAGATGTACAAAATCTTGTCAAATACGCAACAGGTACCGGGATAAACCACGCACCGACAGTTGGAGACGCCGCAAAAGAAGGACTTGGTTTTGCTGCCTTTAGCGGGGGTGCATGGGCTGTGAAAAACAGAAAAAATTTAAGGGGTGCCTGGGAAGCGGTTAAAGCTTCAGATGTTGCGGCAAAACAAATTATGAAAGAAGCAACAGCAGGCGGTAAAACTATTAAAAATATCTGGAATGGAGCAGGTAAAATTGTTGAAAGCAGAGCCGCAGCAGAGACTGCAGCAGAAGCAACAAATGCCGCTGCAGCAGGGGCTAAAGCAACAAAAGGATTTTGGGGAAAGTTCTTCACTAAAGGTGGCGGCGGAGTCGCAATGGCCGCATTTGATATGGCAGTAGGAACTTTCACAGATGTAATACCTGCATTTCAATTAGGAACAAAACAAGGATTTAAACAACTTGGAAAAACAACGGCCAAAGCAGCAGCAACCGGTGTCGGTTGGTGGGCAGGTTGTGCGTTAGGTACAAAAGCCGGAGCAGCAATAGGTACAGCTATATGCCCAGGATTAGGAACAGTAATCGGAGGCATTGTCGGATTCTTAGGAGGATGTTTAGGCAGCTGGTTATGCAACAAAGCCGCAGACAAAGTACTTGGACCAAGCGAAGTTGAAAAAGCTCAACAAGAAGCAGCACAACAAGCAACTGACCAAGTAGCAGAAACCGGCCAAGGAGCAGACGAAGTTGCAGGAACAGCATATCAAAGACTTGTTCAAAGCTATATAGATAACAAAGGAAAACTTAGCGAAGAAGACTTAAAAGCAAAAGAATCCTTAGAAAATTTATATAATACAAAAATTGATTTAGCAGAGGAAGCTAAAAATTTCCAACAAGAGGAAGCTCAAGCTACAACTCAAGCTCAAGCAACAGAGCAAACGCAACAGCAAACAGCACAAGTTGCCACTCCTGCACCAACTGCAGCAAAACCTCAAGGGGCAGAAGAATCTGAAGAAGAAAAAGAAGAAGAAAAGAAGAAACAGGAAAAAGCTAAAGAACAACCATTATCACAAGTATTTGGAAGTATTGTTACTCAGACAGGAATGCCGGCAGGACCACAAATGTCATATGTTTCACCAACAACGGGAATGCCATATTACTCACTTCCGGTACAACCGCCAAGATTTATGTAATGTAATAATAAAAAATCATAAATTTGAACAAAAAAAGAGCCCTCATAAAAGGGCTCTTTTTAAATATTTCTATACACCGCAAGCGTGAAAATCACGTTCTGAGATAGATGCGGTACATTCTAACATTTGAGTTAAAAATTTTTCAATTACACTTTCTACTGTTTTAACTTCCTTTTTTAATTCATTAAAATCTGCTTCTCTAGACTCTTTCAAAGCATTTTGATAAATCTTGTCTTGATACATAAATCTTACTCCTATAATACTTTTTACTCTCAACAGAATTACTATCGGCACTCGTGTGAAAAAACTTTAATATTTTTATACATTTTTGTTACAAAATTTCATCTTTGGTAGTCGATTAATTTATTTTCAAGTAAGATATTACTAATTGGAATGGGTGGAACAACATGCTAAGTGATTTTGGATTAACAAGCTACGATTATTATTCGAGCAGACGAGATATGGAAATTATTTCCACAATCGTTGATGCATTGAATAAAATATTAGAAGAAGATAAAAAAGAAGAACAGCCTTTATTTTTAAAGATATCTGATTCATTAATCATGGATATAGCAAGAAAAGTTGTTCAGGATAAGAAAAAGACATTCCTAATTGGTATAACAGGTGAGAGTGCATCCGGAAAAACAGTTTTTGTCGATAACACTATCAAAGCATGTGTTAAAGACAAAACTCAAGGGATATATACCGTTATCCGATGTGATGATTATTACAAGGATACTTCAAAAGAGCTTCGCGAAGCAGGAAGTTATGAAGCATTATTTAAAACTGGATTTAGTTTTGACACTCCGGATGTTATAGATTTAAATCTTATGAAAAATCATCTTGTTGCTTTAAAAGAAGGTTTAACAATAAAATCTCCACGCTACGATTTTGTTACGTGTGAATCAAATCCTGATGGAGAAGAAAAAACACCTGCAAAAGTAATATTAACAGAAGGTCTATACGTTCTAAATGAGGGAGTTAGGGATATTATGGATGTAAAAGTCTATGTATTTACCCCATTAGAAGTTATTAAAGAACGTTGGTACAAACGAGCAAAAGAACGCGGCAAAGAGGGAGCTGCTGCGGATATGCAATTCGCAGACGTAAACAGGACTGCACAATTATACATTCGCCCTACATACGAAATAGCAGATGCGATTATAAACGGAATGGTCAGCCAAGAATACATTCAAGACATTACTGACAGAATATTCAAAACCCTTAGGGATATTGAATATTAATTAGTAAGATTATCCATAAGGCTTTCAAATTCAGGAAATGAAATATTTACCCACTCAAATTCATTTATTAGTATTTCTTTTTGGCATACAAGTCCTGCAACATACAGACTCATAGCGAGCCTGTGGTCTTTATATGAATCAACTTCTACACCACCTTTAAGCTCCGTTTTGCCGTTGATAATCATGCCATCTTGGGTTTCTTCGATGTCTGCACCAAGTTTTTTGAGTTCTGATACAGTCAATTTTATTCTGTCAGATTCTTTATTTCTAAGGTCTTGTGCATCTTTTATTATTGTTGTACCTTGAGCTTGAGTAGCAAGAACAGCTAAAACGGGTATCTCATCAATAAGAGTTGGGATTATTTCGCCTGAAATTTCGCAGGATTTTAATTCTTTTGTGTACTCAACTTTTATATCTCCAATATTTTCTCCGCAAACTTCACGTTTATCAAGTATTTCTATATTTGCGCCCATTTTTTTGAGTATTTTAATTATTCCGGAGCGGGTATCATTTAATCCGACATTTTTGATTATTATACTTGAATTTGGGACAATTAAGGCGGCGGCAATAAAAAATGCAGCAGAAGAAATATCTCCGGGAATTTCGATATTCACAGGGCATAATTCGGAATTAGAAATAGAAATTATCCCGTTTGAGGCATTGATATTTGCGCCCATGGCAGATAACATTATTTCGGTATGATTTCTTGAGGGGTAAATTTCCTTATATGTTGTAGTTGCATTTGCATAAAGTCCTGCAAGTAGTACACAGGATTTTACTTGAGCGGAAGCAATATTTGATTTATAGTTTATGCTATTTAAATTTGAAGCGAAAATTTTTAATGGGGCTTTACCGTCATTTGATTCAATATTTGCACCCATAAGTGTTAACGGTTCTATAATTCGTTTCATCGGGCGATTTGAAAGGCTTTCATCTCCTATTAGAATAGAGTTGAATTTTTGTCCTGCAAGAATTCCTGACATAAGCCTGATTGTGGTACCTGAGTTACCGCAATTTAGAACTATGTCATTATTATTTGGGAAATATTTTCCTTTTGATTTTACAATAATTTCAGTTTCATTTTGCTCAATATCGGCACCAAGAGCTTTACAAATCTGAAGACTCGATTGAGGATCTTGCCCTTTTGAGAAATTTTTAATTATAGAAGTACCTTTTGCAAGAGAAGAGAAGATAACCGCTCTGTGAGATATGGATTTATCAGAGGGGATAGTTATTTCGCCTTTAAGGTATTTTTGTTTTGCAAATACTGTAACTGACATAGATAAATAATAGCATATATTGGTAAAAAAATATACAGCTTGACGAAGTGGAGGGTTTAGGGTTTAATTGAATATATAGACTATTAAGAGAGGTGTCCGAGTGGCTTAAGGTGCAATCTTGGAAAGGTTGTGTGGGACTAGTTCCACCAGGGGTTCGAATCCCCTCCTCTCTGTTTTTTTGCGTAAAATTTTTATTGGGATGAGAACCCCGAACAAGGCGAAAGCCTTGTGGGAGGTTCGAGCGCAAGCGAGCCAAGTGCGAAGCCTTGAGCCTCATATCAGGCGGGGCGCAGGCCAAGAGAGGCTCAAGCCCAAGTCACGTCGATGGCGAGCGAAGCAAGACAATCCCCTCCTCTCTGTTTTTTTTGCGTAATATTTTTTATTGGGATGATAAGCATAAACATATATTTGAATTGACAAATATTAAAGCTCTTAACTATAATAATTTCTATGAGATTAAATTTTTCAAAGCCATTCAAAATTATTCGTTTTTTACTGAATAAACATCGCTTCAAATCGTGTGGTGATAATATTACTATCGCAAGCGGAGTAAAAATATTCAAAGCAGGGAATCTTGAAATCGGAAGCAACGTAAGACTGGGCTAAGGCACAACAATAAATGCATCCGGAGGTGTAAAAATTGGGAATAATGTAAGCTTTGCAAGAGAAGTTCTGATTTGGACCTCAAGCCATAATTATTACAGTCCTGAAACATTACCATTTGATAAGCAATTCAACCTAAGACCTGTTGAAATAAAAGACAATGTATGGTTGGGAGCAAGATGCACTATTATCCCGGGGGTGACTATTGAAGAAGGTGCGGTGGTTGCAATGGGTTCTGTAGTAACAAAAGATGTTCCAAAAGGTGCAGTTGTCGGCGGTAATCCTGCAAAAATCTTAAAATACAGAGATCTTGAAAAATATGATAAATTAAAATCAGAAAATAAATTTATAAATGTAGGTATATAAAAAGCGATAGAACAAATATTCTATCGCTTTTTATATATTTTCATTTCCTATTCGCCTGATTTCGATATATCTTTTGGTAGTATGGATTTTTTCTCATCTAATCTAAGACTTTTATAATCTTTGTCAGGAACAAGTACATGTTTCTCTAGAAGTTTTCCGTCCTTATCATAAGATATTCTACATTCACGATAATCTTTAGAATACCTCGCACCAGGAGCAAATTCTGTCCCCTTTTTATATATAACAGTTCTGCTTGGTGAATCTTCTGAGCGTAGTGTATCATACAAATATTCAATCTTTTTATAACCTGATTCCCCTTCGAATTTCACAAGTTTTTCATAATTTACTTGGACTGTTTTACAAGGGCCGTAAAATACTTCTGCAACTGTTTTGTCAGGCAGATATTGTACTCCTCTATATGTAGGAATATATTCTCCAGGTTCTGGAGTATCAACAGTAAATTGTCTGATCATTACACCTTTTTTATCATAACCTCTCCCAACTATTGAATAAAAATAAACTTTTTCATTAGGACCAGTATTTGCTACAGGATTATCAATTTCTACCTTGACAACTTTTTTGTCTTGAGCCATATATTCATTAATTCGGTCTTTATAAGAAACTTCTTTAGCAACCTCTGATTTTTCAGATTCTTCAACATCTTGCACCGGAGCAACGTATTCTGTATTTGCAGCTTCTTTTGATTTTTCGGATGAATTTGATTTACATGCAGATAGCCCTAATACAGATGCTGCAAATAATGCAAATCCAACAGCCGTATTTTTTACTTGTTTTGAAGATATGTTTAGACCTTCAAAACTAACATTTTCTTTTTTAGAATTTTTATTTTGAGATGAAAGTTCGTATGCTCTGTCAACAGATGATAAACTGTTTATTGTTAAATTCATTAATTTCTCCTTTCATAAATTCTCCGATATATTAAAACATGTAATATATTTTTTTGCTACTAAAAGTTACCTTTTAACTTTTTGTAATATTCATGCTATAATTTTATCAACTAGGAGTAAAGAATTATGACACTAAGAAACGAACGGGTAAGAAAAGAATTGATGCGCGATATTTCTGAGATTTTGAGAAAAGAAATCCGAGGACTAAAAGGTGTTGTATCAATTGTGGATGTTGAAGTTTCGCATGATAATTCTTTTGCAAAAGTTATATATAGTGTTTTAGGTTCACAAGAAGATATCGAAACAACAAAAGAAATTATAGAAAAATCGACCCCAAAAATTCGCTACAATGTGGGCAAAGTTCTTCGTTTACGCCTGACTCCGGAATTGAAATTTGTATATACCAACGGTTTAGAAGAATCTTCAAAGGTTGTTGAGATTTTAAATAAAATTTCCAGAGGGGAAATTAAGTAGTTGTTCGGGTTTATCAATATCAACAAACCGCAATCTATGACATCATTTGATGTTGTTGCTGTTCTGCGAAGAATTACCCACATAAAACAAATCGGACACACCGGCACTTTAGACCCTTTTGCAACAGGAGTTTTACCTATATGCATAGGCAAAGCAACCAAACTTATTGAATATTTACCGGATGATAAAGAATACATTGCAACTGTTCAATTTGGTGCAAATACTGATACTTATGATCTTGAGGGTGAAATTACTCAAACTTTTGATAAAAAAATTACCCAACAAGATGTTGAAAATATTTTAAAAGATTTTGAAGGAGAAATAGAACAAATTCCTCCAATATATTCAGCTATTAAAGTCAAAGGCAAAAAACTCTATGAATACGCAAGAGAAGGTAAAGAAGTCGAAATCAAACCAAGAAAAGTATTGATTAAAAGTATAGAACTTGTTTCTTTTGATTATGAAAACCAACGTGCAAAACTCCAAGTTGCATGCTCTAAAGGGACCTACATACGTTCAATTGCATACGACATTGGTCAAAAGCTCTCTTGCGGCGGGTATTTAATAGCACTTGAACGAACTAAAGCAGGAATGTTTAATATTGAAAAATCTATAAATCTGAATGACATCAAAACCCTTGAAGATGTTGAAAAGAATTTGATTAACCCTCTAGAAGTCGTTCCCATTACGCAATATCAGCTAGATGAAACTGAAAAAGAAAAAGTTTCACACGGAATGAGCATTTTTAACCCTCACCCTACCCCTCTCCCTTTACAAAGGGCGAGGGACAGAAAAGAGATTGTATTTTTGGTTTGTGGTGATAAAATACATGCTATAGGAATGGTTACAGAAGACAAAATTGTCGTAAAAAAAGTGTTCGAGGTATTATGAAAAAGTTAATTTTATTGTTGGGATTAGTATTATTTACAGCACCGGTAAGTTTTGGTGCAGATTGTGAATATTCATGTGTAAAACCTTATGATTTGAATAATAAATTCAGCTCATTTTTTAGCAGCATCACAGGGTTGAATTTTGCAAGAACTCAAATTTCAGAATCTGTTTTGAAAAAAGCAATTCTAAAAACTGTTCAAGGAGACAAAAATTTAAAAGTTAATATAGATTCATATAGCGCAAAAGATTTAAGCAACGGAAGATTTAAATCCCTCACTATGAGCGGGAAAAACGTTAATATCGACGGAATATACTTATCATCAGTTGAATTAAAATCTTTGTGCGATTTTAACTATATCCAATATGACAAAAAAGGGAATATAACTTTTAAAGAAGATTTTCCGATGTCATTTGAACTAGAAATTTCCGCAGATGATATCAATAACACAATGAAAACCGAAAAATACGGAAAAGTGGTTAATGATCTTAATAAATTAAGTTTTGCCGGCATAAAAATTCAATCTACTGCAGCTTCTATTCGCGGCAACAGATTTTACTACACAATAAATGTAGCATTACCTTTTGTAAGAGAGCCTAAAAAAATTGAAATATCTGCAGATTTGGATGTAAAAAACGGCAAAATAGATTTTGAAAATACAAAACTTTCATCAAATTCTTTCAAATTTGATTTAAAGAAAATTGACTTTTTGATGAATTACCTAAATCCGCTTGATTTTTCAATAAATATCTTTGATAATAAGGATGCAAAAGTTTATATCAAAAATATTGCCATAAAAAATAATGTAATAGTTACTGATGGTATAGTAATTGTACCTAAAGACTAAGGGAATTTAATATGAACAGAAATCAAAAATTACTTTTAATTATTATCGGATTTTGCATGTTGGTCGTTTTAGGCGTAATTGCATTCAATGTATTTATGCCAAAACCTGAAATAAAACCTGATGATATAGAAGTTTCTCAACGTTCAGTAGAAGAAGAACCCGCAGAAAAAACAGAAGAAGTAAAAGTAAAAGAATATGTAAATGTATTCTTTATCGGCAAAAATGAACACAACGAAGAAGTATACAAAGCTGTTAAACGCGAATACAATAAAGAAGTTGACGGTTCAAAAGTTCGTTATGCCGTTTATTCATTAATTGGCGGGCCAAAACAATCTGAGAAAGAACACGGAGTGTATACCGAAGTTCCTCCTTATTCTCAAGTCATAAATATTACTGAAAAATCAGATAAAATCATCGTAAATTTAAATTCTTCATTTGTAAACGGAGGAGGAGCCGACAGTTTGTATAAAAGATTATACCAACTAATAAAAACAGTAAAACAAAATACATCTTTGCCGGTATATTTATATATTGACGGACAAAGAGCAGACGTAGTAGGCGGAGAAGGTTTAATGATTACACAACCGTTAAGCAATTCCTCTTTAGAAAACTAATTAACATGGAAAATCAATACAAAGACTTAGATTATTATTTAAACTTAGACTGGACATTAATCGAGGGGCAAGACTTAGACTTTGAAGGTAATCCTTATTTTTACATTGAAATTAAGGAAATTCCAAGTTTTACATTTTGCGCCAAAACTTTAGCAAGGGCAAGAGAAAATTATAAAAGGCAATTACGTTTATCCCTAATGGTTATGATGGAAAATCACGAGCATATCCCCGAACCCGGAGAAGAAAACGAAGAACCGGATTGGGAAAATTTGTGCCCTTAATCTTAAAGTAAAATTAAACAACTCCCAATTATCATAATAATTGCAGCAAATATTTTTTTAATAAATTGTTTTTCTCCAAACATTTTATACCCAAATATTACCGCAACAATACTTGATAATTGGAATAATGCAAGAGCATATCCAACGTTCATACCCCCAAATACAACGTTTGTTGATAATTGCATTACACCAAGACTTAGTGCAATACCCAAACATCCAATCTCATCATTTTTGGATAACTTGTGAAATTTTCTTCCGAATAAATACATTAAAATAAAAGAAAAAATACACCCTAAAAAACACCACAATATAAATGATTCCATCGGAGAAGACATAATTATAATTTTTTTCAATACAACTGCCTCCGTACCCGAAAAGAACAAAGCCAAAAATCTCAAAATTATGTCTTTCCTTTTAAAAAGAGAAAAACTAAACCCCTCTTTTGTTGTTTCAAATATTAACCAACTTCCTATAATAATTGTTATCATTCCCAAAATACCGGCAATATTAGGTACCTCTTTTAAGAAAATCCATGCAAAAATCAAGCCAATTACACACTTATAAGAATTTATCGGTCCAAGTATAGACATTTCTCCAATTTCAAGAGCTTTTATTAAACATACAGAGCTCAATGTACAAAGTAATCCGGACAATATAGCATAAAGCCAATAGCTTATTCCGTACTGTCCCCAATTAAAACAGAATGCCGGATAAATACAAAATAAACTTAAAAATAAATATGAGTGCAAGTTTATTAGAATAGCAGAATTCTCCACAGATAATTTCTTTTGAATAGCGTTTGCACAAGGGTTAGAAATTATCCGTAAAAATAGAAACAGTACTAAAATAAATAAACTTGAGCCTTTCATATTTTATTTATACAAAAAAGATTATTCACTTGCAACGAAAGAACCTGTCCAATTTCTTGAACAGGCCCTTTTTATATGAATTCGGACTTCACTAGTCAACTTGATTTAGTTCTTTTTCTTGGTCTTTTTCTTCTTTTTCAGGTTCTTCTTGAACTTCTTGTTCTTGCTTTACCAAATTGATTTTATCACCAGGTCTAATCATTACGTGATAATGATCATCTTCCCAATGTAATTGTGGATTGTAGTCCATAATTTCATTTGTATGTTTTAATATTTCAGCATTTGTTGGTACATAATTTGGTTCATCTGCGTGAATTTTGATTAAATGATCTTTTGCAATGTTCCATACGCAATCACCTTTGACAACTGTGTATACATTTTCATCTTCTGCAGCTTTAGGTTCTTTTTCAGCTTCATCAGATTTTTCAGCCGCTTTAGGTTCATCTGCATTTGCAGGATCTTCCGGTTGTTGTAACAACTTGTCCTTTATTTCTTTGACATCATCTTTGACTTCTTTGACATCATCTTTAATTTCTTTGACATCATCTTTTATTCCTGTGATATCATCTTTTTGTTCTGGATCTTCAACTTGTTCAGGGTCTTCAACTTGTTCAGGCTCTTCCGGTTCAACTGGCGCAACAGGAACAGGATTTGCTATTTGATCCAATTTGTCTTTAATTTCTTTGACATCATCTTTGACTTCTTTAACATCATCTTTTATTTCTTTGATGTCATCATTTTGTTCCGGTTCTTCAGGTGTTGCCGGAACTGCAGGAACAGGTGTGTCCGGTTCTTCTGATTTAACAGGTTCATTCGCGTCCGGTTCAGTTGGTTGTTCTGTTTCTTTCGGTTTTTCCTCTTCTTTTGGAACTTGAGGATTGTAATCCTTTGGAGCTTCTACAGGTTTGCCTTCTTCTTTATCTCCGCTAAATAATTTGCACAAGCCGTAGATTGCACCTGCGGCAATAGCAAGCGCCCCAATAATACATCCGATTTTACCTGCTTTTGGTAAGCCTTTAAACCAATTAGTAGCTTTTGACGCGCCACCTTTAATTACATCTTTAAATTTTGACCATAAACCTTTATTTTTTGTAACTTCTTCAAAAGGAACATCTTCAATAACCTTACCTGCAGGAACAAGACTTTTTGCCCCGCCGGCAGCTCCGCTTCCCCCTCCAACTGGAGGTATTGCACCGCCTGCGCCGCCTGCATTACCTGTAATCGGTACCAGAGCGCCTGCCCCTTGTGCAGTAGATGCAGCAGCGCCACCAAATGAAGGAGGAACTGTTCCTCCGTTTCCTCCGAAAGGAACTAATGCTCCGCCTTTTGTTGCGCCTTCAGCAGTTGTTTTACCGGCTTGAGAAAATACTTCAAAAGATTCTGAAGCTGATTTTGGAGCACGATTTAGTCCTTGTCTTACGTCTATAAACTCTTGAAAACCTTTTTGAGGTTGTATTGTTTGAGCTGCAACAATTTGCTCTGCATTAGGTTTTACAGCAGCTTGTGCAGGATTTGTAAATACAGAAGTTTTTGCCTGCTGTATACCCAATTTTTCTTTTTGGGCATCAGTTAGCAAATCTTTAAATGTTCCATTGCTTCCTCCTGTTGAAGCAACTAATGTCAATCCTGTCGGATTGTTGGACGCTTGACGTCCGATTCTCAGATTACTCATTCTTAATTTCCCCTTACTTTCATGTGTATTAATATCCCCTATACACATATAAAGTTTTTTTTATTTACAGGATTGACAAGAGTTATTTCTTCCGTATATACGTTTTTAACAATTGTTAACAATAAAAATTTAAAATAAACATATTGTGTTAAAAACTTTATTTTTGTCCCCCCTGACGTTATAATTGATAGTAAGAAGTTAAAAAAGAGAGGGAAAAAGAGTGAAGTGGCTTAAATATCTATTAATAATAATTGTAATTGTTATCACAAGTTTTATAGTTTTAGACAATACGATGTCATTTATATATATAAATCCTAAGACGAACACTAAAAGTTTGAGTTATATTTCTAATCCTATAAAATATCTTCAAAAAGGTTTTTTAGAAGCTCAAAAAGAATCCAAAAAAGACGGATTAGATTTTTCCTATACCTTTTTAAATGCTTATGGTTCAGGATTTATAAATAATAATCCGATACCGAATGATTTGGATTTTGCAGTTGGGATACACCTTGGCAAATACAATTATGACGGAAAAAATTCAATAGAAATAGCAAAAAATCTAATGGATAGAATTAATTCATTCTTATATTTCTTCAATATTTATATAAATGAAAATGAAATAACACATTATTATACAGGGGACATGCCCCTAGAGGCTTTAAATAAAAATGCTGTATTATATCCATCTCATATAAATGCCATTATTGAAAACTTAGATAATGCATTGAAAGGTGAAGAATACATGATTCATTCATCTTCCTCAGTAAAAGATGATCAGGGAAAAGAAATAACCTTTGATATTCCGTATATCATGAACCCAAATGAAATATTACTTAGAAAATTTAATCCTATAAAAATATATAGTGATAAAGTTATATATTCAAAAAACATGCCGCAATATTTACGAGAAATATCAATCGTTCCTGAATTTTGTTTTGAAGTAACATACAAAAACAAAGATTATAAAATAGATTTAATACCGGAAGCATTTACAGGTGAAAGATTACATCTTGCCAGAAGATTTTTCGCTCCAAATGTATATGTAAGTCCCGTTTCAGATAAATTTATTTCAGATATTGATATATTAAATAATAAAGATTCATATATTGACCATAGGTTATTATCATTTAGAAGACACTTACAAGAAATTTTAAATATTACATACGTAAAAGACAGACCTATCAAAATGTTTAAACGTTTTATGCAAATTTCGTACATAATTTCACCTATGATGAATGAACAAGAGTCTGAATTCATTTCAAACGTTGTTAAAAAACATTTGGGGAATAAAGATGTACAACTAATCAATGAATATTCTAATATTTGCGGCAATATCATATCAATATTGCAAGAAAACCCGAGAATGTCAGAAAGATTATCAAAAGATAAAAAATATCTCATAATGCAAAATTTGTTAAATAATATTGTAAATGAATTAACAACAAGAAATCATTTATCAAAAGAAACAATTACAATGCTAAATGAATTCACTCACAACGATTTGGACTTTCTTTCCAATATGAATTCAAGAGAAGAATTTGCAAATATTGACTTAGAAAAATTATTGACAAATTATGGCAAATTATCTATTGCCTTAAGTAATGAAGTATATTCTTCAAGCAACGAAGCTGAACTTAAAAAGAGCGTACAAATATTTAAAAACATCTACAAAAAAGCCGGTTTTTCTCAATTGACACTTTATTGGCTTGATGCCGAAAACATAGGTATTGTAAGGAATTCATATACCAAATCCATAAAAGATTTGAAAGAATTTGCAAAAATAAATAATCTTCCAAAAGTAAATTACAGATTTATAACAGAAAAACAAATTCCGCCTGCGTGTATAAAGTATGGCGCCTGGGTTCGAAACAATACGACAAAAGAAGAAGATGAATACTATAAAAAGATGTTTGAAATATTAGATACTGAGCGAAAAACACAAAAAATAATGCACAAAACAGTACTAATCAAAAGGTAAATACTAATATTTCTCAGCCATTCGGCCTTCAAGAATAAGTTTTATTCTTCTTGAAGCATTTTCATAAAAACCGCTAAACCGCCTTTCATCATCCGGTGTAACGATTAGTTGTCCGTTGCGCATACGCTCCATAACTTTTACCGCAACAATATCATCCCTTTTAGATGCCGGCATTTTATGAAACTTGGAACCATATTCTTTTAAAACTTCTTTCGCTATCTTGTGTCCTTGATTGTCATTCCAAGAATCCATATTCCATTCTCTTTGTGGGTTTTTATTAACCTGCCATTCATTAATAATACAGGCACAAGTATTTAATATTTCACCATATTTTAAATACATATTTGCAGAACCAAATGCATGCTTAAAAGCATCCGCTTCAACATTCCAAAACTCATGATTTATACGAGGATTAACTTTAAAGCCAAATTTCTTTTGATAATGCCAAGTTTTTTTATCTAATTCTTCATAGTCATTTTTGGTTTCTGCAAAAAAATGCACACTCAATTTAAATTCGTTTTGCTTTGCTTGTTCAATCAAATTTTCTAAACAAACATGCATATTAACAAATATAGGATTATGTCCGGCTTGAATATTTTTTGAGTTCATAGCAGTCCAAAAGCATAACATTAAAATAAAAATTATTAATAATAAATAAATCCTTTTCACAAATATATTTTAACTGTTATAAACTCTTTTTTCAAATTATATTAAACAATTAAGAGAACAAATTATAAAACCAATCTAAAATTTTTTGTTTTAAAGGCTGATTTTTAGGAGTATAATGCATTTCCACAGGCGGCATTTTTAGGAAATCTAATTTTTCATCGCATTCTATAAATTCATCAATAAATTTATTCATTTTCTTATCATCTGAGCTAAATCCAAATTTACGATAGAATTTGTGAGGGGGAGTATCAGATGTAAAATCCAAAGTAGCAGCTCTAACTCCAAGACGTCCGTTTAGCCCCATTTGCTTGCTTAAATTTTCGGCAAATTTCAATATTTTAGTACCAATACCTTGGTTTCTTTGGTTTGAATTCAATATTAACGCATCAATCCATAATTCTTCCTGATAGCGGTTGCGCATTTCAGTAGAAATTTTTATATCTCCTGCGTGAATGGCATTTGGCGCATTTTTGGTATTAATAATTCGATATACATTATCCGTAAGCTTGTATAACAATATATCCGGCATCTTTTGAATTGTTTTTGAAGTATAAATTGACATACTGTATAAATACCCGTAAAAATATTTTTTGCCCCAAAAAGAAATAATATCATGTTACATTATGTTGCATACCGGCACTACAAATAACAAATTTAATTAATTACCATTTTTATCTAAATTACAAACAGACAAAAAGGTTCTATTTATGATAAATATAAAAAGCACAAACTCACTACTAAGAAAAGAATTAGGCATAAATATTTCAAAATTGGTAAAAGAGGGCTTAAAAGATATTAAAATTCCGGAAAGAGCAATCAGTTACGATGCAATAAAAGTCGGACGCGAAGCAAACCCGGCAAAGCATTACACCAATGTATACATTTTTCGTGATAAAGACGGCAACATAGTATCATCAATTCACAACAAAATTGATAATGAGAAAATAAAACAAACTATAAAAAAATATTCCGTTCCGGAAGATGATCATTTTTACATCAATACCGAAAGCGATGTAGAAATGGAAAAGATAAAAAGACAAAAAATAAGGGGGTATGAAAAAGAAAACGGCAAAATTACAAAGTGTTTTGAAGAAAATAGAGCAATAAGCACAAGTAAAAAGAAAATGGAGTCACTGCGCAGAGAAGTATTCGCTAACTCAGATGAAATTATTAAGATTTCACATTTTGAAAATAAGAAAAAGCCAATGTTTGTTGAAAATTATTATCAAAAAGCAGCGTGGGGCAGTGAATATAATAATTTTCCTGAATTTGTAAAAGAAAACTTATTAAAAAAAGTATTAAAAGAGCCAAGCAGATATGCCGGATCATTTGAGCTAATAGATTCAAAAATTTCAAATGAGCAATTAAGAGAGATTGCTCATCATAAATATTTTTTACCATATTTTAGTCCTGACAATAAATTTATATATAGAATGTCAAGACAAGTTGAAAAAGAAAAAAAATCATTAAATTCAGCCTCCAAAATATATTTGTATTCAATGCCCAACAAAGACAGAGGTTTTTGCAGAAATGGTTTCAACTATACAATAGGGATAAACAGACTTAATCAACATGGAATAAACAGAACAAGAAGTTCCTTGGTTAATACACTTGGCCACGAATTTGGTCATGCCGATTGGAACCAAAAAGTCATAGAATACGAAATAGCGGAATTCAGCGGATGTCCACCTGAAATATCGGGTATATCAAAAGATCAAATTGAAAAAATAAAAAGATATAGAAAAGCCATCAATGAATACGAAAAGCCAGAAGAAAATCGCACCAAATATATGGAAAACTTTGCAGAAATAATGGCAAGACAAGAAGGACGGAAGACATTATTTGAGTATGAAAATTTGGATGAGCTTGTAAGCAAATTCTTCCCAAGCCTTGAATATTTATATAAAGGGGATTTGAAAGCAGAAACAGAAGAAATGTCACATTCATTCATAGAGATTTTATACGATATGAGATATAGAAATCTATTTGAATGATTATACAAGAATGAATATTCTTGTTAATTGGAGGCAATACCGTTTAATGCGAGGGCGAAAGAACCGTTTGTTCGCATAACAAACAGGAGAGAAGACTTTTCGGAGAATAAAAGACGGCACTGAGTGCCGTCTTTTATTCTCCCGGAGATGGATTCGAACCACCGTTAAAAGAGCCAGAATCTTTCGTCCTGCCACTAGACGATCCGGGACTATTTCTTTATATGAAAATTCTAGCATTTTAAGATTTAAAATCAAGAAAAATATATAACTCTTTTGGAGAATTACTTACATAAACATTTAATTTATATTTACCCCAAGAAAGGAGAACTTTTAAACATGAAATTCAATCCGCTAAAAGAAAAGGGACTACCGTTAGAAAAACAAGTAAGAACGTGGCATGATATTGCCCACAGAAAGTTCAACAAAAATGAAATAGATTGTTATTCAAGAACAAGGCAAATTTTGATGAATGGTATCGAAGTAGAAGCCTGGAATTTCAAGCACAACTTTGCAAGAGTATGCCAAGAAGAAGATACTTTGGAATTTTTAGCACAAACAAAACGCATTGAAGATGCTCAACAAACAACCATTAATTGGTTAGCTCCTTGTGATCAATCGGTTTTAGAAACAACTTTAGGATATGAACAAGTAGCAGTAGATTTAACGGCTTGGATGGCGCAAAATGAACCCGATCCTTACGTAAAAGAGACATTTGATTTTGGGTTATTAGAAGATTTTGACCATTTGTACAGATACAGCCAATGGGCATATATGGTTCATGGTATTAGCCCAAATGCGATAGTTCAAGGGCAAACAGATGTTATAATCGGTCGTCCGACACAACATCATCATAATTGCAATATAGTAAGACTTCGTAAGCCTTATGACAGAGCAAAAGCCGCACCTCAGACAAAAGTTAATATCTTAACCCTTGTATCAGGAGAACAGCAAACTCACAATTACTACGCCGAACACGGTTTTGCATATGGCAACGAATGCCTCAGAGAAACTTATGCCGAAATTAAAGATGTTGAAGAAGAACACGTAACAATGTACGAATCTCTTATTGACCCAACAGAATCATTCTATGAAAAATTATTATTACACGAGTTTACAGAAGTTTGTACATACCACAACTGCATGACAGATGAAAAATGCGAAATGTTAATGCCTATTTGGGAAGAATTTTTAGCAATCGAATTAAATCATCTTCAAACAGCTGCGGAACTGTTTAAAAAATACGAAAAACGAGATCCGGAAGAAGTAATCGGGGAAGAAGTCGTCCATCCTTGTCATTTTACATCACAAAAAGAATATGTAACCGAAATTTTGACAGAACAAATAGATAAACGCTTAGGTCCTGACAAAGATTATCTATATATTAAAGACCTGCCGGACGATTGGGCAAGTTATGAAGTCCAAAAGCAAGTAGGGGAAGACGGTTCTCCGACAGAAATGACCATAAGAGTTATTAATGAACAAAAAGAACACGATATTGTAAGAGCAAGCGAAAAACTAATCGGAGAAATTCCTAAACTTGCCAAAAGAGGACTTCAAGACAAAGCACAAGCTCCCGGAACTTTCCAACCGGAAGAATACAAAGAAATGGTAAGAGATAAAAAAGACTAATAATACAAAAAGCGGAATTATATTATCAATTCCGCTTTTATTTTTTGAAAGTTTGCTTTCTTAACTGTGCTAATTCTTCATGAAGTTCAATTGACTTACGTTCAAGCCTATTATAAACACGAGAATTTATTTCTCCACCAATAAGTAAAATAATGGAAGTAAAATAAAGCCAAACCATAAGTATAAAAAACGCGCCAATGGCACCATAGAGCATATTATAGGTACTAAAATTGTTTACATAAACCGAAAAGCCCCAAGAACCAACCAACCATAAGGTAGTAAAGAATACTGTTCCGGGAAGAGCACTTTTTCGTTTGAATGACTCATTACCTTTTAAATCGGGCAAAATGTAATAACTCAAAAATGCCATAAGATATAAAGCCAAAAATGCGACCGGCCAGCGCAAAGTCAAAATTGTTACAGCGATTGCCGGTGAAATATTGAAATTCTGTAATACAAACATAACTATAACTTTCCCAAAAATAATTATGTTTATAGTCAAGAATAAAATTAGGGTATCAACAAGCATCATTAGAAATGATAATATCCTTGTATAGACAAAACTTCTTGTCTCTTCGACTTTGTATGCACGGTTTAGTCCTTTTAATACAACGGCAATAGCATTCGCAGAAAGTACAATACTCATTGTAATACCAATAATCGCTATAAGCTTCCCGTGCCCAAATATCATAGTTTGATTTAAAACAGATTCAATAAGTTCCATAGCTTGATGAGGAACCATATTAGAAAGGACGAGCATTATAGGCTCCATATAGGCCTTATTTCCCATCCAGCCAAATACTGACATTAAAAACAATAAAAATGTAAAAAATCCGGCCAACAAAATAAAACCCATTTCAGATGCCATACCGAAAAAATCATTCTTTATTATCGATCTGACAATATCATAAAGAACTTTTAAACATTTCTTTTTTAAGATACCTCTTAAAGCGTTTCTTATTTTATTTTTAAATGTAATCTTTAACATAAACCTTGTTTTTTTATTTCTTCAATAACCAGTTTAGCACAATCTTGTGCATTTGCCTTTACTACAGCTCCGGCAGCCAGCTTGTGTCCTCCGCCGCCAAAAGCACTACAAACCTTTGCAATATCTTTACTTCTGCTGCGCATTGAAATCTTAGAAGTTGTTGAATTTAATTCCTTGACGACAAAGGCAATCTCGGTAGATTTTATAGCTCTGAGTTTTTCTGTCAAACCTTCGGTAAAATCGTCACCATTATAATTAAATCTTTCTAAATCTTTTTTATAAACAAAAGTGTAAGCAATTTTATCATTCTCAATAAATTTGGCTTTATTTACGCAATAGCTTTGGAATAAAACCATATCTTTCGAATTAGATTCATAACATTTTTGAGATAAATCAGATGAGTTTACCCCAAGTTCCAAAAGCTTAGAGCAAAATTTCATAGCTCTTGATGTTGTATTAGAGAATCTAAAACACCCGGTATCAGTCATTATCGCGACATACAAACACTCGGCCGCATCTTTTGGAATATCCCAATTAAGCATTTGAGCAATGCCAAAAATAACTTCTCCCGTTGCTGAGGCATAAGATTCAACAATATTGATTTTTGCATATTGAGGATTTGTCTCGTGATGATCAATATTAACCGTATTTTTCGCTTTTTCAAATAGAGTTTTTGCATCAGAGCATCTGTCAATAGATGCTACATCAAGATTTATGACCAAATCATATTCCCTTGATAAATCAATCTGAGAAATATTTTTAGCCTCACTAATATTTGGTAAAAATTCATACACAGACGGAACTTTAGATGCGAGAGCCATATCACATTTCTTTTTATAATTTTTATAAATCAAAGAATACATACCGCACATTGCCCCCAAAGTATCACCATCAGGATTGATATGGGAAACCAGTAATATATTTTTTGAATTTTTTATGCTACTATCTAATTGCTCAATCGTCATTACTGGATTTTATCACAAAACCATTTTGAAACCAAATTTATGAAAAAAATTCTATACACAAAATTTAAATATATAGATGACTTAATTTCAGATTTAGCACAAAAAAAAGAAATTAAAAAAGCTATTACGCGCAGCAATTTATGCAAATTTTGGTCTAAAGTTGCAGGAGAGAAATTTGCGAACAATTCAAAACCATACTCGATGCTAAGAGGGAATATAATGGTTATTGCCTGTGAATCACCTGCAGTTGCACAAGAACTTATGCTGCGCAAAACACAACTATTAACCAAATTCAAACCCTATGCCCAATCACTTAAAATAAAACTTGAAGATTTGAAATTTGATTCAAAAAAATGGGTAAATGAGAATTAATTTCTAATATTTTCAAAAAATTTATCTATCAACTTGTCACATTCTTTTTCCATTATTCCGCCATAAATGTTTGTTTTTGTGTTAGAAATTTTCGTTAAATCAATAGAAGACGAAAAAGCCCCATACTGGCTATTATAACTCCCAAAATACAAATTCTTAACTCTTGATTGAAGTATTGCCCAACCGCACATCGGACAAGGTTCCAGTGTAACATACATATCACAATCTTCTAATCTCCAATCCCCCATTATTCTTGCAGATTCCCTTAATGCTAAAATTTCAGCGTGAGAGGTGATATCTTTATCTTCTTCTTTTTTGTTATGAAAACGTGCAACAATATCTGAGCCTTTTACTATTACAGCTCCGACAGGAATATCTTTTTTCGTTTTTTTTGCTTCTTCTATTGCGATTTTCATATATTCATTCATAAAACACCTGTTTTTATAATATTTTACCAGAAATCAACCCAAAGATGTATGCCTCTGTTAAAAAAATTAAATATAATCTAAGTGTAAGGGGAATATTATGCTTATTCAAACATTAGAAGAAACAATGGCAAAAGCTCAAAAACACGAAAGAGTAACGAGAGCAACAAAATTTGGCAGTGCATTTAAAAATATTACAACAGATAAAAACCTGCAAGATGAAATAATTATGAGAAAAAAAATTGACGAATATACCCAAAAAGGTTATCGCAGTTTTGATAAAATTGAACCGAAAGAAGAAATTATTGTAGAAAATCCGAATGAAATTGTTGTTAATATAGATATAAGCAATAAAAATTCATTAGGTTTACCATTTTTTAAATCAATTACAGCAAAACTAAACAAAATATATAACTAAAATAAGGCTTGAAAAAAGCCTTATTTTTTGTTTATATGAAAATGTAAAGCATAAGGAGAAAATATAATGTTTCAGGTATACACAGCAAAGGACAAATCACAACTATCAAAAAACTTAATTGGTGAATTTAAAGAATATGACGATGCAATGGATTGTGCTGAAAAAGCAATAGAAGGCAAAGAAGATTTACGCTATATTGTAGAAGAAACAAACGGCTGTGTTGACAGTTACGGAGAACTTATTGCAACTGTTGTTGCAGAAAGTGACTAATATTCAAACTTCCTATTATCGGATGATGAATTCCGTTCAAAAATATAGTTTAATTATGTTTGTAACACTATAGGAAAAACTGCCATGTTGGAAATCACTAAAACTCAAGACGACGGAACTCTTAAAACACTTGACCTAAATGAGGCTGTTTCAGGCTCTTGGTTTAATTTGATTAATCCGACACGAGATGAAATTCAACAAGTTTCGCTTGTTCTGGGGCTGGATGAAAGTTTTTTAAATAACTCATTAGACGCAGACGAGTTGTCACGTATGGATTTTGAAGACGGGAATTTGCTCGTCATCACAAACGTTCCTGTAATGGATGATGATGGGAATTTTGATACTTTACCATTAGGTCTTATATTTACTCCGGAAAGTATCATTACTGTTTGCTCTCACGAAAATAAAATTATAAATTCCTTCAATAGTGATACCGCAAAATTTTTTGATACACGCAAAAAAGCTAATTTCATGCTTAGCATATTGTTCCGCGCTGCGAAATTCTATTTGAGATATTTAAATATTATCAATAAACAAACCGAAAATATTGAAGATTCCCTGAGGAAAACAACCAATAATAAAGCCCTTTTCCAACTTATGGAAATCCAAAAATCTTTGGTTTATTTTACAACTTCTCTGAAAGATAATCAGCTTGTGCTTCAAAAACTTTTAAGAATGGTTAATGCAAGTACAGGGAACTTGAATTCTATATTAAAATTTACTGAAGATGACATTGATATGCTTGAAGACGTTATTATTGAAAATAAACAGGCATCTGAGATGGTTGAAATGCATAGAACAATTTTGGAAAGCATGATGGATTGTTTAGCATCCATTATAAATAATAATTTGAACATGGTAATGAGATTTTTGGCCGCAATTACGATTATAATGTCCGTTCCGACAATGATTGGTAGTTTTTGGGGTATGAACGTGCCTATGCCGTTTGGAGATTACCAGTTTGGATTTATGGTTGTAATTTTGATTTCAATTGTCGCAACGTGCTTGGTTGCATTTTTCTTCAACCGCAAAGGAATGATGTAAGTATATTTTTGGGAATTATTTTTGGGCAATAGTGTTTTTGAAGTCCTGTATAAATTCTTGCCTGTACAAAAATCCCAAATGTGCACCATTATCCAAGAATACTGTCTTGCTGCCGGTAATTTGTTTGAGTTGTTTTAACTGATTAGAGTTGGTAAGATAATCATTTAATGAATGATAAATCTTGTAATTATTTGCATTCTGCAAATAATCTGAAATAGAATTTAAACTTGTCTCAAAAGCTAAATCATCACAAGAAACATCATCCTTTGACATTAAATATTTTTGGGTATATTCAACATAACCCATATTATTTATTTGAGAATATAAATCATTATTCAATTCCTTTGTAGGATTCTCGATAGTATAAATCAAATCAGATAATTTTTGGTGCATTATAAATCCTGTTATCATCTTTGCTTCTTCATCATTAAACGGGAGATTATTAACTTCAAAATTTATATCACCTTTAGATTGGTACAATTTGACAACTTTTGCGGCAGTAGAAGCAACTCTTTGTTTTAAATCAACAGATGATTTATTCCACTCTTGGGAATTTTTATCAACCTGTTTCATAGCATATATTAAATCAACAGGAGGACATATAGAAATATATTTTGTGTCCCCGAGAGTGTTTTCTTGCGCCTCTTTTGATGCAACAAACAAAGACATCAAAGCTCCGAATGAAGTTCCTACAAAAACTTTTTGATTAAAATTACAGTTATATTTTTTCTCAAGTTGAGTTATTATTTTAGAAGTCACATCTCTCAGTGCATCAGCATCTCTGGATGGAAGTCCCGGCCTGTAATCAGATGGCATACTTTTCACAAACTCCCACTGGAAATGACTCCCTTGAATAATTACAGAATATCCCGCATCATATAATAATTTGGCAAAAAGGACAGAATGAGATGACATTATTCCCTCCCCAATAGACGGAAATATTATGGCAAGAGGAGAATCTTTTTTATTTTTTTGCATTATATATCTATAATTATAATTAACACGCCCCTCAGTTACTTTAACATTTGAAGTATGAATTCTTCTATTGAAACTTCTGTTCCATATAGATAATTCATTCCAAATGGATTCATCAACACCCGGCAGAGCAAAAAGAGCGGTTCTCATTGAATCAATAACAGGCCCCTGAGGGTTATAACCTAGAAGTTTTATATCAGCATCAAGTTTGAAATCCTCTGCACTGTAATCCTTTGGCAAAGTATTATCAATATTCGCACCCCCGTATAACAAGTCATTCGGCGTTACAATTTCTGATGAAACTTCAATTTTTACAAGATTTTCTTTATCCTGAGGCGGCGCTTTGGCTATAACATTTTGAGGAAGTTCCTTTTTTTCTACAAGTTCTTTTTTTTCTTGAACAGAATCATTTGTAGGAACTTTTAAGTTCGATTTTACATCTACTCTGTCCATATTTGAGTATTTAATATATCTGTCTATTCCAAAAGCTTTTTTGGCAATATCGTAAGGATCAGCATAATTTGATTCCACCATTTTTATAATAGGCTGCATATACGAAGTTCTGTTAATTGTCATACCTGCTTTTATAGCCGCAAGAAGCGGACTCCCGATGTATGAACTCGGATTAAGAGCCATATCAAGAGCCTTCCCGAATAATCCCCTAACATTAGTAAAAGATAATACAGGAAAAACAAAATAAGGACCTGATTTAATTTTACATTTTTCCAATGCCTGCTCCATATCCTCTTTTGATTGTTCTATTTTAAAAATATGCTTTGCAGGATCAAACATCCCTCCAAGACCAAGAATTGTATTTGTAAAAAAACGAATACTTTCATCTTTAGAAGTTTTAAAATCTTTCTGTATCAAACTGCTTATAAGTCTTATCGGATATTCAATATTATTAGTTATTCCGTTTATTCTGTCTTGGCCGTATTTGGGCATTATAGAAGACCACAAAATATGAATCGGTCTTATCGCATATTTATTTAATTTCAAATTAAAATTAAATATTTTACGATTAAGATTTTCCCACTTATCAGCACCCAAAAATTCATAAGAATAATCAGGATATTTTGTTTCGAGTGCCAATACGGCAAAATTATTGAAAAATAAACACAGAAAAACAAGAAAAACGGCTAAATACTTTTTAAACATCAATATCCCTTAATATTTGTAAATCACAAATAATTTAAAAAAAAATATAAACAAAACACATTACACAACAAGAGAAACAATAGAATTAATATTTCTTAAATAAAAGACAATATTTATTTACTATAGGTTTTTATACAAATAAGGGAAACAAATGGAACCGATTAAGTACATACAATGCTTAAATAACTCGTGTAAACTCAAACAACTTGCAAAAAGAATTTCAAAAACAACAAATGACAATGAATTGCAAGATAATTTTGAATTATCCATAAATGCACTGAAAGATAGGCTAATAAAAATAAGAGATGCATATATTAAAGAAAATCCTGAAGCATTTCTTACTTTAGATCATTTTAAATCCAATTATGACAACTATTTTTATATTTTAAGATCCGTAAAAAATCAATCAAACAAGTTAAATGGGTACTCCACGGAAGATTTTTGCAACCTTGCCCAAATAATGAAAAATATAAGACTCCCACAAAGAACAACCGTTTACAGAGCAATGCAAGGTAGCGATTTTGGAATAGGGAAAATATCCGCCGAAGATTTCTTCAATAAATATTACAAAGAAGGGAAAATCGTAACTATGCCTATCTATATGGAATCAACATTTGACAAAAATGTCGCATATAGATTTGCAAGAAAAAAAGGAGAAGATCGTTTCATTATAAAATTAGATGTCCCTAAAGACACTCCTGCCGTATATATGGAAAAACTCGCTCCGGGGGACGGAGAAACATACGATTATGAAGATGAACTAAATATTATTAAAAATTCTATTTTAAAATTTGGCAAATTAACAAAAACCATAAACCCGCTAAACGGTGAACCAATATATGTAGTTGAAGCAAAAATTCTCGGGTTTAGAGATATTACACCGCCTCCCAAACAGGAATTTGTAATGGATGATGAAATGAGAGAAATATTTGAAGCAATACAAAAAACTTTAAACAGATAAATTTATTATTAACAATTTTTGTTGTATAATTTTTGAGCCGAAAGAGAGGATTATACAATGTTATTACACAAGATAAGTGAAGTAAGAGATCAGATTAAAGAATGGAAAAAGCAGGGACTGACAATCGGTTTAGTTCCAACAATGGGGGCATTACATGCCGGTCATTTGAGTTTAATTAAAAAAGCTGCTGAAAAATGTGACAAAGTTGTTGTATCAGTCTTTGTAAACCCTATACAATTTTGTCCGGGAGAAGACCTTGATAAATATCCAAGAACCCTTGAAGCGGATACAAAATTATGCGATGAAAACGGGGTTTCAATAGTTTTCGCACCGACGCCGTCAGAAATGTACGGAGAAAATCAAATGCGCACTAATGATACACTGACTTATGTTATCCCGCCATTTTTCTACGTGAATACACTCTGCGGAAAATCGAGAGTCGGACATTTTGACGGGGTATGCACAGTTGTTAATAAATTATTCAATATTGTTCAACCGGATTATGCATTTTTTGGACAAAAAGATGCACAACAGCTCATTATCATCAAAAAAATGGTAAAAGACTTAAATATTCCTGTTGAAATAATTCCTTGTCCGATAATAAGAGAAGAATCAGGCCTTGCAATGAGTTCTCGCAACAAATACTTAACAGAAGAAGATAAAAAAGAAGCCCTTGCATTAAGTAAAATACTAAACAATATAAAAACTTGTTACAAAAAAGGGATTACAAATGTTGAAGCCCTAAAAGAAACAGCATTTCAATTCCTTAATAATCATCACGAATTAGAATATTTGGAATTTCATGATGCGGATAATTTAGAAGAAAAACACACAGCAGATGATAATACAAGAGTTTTTATAGCTTGCAAAGTCGCAGGGGTAAGACTCATAGATAATATTTTATTAGGAGAATAACAAAAAGGTTCGGCACATAGCCGAACCTTTTTTATTTTAATACTTAAACATTTACACAGCTTTTTTACCGCCACGGAATGCATCACGTATAGAATTGATATAAATTCCCAAAGCGCCAAGCCCTGCAACGGCAGAAGCAATCATAGAAGCAAATAGACCGTATTTAGCCTTGGAAGCGACTCCGAATATTGCTAAGCCTTTTGCAACTAATGATAAAACCGCAATTCCTAACATTTGCTTAAGACCTGTACCGAATCTGCCATCCAAAATTTGACCTAACCCTGGGAATATAGCAGATGCGGCTGCTTTAAACCAATGACGTTCTTTTTTAGGGGCTTCAACACCTGATTGAGCCATCATTTCCATAGAGTTGCTTTCTCCTTTAAAAGGAACAGCTTTTACTTCGGAGACGGGACGAACACTACTCATACTAACAGGTTGCACAGACATACTCATAATACATTCCTTTCAAAAACTTTCACTACACCTACGCTGTGTATAAAACATTTTTTTTGAGTATTTTGCTAGTTTTGAAAAAATTATTTCATATTTTGTTACAAACTTAAACAGATTTAGTATTGAAACCCGCACTAGGAACGCTTTGATTATCCTTGTACCATTGTTCCTTAACCTTCATATTTTGGTTTTCTTTAACAGGTTTTATAAAATCTTCGGCTTTAATATCACGTCTGCCGTTCTTTCTTGCAATAGTAGCAGCCTTATCAACTAATATTGAGATATCTCTGTTTGAAAATCCGTGAGTAATTTTTACAACTTTTGCCAAGGCTTCAGCATCTTCTGCCAGTGCTTTCCCTTTTGAGAATTTAGACAAATGAATTTTCAAAACACGTTCTCTTGTATCGTCATCAGGAAGACCAATATAAGTTTTATCTTCCATACGGCTTTTTACGGCATCATCAAGTAATTCGTATTTGTTTGTAGCACCTATAACGATAATATTATTACCTCTTGCTTCTTCAAGTATAGGCAGTAAGGTTGATACTAGTTTATCATCTTCTTTACTTCCTGTACTGCCACCTTCTCTATTTGCGGCAAGAGATTCCATTTCATCAAAGAACATTATTACAGGAGTATTATTATTTTTAGCATAGTTTTTAATATATTCATACGCCATCTTCATATTAGTTGCAGCACCGTTTACATAAGATGCACCTTCATTATCTATGACTTTTGGTTTAAACATCGGAACACCTGCTTCTGCAGCCAGAGCTTGTGTTATATAAGTTTTTCCGCATCCTGGAGGGCCATAGAATAAAAAACCGCGAGGAGCTTTTTTACCATATTCAATCTCATCGAGTTTAGCTAACTCAGGATTTTTTAAAGGAAGAATTATTTTATCAGTAAGTGTTTCTTTTAATTCTTTCATGCCGCCTAGGGAGTCAAAACCCTTTGGAGAAAAAGCATTTGGTTCAAATTTTTCTACATAATCGCTAACTTCTTGAGTTTCATTTTCTGCAGGAGCATCATTAACAGGTTCATTAACATCACTTAGCATGAAAATATCCGGAGCTTCCGGAATTTCACCTTCACCGGCAAAAATTTCATCTATCTGAAGATTTTCTATCACATTTTCTAACCATTCATATTCAGAACTCTCATTATTTAATTCTGTTAATTCCTGTTTATACGTTTCAATTTCCTTTTGACGATAATTTAATTTCGGATACATAACAACAAATTGATTTGCCAAATATGGTTTCAATGTATTAAACATATCCTCATAATAACTCATTGAAACCCAATCATTTTTCAAAGATGCTTCTTTCAGTTTGTCTTCGGCATTATTACATATTTCATTTAACTGTAATATTTGAGCATTGACTTCTTGATTTTTTGTATCATTTTTCAATCTTGATTTTACTTTTTCGTTTAAATCTCTGTTATATCCGAAATTGATATTGTTTGAAATACTATATATACGCATTTAATTCCCCTTTTTACATGATTATAAAATCAATAAAAATTTTTCTTGCTAGTTATTTGAAAACTTTTTAATATTATTTAATATTTTTTTTATTTAAAATAATGTTAGATACGCTTATAGCTTGGATGGAAGCAAACAATAAATTTTAAGTGCAATATTAGTACAAAAAGTGTAAATGGATGGATTGCTTCGGGCTTTCACCCTCGCAATGGAATGAAACACTTCCGACCAAATGTCTTGAAAAAAGGTAGCTTGTATGCACAGCGGTAAATCCGTGTAGCTAAATCTCGGTAAAAAAAACGCGGTTAACAAAAAAGACCACTTACAGTGGTCTTTTTTTTAAATGGTTGCGGGAGCTGGATTTGAACCAACGACCTTCGGGTTATGAGCCCGACGAGCTACCAGACTGCTCCATCCCGCGTTATACTCAATTATACTTTGTGCAGGACATTAAACATATACTATATGCACAATTTATTATGTAATGCTGAAAATATAAAATCAACCCCTAAGACTTTTTACTATTTTATTTTGTATGTGATATATTATTTCCATGATAAACAAAGTCAGAAAAATTATAAATTCTCAAAATATAAACCGAATGCCCTTAAAAAAATTACCGGATAAACTCATTTGGCACAGGGCACAACGTTTGGATTATCATACATTTATTATATTTTCAACTACAAATCCAAATCAGCACGCACAAATGATTTGCAGAAAAGCTACGCAATATCTGGATGGTAAAAGAGAGGCTTCTTTGTTTATTAGTTCAATAAAATCACACCCGCCTGGGAAAGGATTAGGAACAGCATTACTTAATTTTGCTCACAAATTCAGCAAAGAAATTGGCTGCGGAGGGAGATTTTTCTTGAGCGCAGACGCACAATTTGACCCGCATAAAGCCCCGCATATCTTTTATAGAAAATTTGGGATGAATACAAGTTACAAAGACATTAACAAAAAACTTGATGAATTCATAAAACAAGAGAAAAACGGAACTATCTCAGATTTTCCACATGTCCTAATGTATTATCCGCCAATAGAAGTAAAAGAAACACCTAAACAAAAATTCTCACTAAAAGAAAATATTCAAAATTACTTACATGAACTATATAAATTTATATTAAAAAAAATTTGATAAAAAACTATATAAAAAATTGGACTTTTTGTCCAAATTTTTTTATAAGTATGTCGGGAAAGGGACTCTACTGAGAGTGTGCTTGAGGGTATGAAGCCCGAAAGCTACAGCCTCGTATGCCTTTATGGCTGAACCCTTGAATTTTTCACAACAGGGAAAATTCATGTTCAGTCCCGTTGGCATATTATAAAAAAAATTGGACTTTTTGTCCAAATTTTTTTTATAAGTATGTCGGGAAAGGGACTCGAACCCTCAAGGTGTTACCCACATGAACCTGAATCATGCGCGTCTACCAATTTCGCCATCCCGACAACTTAAATAACAATACTATTCTATTATACTACAAAAAATATATTCTTGTGAATTACCAATTGAGAGGAGGTGAAAAAACTGTTTATATAGTTTATAATATGAAAAAGAGTTCAGGAGTTTATTATAATGAAGAAAGCATTTTTATTCTTACTGGTATTTTTTGCAATCAGCCCGATTTGTTATAGTGCAACAAGAACAATTACCGTACCAACCGGATATTATTATAATCGGCCATACTATAACAACCCGTATTATGGCAGAAATTATTACTACAATAATTACCCTGCATATACAACAACCACAGTTTATCCTAAAAATTATACATCCAGTTCTATGGTTAACACAGGATATGGGATGTACAATCCCAAAGATATTTTAATCGGAGTATCAAACAAAGGTACAAGAATAATATCGCCTCAATACACCACACGTACTTATTATCCGGGAGGCAGAACTAAAACGAACTACTATACTCCGCAATACACCAATATGTACATACCTATGCGATATGGATACTAAATATACACAGAAAAAAAGCGAGCCAATAATAAGCTCGCTTTTTTTATTTGGAAATAATTATAACTCAGTTGTACAATGCGGGCATCTGGTTGCTCTAATATCAATTTCAGAGAAACATTTAGGGCAAGTTTTTACGGTTGGAGCAGCTTGTTCAGCATCTGCCGCATCTTTCTTAGCTGCAGCTTGTAACTTATTAATACCCTTTATCAATAAGAATACAGCAAATGCTACCATCAAAAAGCTTATCAAAGTGTTGATAAATACGCCATAATTAATTGTAACAGCTCCAGCAGCTTTTGCAGCTTCTAATGATGGATAGGATGTAAAATTACCATCTACTGGCAACGTAAAGTACATATTTGCAAAATCAACCTTTCCCATTAACCAACCTAAAGGCGGCATAATTACGTCGTTTACCATTGAATCAACAATTTTTCCGAATGCAGCACCAATAATGATACCTACTGCCATGTCAATCACGTTTCCACGAACAGCAAAGGCTTTGAATTCGTTTAGTTCTCTTTTGAAAAATTCTAACATACATATTCTCCTTATTTATATCTTTGTGTTTACGAATTTTATGAAAATATATTACTACAAAATAATTATTATTAAAACTATTATTATTGCTTATGTTAATTGTTTTTTGTAAAATTTACAAAGGAGAATTTTATGCCTAAAGTTAGTATTATAGTTCCAATATACAATGTTGAAGAATACTTGTCCAAATGCTTGAATAGCTTAATTAATCAAACTCTTAAAGATATTGAAATTATATGCATTAATGACGGCTCAACTGATAATTCCAATAAAATATTAGATGAATTTGGACAAAAGGATAAAAGAATTATTATAATCACAAATGAAAATAAAGGGACTTCAGCAGCTCGAAATACCGGAATAGAAAAAGCAACAGGCGAATATATAGCATTTGTAGATTCTGACGATTGGGTATGTGATGATTTTTATGAAAATTTATACAACGCAGCAATAAAAAATCATGCGGATATTGCAGTATGCGGAATTGTTAAAATAAACAGCAAACACTCAAAAAATATACTAACATTTAAAGATAAAAAAATATACACAGATTATCAGGAGAAGCTAAAAATTTGCGGAATACCAAAAACTTCATACGTCTGGAACAAAATTTATAAAAGAGAATCTTTTATAAAAACTAATATAAAATTTATCCCAAATATGATTTACGAAGATTATATTTTTACGCCGCAAATTTTATTCTACTTAGAAAAGCTTGTTACTGTCCCAAATACAAACTACTACTATTTCAGACATAAAAAATCATTAATTAGAAATTCTAATAAAATAACAAAAACAGATTTCATAAAAGCACAAAATATCACGAGAGATTTTTATACAAAACACAATATTAATTACTCCGAATTTGAAATAAACGTAAAAAAATATAAATTATTTAATATTACAATATACAAAACAATTACAGAAAAAGGCAAAACAAAACATATATTATTTAATTTAATAAAATGGTAAAAATAAATCCGCGGGTCGAAATTTCGACCCGCGGATTTTACAATTTATCCCATAAAATGTGCAGCTATAATCATTATAACCACAGCTATAATTCCAAATAATATCGGGCCTAATGAATCACCGATATGAAAATTATTTGTTTTCTTTTTTATTTCATTTTTATTTTCGTCCATTTTTATCTCCTTTAATTTTCGTACACAAAACACGCACACATACATAATGTGCGCCTTATTTTAATAATATATGTACCTTTAACTTTAAGGAGCGCCAATCATGATTTCATTTTCTAAATAGGATGATATATTATCAAACAAATAATATGAATGTCGTTTTAGAGCAATCACATCATTTTTTGAAAACAGATTAGGCAACAGCGAATATACACAAGGGGTAGAACCTGAATAGTTATTTCTATGAATATTGCAAATATATTCCAAGTACGAATTTGAACTAACAATTGTACCTTCGCTGTTATCAATATCAACAAAAATTTGAGCATCTGAAGGAAACAGATTACATGAAATCTGCTCACACGATATCCCGCTTGATTTTGTGTTCAAAACAAAATCAGCATTCGCGCTCAATGATGCGAACAAAGATATTATTATGAAAAATATATTCAAAAATTTCTTCATAACATCATTGTAGTCCAAAATAGCAGGAATTATCAACTATTATAATTTTTTAATAACTTTTTTTACAGGAACATAATTTGGGTCTACCTTTTTCTTCTCTTTACCAAATACCCATCTGAATCCTGCAGTGAAAGCAACACCGTTTCTTCCGCCGCCACGGAACATTGTTTGGACAAATGCAGTAAACTTGTCACCCCAGCTTTTCTGAACACCCACGCCATATTGAACGTAAGGTTTTACAGACATTTGAGGTAATCTTACATCATTTGCCATTACATTAGTACGATCCATTATGTTCCATACCATATCGACTCCAGCGTATGGCTGCCATCCATTTTCAAGATTGCCGATTATTTTTACACCAGGAATTATTTGAATAGCATGCAACGGATCAGAATCCATTCTGACTCCTGCTGCATTTGTATAATCAAATGTATTTACAAACGTATAACCTGTGAATAATGTTGGTTGTACAATCAATTTACCATCATTAATTTCTATATTATATCCTGTTTTATTTGCAATACCGGCAGTCAACATTGAGAATCGGTCAGTACCATATTGAGTATATGCTTCACCGGCACTTGCACCTGTAGAAACTGTTATACCTGTAAAGAAATTACCTTTATAGAATGTTCCTGTAGCGCCTAAAGAGCCGCCCTGCATATCCATACTGATACCGTTATAATTCATATGGTTGCCGTTATAGCCAACGAATGCTGATATTACACCTTTCCAGCCGTGGCCCATATCGAACATATCGCCGTCACCACCATACATTGAACCGTATGCAAAGTTTTCTACTTTATAACCGTTTCTTAAGCCTACTTTTTCATATGTTGCATAAGGTTTTATCCACATACCTTGAGAAGTTTCAGGAAGTGGAGAAGCCTGTGCCGGCATTTGACCTGTTTCGATTGCATATTTGTTGATATTTTCTGCCGCAAATCTGTCAGAGTGCGCATATTTAGTATATCTGTTCATATGGAAGAAACCATCCTGCAACATTTGGCTCTGAGTTAAGAATCCGCCAATTTGAGTTGCAACCGGACTTGCCATAATCGCAGGGTTAACAGAATTAATATCAGGTCTGTCTCCGCCTTGACCCGCAAATGTCAAATTACCATTACCATAAGTTACGTCATACTTTTGGATTGGTCCCATTACTGTACGAGCATCTGATTCAAGTCTTATGTAATCATCTTGAGCCAAAGCACCTGACGCGATTTGAACTATCGTATCTCTTACAAGAGACTTCGCATCAGTAACAACATTCAAACCGCCTCTACCGATAGATAGATATCCGTCATTATTTACTGTAACTTGATCTGCGTGAATATTATCAGCTTTTTCATTATATAAATCTACATCAATTTTGAAATCAACTTTGCCATTAATTACAAGATTGTTAAAGCTCAAAGATTCAATACTTGCAGGATTTGGATCAGTTGTATATGCACCTGTTTCAGGATCAGTTACAACAGAAGTATTTTGAAGATTTATAGCAGTTCCATCTGCAAATGTTGCATTACCGATATTACCAAGTGTTGTACCGGATGCTAAATTCAAAGCTCCGCCGTTGATATTCATATCGCCATTAAAGCCTGAATTATTGCCGTTTAATGTCAAATCTCCATCTCCGTTTTTGGTCATTGTACCATTTCCGGATATCTGAGATAATGATGTACCATTATCAGAATTTACAACAAGTTCACCATCTTCTCCGATATTTGTTTGACCGCCAAAATATTTAGTACCGTCATCTGCATTAAATATTACAGAACCGGCTTGAATATCTACTTTTCCACTGAAGCCGCTATTGTCACCTGTTAAAGTAAGATCTTTTGAACCGTCTTTTACTAAATCACCTTCACCTGAGAATGAACCTGCAGTGATATCACTCTTATCATTATCCAATGTGACTTTAGCACCACCGGAGATATTAGTCGGACCGCTTACGTAAGTATCATCTTCGCTATTTTGAGTGAATTTAACTTCACCCTCTTTAACATTCAAATCACCTGTAAATCCGTCATTATCACCTGAAAGATTTAATGTTTTAGAGCCGGTTTTATCTATATCACCTTCGCCTGCAACACCGCTATTTATTGTACTATCTGAATTTTTAGTTTCTAAAGTAACAGTTGCTCCGTCAGCAATATAAATATCATTTTGACCGTTTTTATCTCTGTTTAATGATGGATTACCCTGAGGGTCAACACCGAAACTAGAATCGGTAATAGTCATATCCTGATTAGTATATATTGCACCGCCCAAACCTTCTTCTGAAGTATTATTGTAAGCAGTAATATTATCTAATTTTGTTGTTCCGGTAGAAGTATTATTTAAAGCACCGCCGTTGCCTTTAGAAGTATTATCGTGGAATGTTGTATTTGAAACAGTTAAATCTCCGGATCCGCCATTATTTATAGCGCCGCCTGCACCACCTGCTGAGTTGCCGCCAAATGATGAATCCTCAACAGTCATATCGCCGCTTCCACTGTTATTTATTGCACCACCATTTCCTGTTGCAGAGTTATTATTAATATTCATATTATCAAGTGAAGTTTCGCCACTTGATGAATTATTCATAAATCCGCCGTCAGAAACGTTATCATCATCACCTGCAGAGTTACCGCTTGCAGTTCCGTCTTTTAGAGTTAATGATTCAGATTCTTTGTTGTTGATAGCGCCGCCATCACCCGTTGATTTACTGTTTGTTATATCAACATTATCAAATGCAACTGTTGCATTTTCATTATTCGCAACAAGAACAGAACCCTCATCACCTGCAGCCTTGGTTATTGTTAAATTTTTTACTTCTAAATCTGTGTCTTTAACAACTTCAAAGAATGATTTATCGGCTTCACCTTGTTTATTTTCACCGGAAACAACAGTATCACCTGTTCCGATTACTTTGAATTCACCTTTTGCAGTTTCGCCAAGGTCTTCTCCTATTATATATGGGTCATCATCATTATCTGTAAATTGGAATCCTCTCTTGCCTTCATAATCATTCATTGCCTTTAATGAATGTTCATCAGCGGCTTTAGAAGCAGTCATCTTAATGCCTGTTTTATCATTATTTATATCTACATCATATTCGTATACATTTGTAGCCCATTTTGTAACGGAATTTTCTGCATCTAGAACAAGCCCGCTATCACCTGTAATTACATCAAATACATAGGTAGGATGATTACCGTCATCATTATTATTTTCAGCATTAAGAACATTTATTTCATCTAATACTATTAATAATGTTCCGCTGCCATTATTTACATTCAAAACATCAGAATAAGGTTTACCTGAAAGTGGACCCAAATCAACATCTATTTTTAGTTTTGTTGTACCGTTGATTGTCAGGTTTCCAAATGATTTTTCATCACTTGCGGCATCATTTATCAAATCTATAATAGAATTATTTATAATATAATTGCCTGAATTATAATTATCATCTGTTAATTTTATAGTTGAATTACTTAAAGTAACAGAAGTATTATCATTCATATTAGCAACAGCACCAAGGTTGTATGTAGTGTCAGTAGCACCTTTGCCGTTGAATGTAGCACTGCCTGAAGCACCTTGATCAAATGAGAACTTAGAATTAGTTCCGCCAATTGTTAATGTAGAACCTTCACCGGCATTATATTCAAAGCTGCCATTTGTAACTGTCGTATTGAATGCAAAATCAGTTGCATTCGCACTACCGTTGACAGTCAATTTGCCAGCTTGAACATTTGCACTTCCGCTAAAGGTATTTTCAGTTTCATTAAATACCAACTCACCTGAACCTAATTTGTTCAAATCACCTGAACCGGAAACTTTAGCTAAAGTTCCATTAGTTGTTGCAGTATAATCTAAAGCTGCACCTTGAGAAATAGCAGTATCACCTGCGATATATGCATTACCTGATTTGTTTTCATAAGCAACTTTGCCGCTATTGATATTCAAATCTCCTCTGAAACTTGAATTATTACCATTTAATTCAAGAGTTCCTGCTCCATTTTTATTTATTGCAGCAGTGTTATTTGAACCTTGGCTTGATACATTTTGAATTGCAATGGTTTCATCTTCACCATTAGCTGTCAAATCTAAAGACGCGCCATCAGAAATTTCGTAAGTTGAACTAGATCCGAATAATTTACCGCCGGAAGCAGTATCATACGCAATAGTACCGGCATTAATATCAACCTTTCCGCTAAATGCAGACTCATCACCTGTGATTGATAAAGTTCCTGTACCTTGTTTATCAAAAGTACCATTACCTGTAATAGCATTATTCAATGCAGCATTTTGAGATGCGGTATATTCTAAAGTTCCTCTTACCAAGACATCTCCGCCTACAAATTTGTTATCACCGGCATTGTCAAATGCCAACTTGCCGGAATTAATATTTGTATCACCATTAAACTGAGAATTATCTCTGGTCAAAGTCAATGTCTTAGAACCGTTTTTATTTAATTCACCTTTACCTGACAAATTGCTTACTGCAAGATTTGTTAAACCTTTATCATCAATGTTTAGCTTAGATTCTTCAGCAACTTTTATTTCTTTTGCATTACTGAAGAATGAATCATTAGCACTTGAAGCATCATAATTCAAATTACCATTTTGAATATCAACTGTACCAAGATAATCAGAATTTTTACCACTCAAATTCAAAGCACCCGTACCGGTTTTTGTGAAATTACTTGCATTAGTTTCACTTGCAATACCACCAGTTAATCTATTGCCATTTGCGCCTGTTTCAAAAGAAACATCAGCACCACCTGCAAGATAAATATCATTACCTTTAACGGTTGCAGTATTATTTTCGAAATCACTATTTTTGATAGTCAAATCTGCAGCACTATATATTGCACCGCCATTACCACTTGCGTTACTATTTTTAATTAAAGTATTATCAATTGATATTTGAGCAGATGAATTAGTTGCATTAATTACAGAACCATTACCTGCTGTTTGCGCATCTTGAATTGTTATATCACTTATATTTAATGATGTATCATCATATGCCAAATTAAACATTGAATGACGGGCATCTTCTTGCGCACTTGTTCTTGCAATTATTGTATCTGCTCTATCTTCGCTGCGGCCTTTAATATTTAAAGTGCCTGCCAAAGTTTGTTCTAAATCTTTGTTACTATAATAATTTGTACCATCACCTACAAGTTGGAATGTTCTCTCACCGCTCTTTTGGTGGTTCAAAATATACAATGAATCTGCAGTAGCATAATCACTTGCAACAAGATGTAATGTTGTACCGTCAACTATTGTTACAGTGTACTTGTACAAGTCAGACATCAATTCAGTCTGGTAATCGCTATTAGCGAATGTTAAACCATCTAATACCTGTACATTACGAGTTAATTTAGTACCGTCATCTGTTGTATTAAATACATTTATCGCATTAAGTATCAAGCTGCCGCCTTGGTTTGTAGACACAATTTGGTCACTTGCATTTGCACCAAAGCTAAAGTCAATATTTAAGTTATTATCATTTGTTGTAGATAATTGATTAAACGTCAAAGTGTTTATTACACCATTATCAGTATTCAAACTTGAGCCATTCAACGTATAATTACCACTAAATGAAGTTGTTCCGTATGAATTTACAACCGCATCTTTGAATGATGTAGTATTGCCGACAGCATTTGCCAAATCAGCACTTAAATTATATGTACCATTTGCAAAATTAATTTGATTACCTGTACCTGTATAACCGAATTTTGAATTACCATTTATACTATAATTGTC
>CADCKD010000006.1 GCA_902801985.1 uncultured bacterium | reverse complement strand
AATAAAGTTGACGAGAGATGGTCGGTTCAAAATAGATAAAGACGGGTCTTTACTAACATTGGAGGACTTTAAAGTTCTTTCTACTGCCGGTGAACCTATTAAATTACCGACTATCCCTCAAGATTTAAACCATATAAAAGTTGACAGAGAGGGAAAAATTCAGCTTTTTGATGAGAAAAAACAAAAATTATCACTAATCGGCAGAATTGGTGTTGTTGATGCAAACGGTATTGCCGTAACAGAACCGAATATAAAACAAGGATATAATGAATATTCAAACGTATCACTTCAAGAAGAATTTATAAAAATGATGCCGATTATGAAAAATTTTGATGCAAACAGACAAATGTTTATGCTTCAAAATTCGGTTTTAGGTAAAGCTATACAACAATTAGGTTCGTCATAAGCAATTAGAGGTTAAATCAAATGTATAATTTTCAAGCAATAATTTCAAAAGGAACAAATAATGCGCTCGTACAATTCGAACGTTTCGGAATGCTTGCGCACAATTTGTCTAACGTTGATACAAACGGATATAAAAAACAAACATTTGAACAAATCCTGAAAGAAGACGGTTATTTGACAGGCTCTGTTCGTACGGATTATTCACAAGGATCCGTTCGCGTGACAGAAAACCCTTATGATGTTGCAATAGACGGCCCCGGGTACATTCCCGTAACTTCACCGACAGGAGAAGTACAATACACACGTGACGGTGCATTCAGATTGGGCAAAGACGGTTACTTGCTCACAAGTGATGGCTGGATGGTCGGTGACGGAATAAAAATTCCGGCAAATTGTTATAAATTTGTTATTAAGAAAAACGGTGAGGTTGTTGCATACGATTCACACGGAGACAAAGCTAAAAAACTGGGATATATCCCGCTAATTCAGTTTGATAATCCTGACGGTATGGAACAAACTGATATGGACAGATTGATAGCAACAGAAGATGCAGGCCAAGGAAGACTTGTTAAAAACCATGACTTTTTCAAACAAGCATGTCTTGAAAGAGCAAATGTCAGCGTATATTCAACAGCCAATGACTTGTTAAGACTAAATGCATCAATGCTTGCAAGTATGCAGATGCTAAAAGTCGCAGATCAAATGTATAATAAAGCAATTAACATAAGAGAAGGTTAATTTAAATAGAAAGGTATAAAAATGTATACACCACTCGATAGCATGGGTAAAGTTAATTTGATGATGGACTTAATTGCACAAAGACAAAGAGCATTAGGTTCAAATATCGCTAACGTGGATACTCCTGGCTATATAAGACAGGATATCGACTTTGGTCAATATTTGAGTACAATGAACAGCCCTTTGGAAACTAAATTATCAGAAAAACTTGGGCCGTCTGCTATTGCGGAAAACAGAACAGAAGAACCTGTAAATTCTGCAAATGAGTTGTTAAAAATACAAGAAAATGCCATTTTATACTCAATGGCAACAAGAAGAATGTCAAACATAATTACTGAGATGAAAACAGTAATTAACGTAGGCAAGTAATACTGACATATTATTATAAATTGATAGCTATGCTGTCATCCTGAACTTGATTCAGGATCTCCCATATAACAAAAAATAACTAAAACCTGTAAGGAGGTAAAACACAATGGGTATAATGGAATCAATGGATATAGGCGGAAATGCCTTAAGAGTACATGGAAAAAGAATAGACATCCATGCAAAAAACATTGCAAACCTTGATACACCTAATTATGTCAGAAAAATTCCTGTGTTGAATGCAACAGATGACATATCTTTCCACGGATTACTAAATACAATGAAAGAAGACGTTTTTGGGATAGGAACACTTCCTTATTTGCAGGGAGGAGTTCACATGTCAGGTGTTGTTGAAGATCCGACTTTAGGCCAAAAAATTTATCAACCGGGACACCCTGATGCTGATGAAAATGGGTACATAAGAGCTTCAAACGTAAACGCAATGGTTGATATCGCGGATGCTTTAATGGCACAAAGAGCTTATGAAGCAAACCTTGCGCTTGTTAATATTACAAAATCAATGGCAAATAGAGCTGTCGAAATAGGCAGATCATAGTTTTAATTTATTGAATATTAAAATTATTCATCTATTAATTTGAAATCTTTTCCAAGTTTTTCTTCTACAATTTTGGAAAATTCTGAAAATTTTAAACCTAATGACTCTGAAATTTTCCAAAGAGTTATAAACTTTACATCGACTTGTGCATTTTCTATACGGAATAATGAGCCCTTACTAAAATCATATTCATCTTCCATTTTATTACAAGTTAGATTTGTTTTTGATTTTCGCAAACTTGTAATTACTTCACCTATAATTTTACGTAATTGTAAAGTTTTTTCGTCTTTTTTCTGCATATATTCATAATATGTGTTATGATAATTTCATGTTATGAATATATTCATAATTATCAATAACGATATTATTTTGAAAAGGGAGTGAATATGAAAAAAATTATTATAGGAATAATTATCTTAACAACATCTATACCTGCATTTAGCCAATGTTTTTTTGAACCTGAGTGGAAAGAATTTTGCCCTAACAGATATTCTAATATTAAAACAGATAAATTTTATTTAACTTCAGAAGGAAGATATTGGTCAAATAGGAGAAAAATCTTTGAAGAAAGAATGACAAAATGCCAACAAATAGATAATACAAACAAAAATAATTGCTATGAAAATTTGCGAACATTAGAACAAAAAGCTACACAAACACATAACGATGATTTGAAAGTAAAAGCTTTGAGAAATTTCGTCATAAACAGTTATTAATATATATTGAAAAAATTTCAAGAGCAGTTTTGAGCTGCTCAAAGTTATTGCCATAACCTATTCGCAAATACCCATCAAGCTCCATTGTCGCCCCCGGAAGTATCATTACCCCCGTTTTGTCTTGCAGATTTTTGCATAAATCAACAGATTTTATCCCTAAATCATAACCAACAAATGCGGTTGTTCCGGCTTGCGGCTCAACACAGCGAACATTGGGCTCATTATTAACCCAAGTCATCAAAATTTCTTTGCCAGTATGAAGTTTTTCTATGTTTCGTCTAATTATCGTATTTTTGTTTTCTATTGCAATTGATGCAAAATAATCATCTAAAATCCCGACACTGATTGTGTTGTATTCTCTTTGATGATTTATTTTATCTATAATTTCTTTATTTGCAGCTATCCAACCAAGTCTTAAACCCGCAAGAGAAAAAGTTTTTGACATACTTGAAGTAGAAATACCTTTATCATATATATCAGCAATTGACAGTCCAAACGGTTCCCCTGTGTGGTTTAATCCCCTGTATACCTCGTCACAAAGTATATAAGCATTCGATTTTTGAGCAATTTTTACTATCTCTTTTAGCATATTGTCGGAAATTACGGCTCCTGTCGGGTTATTAGGATTATTCATACAAATAACTTTAGTGTTATCTGAAACAACCTGTTCAAGTTTTTCAAGATTAGGAAGCCAATTTTCTTCTTCCTTTAGGAAAAATAATTCCACATTAGCGCCAAAAGATTTGGGAATTGAATAATGCTGTTGATATGTCGGAACTATTGAAACTACTTTATCCCCCGGTTCAATCACAGACAACATTACAAGCTGATTTGCTCCTATTGCTCCATGAGTAACAGTTATATTATCTCTGTTTTGGTTTGAATACAGAGAACATATTCCGTTTTTTAATCTTTCAGAGCCATGAATTGCACCATAATTTAATTTTTTATTAAATATTTCTCCAAAATTTTCACCGGGCAATTCTAATAATTCATTTACAGACAAAGAATCAACACAAGTATCTGCCAAATCATATTTGGCAAGATGCTCATATTTATTAAACCATTCTTCAACTTTGAAATTATCTATTTGCATAGAATAATTAAATCAGAAATATTACAACTTTTCCAGAATGTTTTTAAATTTCTAATCTGAAATTTTACAGAATTATTAAGTGTTGAATCCTTAAGGGCTTTCTTAATTAATGATTTTTCAACATTTAATTCTTGGAGCTGCTTTATATTATATTTATGTTTTTCTATTAAATATTTTACTGTATTAAAGTTTAATTTTGCTTTTTTCGTTACCAAATAATTATGAATATCAACAATTGTATAATTTAAATTTTTGTTATTTAAAATAGATTCAATAGTTCTTGAAGTTGTTTTGCAATCATCTTTTTCAAAATATTTGATAGTATTGCCAAGCAAAAAATCAAGACTTGGAATATTTGAAATACCAAGAGCTTTCATTGCTTTGTATGGAATTTTTTCATCTGTTATTTCAAAAACATTCCATACTGTTTTACATTTTTCATTCAAAAGTTTTTGAGCTTTCGCAAATTCAGAACTTTGGCCATATTCGGCCTTTAAATCTTTAACATTTTTTGCAGAGTTTTCATCAATAGCTTTTGCCAGTTTTTGCGCAATCTGACGAACTTTTTTGTTCGCAAGCTCAACATTTGTAGTGAATCCTACAAAAGAATCTGCATAAACATCTTGAATATCATTCATGTATCTTACTGATGCACTTAAAGTTTTTGGTGCACAAAATTCTAAATCTATATCTGTTTCATTGTTTGAAACAGCGAAATCATATAAAAATTCTTCTACTTTACCTTTTAACATAAAAAATAACCTAACTATAACCCTACATTTATATAAAGGATTTTTGCAGTAAAAAATTGCCTAAATATTTCTATTTGTTAAAAATGTATTCTGTTTGAGATTTTAGAGCGTCTAAAATTTCTCTGTAATTGACAGTTACCGGAGTAAGGACAGAGGTTTGAATAACATCTAAAAATACTTTCGCATTATATGGTTTTTTACCATCCAAAAAATATTTAGAATTTGATACATCAATTCGTGCAGGAACAATTAAACCGCTTTGGGCAAACTTTTCTATTGATGAATTTGAAGATAAATATTTTACCAGTTTAACAGCTTCGAGTTTATGTTTCGAAGATTTTGATATCGCCCAGCCGGACGCATCTAAAGGAACGACACTTTTAGAATTTTTATCAAGTTTTGGGAATTCAACAACATCCCAATCAAATTTTGCTTCTTGCCTGTATTTTGGTACAAGCCAACGGCCTGAAAGATGCATCCCGATACGCCCTTGTAAAAACATCTGAGCCATAGTTGCACTTGCAGATTCCTCTTTCCTTGGTGCAATATGATATTTGTATCTCAAATCCGCATAAGAAGATAACCCTTTTGCATTATTATCCTTCTTCAAGACATCGGAATTAAAGAAATTTAAAGTATCTTCCATTGTCCAACCGCCGTATAACGTTAAATATGGCAAGAAAAACAACGCATCCTCCTCAAATGATATCCCGAAAACTTCCGGCAAATGAGTTAATCTTTTTGCACTATCCAAAAACTCTTCATAATTCCACCCTGAATGAGGATAAGGTATTTTGTACTTATCAAATAAATCTTTATTATAAAAAATTACTAAATTTGAAACATCCCTTGGTAATGCATAAATTCCGGCTTTCCATGACATCGCTCCAAGAGAAATCGGATAATAATTGTTAAATTCCTCTTGAGAAAAATATTTGGATAAATCTTCCAAAACAGCTGCATTTGCATAAATAGGCAAATATTGATTATTGATAAAAATAACATCAGGAGCAGTATTAGAAGCATATAATAAATGTATTTTTTGAAAATAATTTTGCGGAATATGCATAAAATCCACTTTTATATCCGGATTTTCTTTTTCAAAATTTTCTAAAATCGGTTTTAATATTGATATTTCTGATTCAGAACCCCATGATGCAAATTGTATAACAATTTTGTCTGATTTTTTCGCACAAAAAATCCCGCAGCAAAATAAACTCACTCCCAATATCAAACATACAAAAATAATTATTTTTTTTAACATCTTATTTTATTATATTTCTAACAATACTCCGAATTTAGGAGCGGCAGCATCCACAAGACATTTGAACTCGCCGACTCTTACAATATAAACCGAATTGTAATCACGTCTTACTTGAAGCGGTTTATAAATCATAGTTTCAAAGTTTTTAATCAGAGATATATTATTTCCGTTTTTACCAATCAAAGCTGAATGTCCGTCAACATCTACAAGATGAATACTTCTTTGTGAGTCAATTGTGTATGTAGATCTGATTAACATATTATTCATACTCATATAGTCAGATGTGTAATTGCTATACGGGTTAGCATGTTTTTGGCCCGAAATAGTATTTGTCATTCCGGACTCACTTGCAGCAGATCGATTTTGGAAACTGTTTGCAATTTTTTCTGCCGGTTCTGAATCCAAAATTGAGAAATATTCTCCGACAGATGATGTAGAATAAGCAATATCATTCTTAGCTTTTTCGCTTACAGTAATTAAGTTGTCTTCAGCTTTAATTACATCGGTTGCAGCTCCGATTGAATTTTTAGATTTTCTGCTGCTTACGCTTAATGGTGAATTCTTCAATTTCACAAATCTTCCTTCCTTATATTGACCATTTTTGGTCTCTTTCTTAAATTCGCTATAAAGATTTCTGCTTGCTTCTCTGAGGCTCTTATTTTTAGCAAATGCTTTTAATTTAACGGCAGCCATTTTTTGAGAAATAGCATTTTCTTCGGATTTTACAGAATTATCTTGTTCTACATATGGATTATTTAAAGATGGAGTTTGAGATAATGCATGTTCCATTTGAGAAATACGAGCCTTCAATTCATTTTCAATAGCTGTTTCTACTGAAGGTTTTTCCATATTTTTAAGATTTTCTGCAGCAACTTCACTTATTGGTTTGCGGCTATCAGTTTCAACAAGAGCATCTTTTTTGCCGGACATATCCGCTACATATGCTAAATTATTGAAACCGCCGGAATTCTTGGATTTATCTTCAGTTTCAGTATATCTTTTATATTTTTCCTGCCAATTCAAAGACTCATCGTTCATAATAGTTTCAAGTTCTTCTTTATCAATACCTGATGGTCTTGAAACAGGAGTATCAAATAATTTTCTAAATTCTTGAGAACTTTTTGCGGCCATTCTTACAAGCAAATTAAACAAACCAACAAATAAGAATAAGCCTAAAACAATCAATCCGCCTATTAGAGGGATTTTACGCAATTTTGATTTATTCAAACCAAAACTATCAATCTTAGCTTCATCAATTTTAAACTTAGATGCAATTGTGTTTGTTTCAGCTGTTTCGGTAACATTATTTTCAACAGGTGTAGCCTTTGGTGCTTCTTCAACAGGTTTAACGTCACTAACAGTCTGATTTTCTGTCGGAACATTAACTTTTGGTTGAACATTCTCAACAGGTTTTGTATTTACAATCTCTGTTTTTGGTTTTGCAGTTTGAGATTTTGGTTGAGATGCTTGCGGTTTCAACTGTATAACCTGCGCTGTAGGTTTTGAGACAGTTTTGTATGAATCTGAAGGTTTTGTCTCTGTTTTTGTTGCAGGTTTTTGAGTATTTGTTTTTGGAGTACTTGTTTGTGTAGTTTTATTTACCGCAGGTTTTGCAGGTTGCTGAGCCGCTGTTTTAGCGGTATTAGAAACAGGTTTTGTATTTACAGAAGCATTATTTGCTTGACCTACACGAATTGCAGGAACCGAATCATGCTTTGCAATCATATTTTTATATTCTTCTTGTGCTTTTGTTAACGGTTCTGTTTTTTTAGTAAATGTTTGGATTTTAACCGGTTTTGTTGTGCTGAAAGTTACCTTTGTATAGCCGCCAATACCGTCATCAACACTTTTTACATTAATATCACTAATTAAATCTTTAACTCCGCCTAAACTTGGAACAATTGATGCTGAACCGGAAGTATTTGGCAAAAGTACAACGTACTTGTTATCAGATTTTCTTGTAACAACAGAGTTGTAATTACTGCCCGTTGTATAAAAAGTAACATCAACCGTATCAGCTGCAGTCGAACGTTTTACGTCCATTTTCAAAAGATTACTTGCGGAGTCTGCATTTACGCTGATACCACTTAAAATTAAGCCTAATAATATGATAGCTGTTAATAAACCTTTATTTTTCATCATGATTTTTAAAATTCAATACCTAATAAAACTACACTTAACTATATAATAACCGAGAGTAAAAAAATTTGCTACTTTTTTAAAAATTAATAAATTTATGTTACAATAAATTTATGAAAAGCGGATTTGTTGCAATAATAGGGCGTCCTAACGTCGGTAAATCAACCCTGTTAAATCAAATTTTAGGGCAAAAAATTGTCATAACAACAGACAAAGCTCAAACAACACGTAAACGTATTAAAGGTATATATACAAAACCTGAAGGGCAAATTGTTTTTGTTGATACCCCTGGGGTTCACAAACCTTTAAACAAACTTGGAGAATTTTTACTTGATGAAGCAAAAGTTGCAGTTCCTGATGCGGATGTAATTTTGTTTTTGGTTGACGGTTCTGAAAGTGCCGGCAAAGGCGACAAGTGGATTGCACAAAATCTGCTTCAAACAAATATTCCGATAATAATCGTCATGAACAAAGTTGACAAGGTTAAAAAAACTGAAAAAGTTGAAGCCAATTTATTAACATATAAAACACTTTTTGAAGAAAACCTGCCAATTGTAAGAGTTTCTGCTAAAACAGGCAGGAATATTGATACCCTAATAAACAATATTTATAAAAAACTTCCGCAAGGTGAAATTTTGTATCCTGAAGATGTTGTAACAGAAGAAACAATGCGTGATGTTGCTCAAGAAGTTATTAGAGAAAAAATCTTACTAAACACTTCTGATGAGATTCCCCATTCTGTTGCGGTACAGATTACAAATTATTTTGAACAAGAAGATATTGATAAGATTTATGCAACAATTTTCTGCGAACAAAAAAGTCAAAAAGGTATTTTGATAGGCAAAAACGGTTCCCTGCTCAAAAAAATCGGAACAGAAGCAAGATTAGAACTTGAAAAAATTACCGAAAAGAAAGTTTTTCTTGGCCTTGAAGTCAAAGTTGAAAAAGACTGGCGCAAAAAAGATTCCAGCTTAAAAAATTTTGGTTACCAAGAGAATAAAAACTAATTAACTATCTTGCAATTGCCTTCCGCTACCGCACGTCTTGAACCATAACCCATATTATCGTATGTAATTTGGGATGTTGAATTGTATAGGTTATTTACACGGTCTATCATTACATTGGAAATCATAATATAATCATCAGTCATGGACTGTTCTTTGTATTGTACTTTATCATTCCCATAATAGTAAATTCTGCTGGGACGTTCTTTTTGAACATAAATAGTACTTGTTTGGTCATCAAGTCTTAACAATCTGTGATAATCGGATTGAGAAACCTGTGTATTATCTTCGTTATATATAGTTTCGGTAATTTCACAACGCATAATTTGCATTTTATCAAATTCCGGCACATACTGATCGGCATTAGAAACACCAATAGATGCAAATAGAATTAAAAATGTAAATAACAAAATCTTTTTCATATGGACATTATAGTACAAAATAAAAATTTTGTGCTATACTTTGAGGGTAAATCAAATATCAGTCGATGTGGTACTCTGCCGACGAGAACGATTAAGTATCGTTCGAGGAGAGGGTTGTCAAAGACAACATCCAACACAGAGACGGTATTAAGAAAATGACAATTTAATAGTAGAATTACAAAATAATTAAATATCAGTCGATGTGGTGGAATGGTAGACACGCATGCTTGAGGTGCATGTGGCGAGAGCTCTGGGGGTTCAAGTCCCCCCGTCGACATTTAGTATTAGGATTAAACGCATGAAAATCTACAAAATTTTTCAAAATTTATTTCTGCACAATCGAGTTCAAAAAACGGAAAAGTCAATTCCGACTTGCCCGATTACATACAATCGCAAAAACGTTACCTCAGAGGAGTTTAAAAAATATATAAATTGGCTCGCAGAAAACAATATAAATAAAACTTTCCATGAACCTGATAGGTTTGTTACTGAAGCGGAAAGAAAAAATATGGATGAATTTAAAAAACAAATCAATTATTTAGCCCAAAATAATATTGGTACAACTTTTATTGCTTAATTTTTTAACTTATACCAATATTACAATTACTATTTCAAATTAATATTATGTTACAAATACAACAACAACTAGCAATATTTTCACAAAAATTGTTTTATTACAGCATAGTAGTGTATGTGTAATGTGAGGTTTAAAACGTGACTTTTAGTAGTGTAGGAACAAGAAAAGTAATCACGACAGATGATGGCAGACAATACAAAAAACCCGGATTCGGGAAACGATATCTGGGGTACACCGCAGGCAGCGTTGCTGCAAGCGGAATGGCTATGGGTTTGAATACCGCTACAAGCTTACCGCTTCTTAAAATAATTAAAAAAATGCAGCCAAACCCTGCTTATAGTAAAGCTGCAGATAAAGTATTAATTACTTCAGGATTAGCAGATAAAGGTGTAAAAATCATTGATGCAGTAAAGACATCACGCCCAATTGTAGAGGAAATAATGAATAATAGCCTCAAATCTTTAGACAAATACCCAGCATTAAAAAATATTATAAAAAAAATTAACAAATTAATGGTAATTGAACCAACCTTTACGGGATGCAATGCATTCTTTGACCCTAAATCAAACAGGATTGTCGTTAATAAAGCGAAAATGGGATATGCAACTTTCCACGAAATGGGACACGCTATAAACAAAAATATATTAAAATATGGTAAAGCATTACAAAAAATGAGAAATCCATTTTTATTGGTAGGTTCTCTCATACCGCTAATTGCGTTATCAAAACGTACAAAAGCTGATGGAGAAAAACCAAAAGGTATCTTTGATAAAGCAACATCTTTTATTAAAGATAACGCAGGAAAACTAACATTCCTGAGTTTTGTTCCTTTGTTAATGGAAGAAGGTCTTGCAAGTTTGAATGCCGCAAAAATGGCTAAATCCGTATTAGATATAAAAGCATTTAAGACTATGAGTAAATTTAACAAAATGGCATGGTTAACTTATTTAAGCCTTGCTGTAGGTGCCGGATTAGGAACAACGCTTGGTGTAAAAATTAAAGATAAAATTACAAAACCACAAGAAATTAAGCAAAATGCATAAATGTTATACATAGGCTCAAGACAAGTTCTTGAGCCTATTGCTTTTATTACTTGGCTTTGTTAAAATTTCTCTAATAAAACCAGAAGGGGAATTTATGCATATTAAATCAATTTGCACTACCGGTTTCACAGGGAGCACAACACTCCGTAAAATGGATTTGGACGAAAATACTTACAAAAAAATAAACGAAATTGCAACAAATGATAATTTGGATTTAACAGTTTCAAAGGCCAGAGGTTCTATATATGCACCCGCAGAAGATGTATATTTTGTAAGAGCTGTACCCGATTTTATCGAAAATGCATACGAAAAAAAATTGTACGAAATCGGTTCAATACTTATTGATAAACAAGCAAACCAAGAAACAGTGTTTCAAAAAATCTATGAAACCGTTTTGGATACAGTAAAAATATTGGGTGAAAAACTTACTAAAAATACCGGCAAAAAATATGAGTTCTTAAAATATTTAAAATAAAAAAGGCCGGAATATCCAACCTTTTTTATTCTAATCTATTATATTATTTTATCCAATGCAGGAGGAATAACACCATTACATAATAGTTCGTAATCACTTTTTTTCATATTTAGAGTGCGCCCTAATCTTAAAGAAATATAATCTCCGGAAAAACAATGCGGAATGTCTCTTTTACTTTGTTCATTTAAAGCATTCTCTAATTCACGCATATTATGTTCTATTTCTCTTGGTGTTTCATCCGCAAACGGGTAATAATATTGATCATAATACATGCAATCATAATCATGGCCATACATAATTTGAGTGTCAACAAGTTTTCTTGTACTTCCCAAAAGACCTTGAAATGCAGTGTGATTTGAAATAGGTTGAATTCTCATATATACTCCTTTCTACTCTTTTATTATACCTAAAATATGGACAAAAATTTTTTTGCTACTTTTGAGTGAAATGTACAAATTTTAAAAAGTCAGGCTAAAACCCTACCTACTTACTCACTTCGTTCGTGGCTCTGCTCAATACTACGCCCTCGCAGTAAACGCCAACGCCTCCAATTAGTCGGAATATTCATTACCGACTTAATTGTCGGTCTCTCACTTCGTTCGTGGCTCTGCTCGATACTACGCCCTCGCAGTAAACGCCAACGCCTCCAATTTGTCGGAATATTCATTACCGACTTAATTGTCGGTCTCTCACTTCGTTCGTGGCTCTGCTCGGGCTAAAAAAAACGACCTGTCTTGCAAGTCGTTGGAAAATCAATAGGAAAAAGGGAAAGGAAATCTTTTACGCGTTGAATGTTTTGAATGAAGATTCAACATTTTTCTGGATAACTTTTTTAACTGCTTCCATTTCTGTATTTATTGCGTTTTCTTCTGTGTCTAACTGTTTCAAGTTTAATTCTAATTTTTTATCTTGCTGTTGAACAATTTCTAATTGAGCATTGATATCTTGAATTTTCTTATCATATTGTGCCTGCTCAAATTCATATTGATTCATAGCATCTTTATATGCTTCTTCATCGGTGATTGTATTTGTTGTTAATGGATATACTTCGCCATTAGTTTCATTATTAAAATCTTCTTGAGTCGGATAAATAACAATTGATACATAGCGACCTGAAGTATCTTTTTCAACTCTTGCAATTTTGTCAAAAACCTGTTCTGTTTGTGTTGCAGAACCTAATGAAAAACAACTTACATTATAATAACCACTGTTTTCTCCATACTCATTGTCGGTATTAACACATTCTTTTGCAGAATAAAAATAAGGCTTGTATGCACCTGTTGTTTGATCTTTTACATAACGTACATACCAACCTTCAGTACCCTTTGCTGCGCTAGTTGGATTTAATTTTAACAACTGCACATAATATGCTTCTTCTTTTAACAAAGATTTTACTGCATCTGCGTCTAATGTTTTAATATATTCATCGTTCTGATTTGCATCCCTAAAAGCTGTAACTTGTTCTTCTGTTGGCTCAGTAGTCGCATATTCCGCATTTATTTTTCTAAGTGTTGTAGCACCGATACTATAATTCACACCTGTTTTTGCCACCAAACTTGATGCGGCAGGAACAATTGCATAATCATCTTGCCATTGTTTCATATAACTGATTGAATATTGGCCATTGCCACGTGCAATCATAGAAGTGATAGTGTTGGTCATAGCACCATCATTGAATGTATAAGTAACTTTTGTATAATCATCCACAGACGGAGGGGTAGGAACTCTCATATTACACAATTCGCTATAATAGTTAGCGGATTCGTTAGATAATGTAGTTCTCTGTTGGTTGATTTGTTGACCCTCAAATTCAACGTTTGATTTTCTAGCTGTTAAACATAAAAATCTTGCTTGAGTAGCTGACATTCCCATTTTGGTGTATTCCCTTTCGTCTTTTTTTATTGCATTATTCTTCATGTCGGCACATTTGTTCGTGTTCTTTAATTTTTTATTATAGATTGTTAAGTTTTTGTTACAAAGGGGTAAATATATCATTAAATGAACACTTGAAAAATCACAGAATAGAATTTATAATACATTATACTTGTACATTAAAAATTGCTATATGGGACTAAATAAACATCCCAAAGCACTTCATGGGGACGTTTTGAAAAGCGTTAGCCGGTGTGTAGTGCCGGTGTCGGTTCGCGAAGGCGAAACGAGCAGGGCACGTAACATTATATCACCGCCGTTGCGACTATCACGAAGTGATAGGAGCGAAGCAATCTTTGATTGTACAGGCGGTAAAAGCGTTAGCCGGTGTGTAGTGCCGGTGTCGGTTCGCGAAGGCGAAACGAGCAGGGCACGTAACATTATATCAGCGACGTAGGAGCACAGGGCAAAGCCCGAGCACCACAGGAGCTAAACGTCCCAAAGCACTTCATGGGGACGTTTTGGATTTGACAGGGCGTTTTGGTGAAGGTGTATTGCGTGTCGGAGAGCTGTTCTCCGTTATCAACGGGCAAATTAAATTAAATGCTAACAATGTAATTGAAGCAGACTTCGCTCCTAGAGCATATGCAGTTGCTGCATAGTAGTTTGCGATTTAGCTACTCATAGAGCCCAGCTTGCCGGTTTTATGGGTCCATTATGCAAGCGGCAGTGCGCCGATGCAAAGTGAGCGCATTAAGACAACTTTGCAAGGTTTAGAGTTTCCTTTAAATAAAACCTAGGGTTGACTTGTCGGGTTTAGACATTTTCCTGAGTCAATTGAGCTAAAAATAGTCTACACACGTAGAAGTATATCTTTATCCGTTTTGGACAGGGGTTCGAATCCCCTCGTCTCCACCAATAAAGAGGACAGGTTTATCTTGTCTTCTTTATTGGTATGATGAGTATGGCAGAGAACACCAATTTGGGGTTCGGCGCAAGCGAACCAAGTGCAGAGCCTTGAGCTTTATTGACAGGCTGTCGGCAGACATAAAAGGCTCAAGCGGAGTCACGTCGATGGCGAGCGCAGCAAGACACTTCCCTCGTCTCCACCAATAATTTTTAAAAAGATGAATAATAAACTTAAAAATATAATAAAAATAGCTCTGATTTGGTATTCCATACCAATAGTATTGTGTTCAATATTGGCACTATTAGACGGATTTTATATTTTCAAAAATAATATAATCCGTTTTTTGGCAGGTCCAATATTCATACCGATGGTATGTATTATATGTTTTTCACCTGCGATATTTTTATTGTATTTAATATGCAAAAAAATAAAATCAAAAGAATGGAAAATAATTACAATAGCTTTTTCTATACCTGTGACCAATTTAGTTTATTATTATATTGCAATGTTTTTAGATCATCACATAAATAATATCAGATATATGGTTAGTTATCCTATGGTATTGGGAATATTTTCAATTTTAACCCTATTTTTTGTTTTTATAGGAACACTATGCACCCCTAAATCATTACTGCCAATGAAAAAAGATTTTCTTGTAACAGAACTTTTAATGTTTGCTTTTGGGTTCATACTGATTGGATTTATAAGAAATATTGATAACAGCATTTTTAATACAAAAATAACCCTATCACAAAATTTTGCAATAGAAAAAACTATTAATTAAAACTTTAAAAGCGAAAATCTCGTTCGCCCTGTTCAATTTTCTTCAAATATTCAGCCGTTTTCACTTTAACAATATCAGAGCTTTCAAGTTGAGGAAGTTCTTTCGCGATTAATGCTTCTCCGACTTTTTTGGTTTCTTCTGATGCATAATCTTCTAAAAATTCTTTCAACGTAATCAAGGCATTCGGATGACAGAAGTTATGAATTTGCTTGTCCTTACAGATTTCCATAAATTTGTCCCCTACTCTGCCTGCACGATAGCATGCTGTACAAAAACTAGGTACATACCCAAGCTCCATTAACCATTTTATTACTTCATCAAGAGTACGTCTGTCTTCTACATCAAATTGTGCAGTTTCTTCTTCAGATTCGTTTTCAGGATGCGCATATCCGCCAACACTTGTCTTAGAACCTCCCGAAATTTGAGAAATACCCAAATCCAAAACTCTTTCTCTGCATTTTTTGGATTCTCTGGTTGAAATTATCATGCCGGTATATGGTACGGAAATTCTTATACAAGCAACAATTTTAGCAAAAGTATCATCATCTATTCCGTTTTCAAAAGCACTAGGATCAATATCATCAGCTTTTCTTATTCTTGGAACAGAAATAGTATGAGGCCCTACACCAAATCTTGCTTCCAAATGCTGCGCATGCATTAAAAGTGCTGCAAATTCATATTTATATGTCGAAAGACCAAATAAAACTCCCATACCAACATCATCTATGCCGCCTTCCATAGCTCTGTCCATTGCCTCTGTATGGTAGTTGTAATTGTGTTTTGGCCCTGTCGGGTGAAGTCTTTCATAACGTTTTTTGTCATAAGTTTCTTGGAACAAAATATATGTACCAATACCTGCTTCTTTTAATTTGCGGTAATTTTCAACGGTTGTTGCCGCAATATTTACATTTACTCTACGTATAGCACCATTTTTATGGTTAATTGAATAAATCGTTTTAATTGATTCTAAAACATACTCAATAGGATTATTAACAGGATCTTCCCCGGTTTCTAGCGCTAAACGCTTATGACCCATATCTTGAAGCGCAATAACTTCTTCTTTTATCTCTTCTTGAGTCATCTTTTTACGAGGAATATGAGTATTTTTTGCGTGATACGGACAGTATACACAACCGTTTACACAATAATTTGATAAATACAACGGCGCAAACAAAACAATTCTGTTCCCGTAGTATTCTTGTTTAATTTTTTTTGCTAAAGAATATATTTCTTCATTTTTTTCAGGTATATCACAAGCTAATAAAACAGATGCCTCTCTATGGGTCAAACCGTTACCCAATTTAGCTTTTTCTAATATTTTATCTATAAGTTCAACATTATTTTTATTGGCATCCGCATAATCTAATGTAGCCAAAACTTCTTCGTTATTTATAAAATCATCGGCACAAGTGGAATTTACATCATACATAATACTTCTCCCTACTAGTTCCATCATAAAACTTAAATAAAAAATGTAAAGCAGGGGGGGGGTAAATATTGCTACCAATGATTGCGCAAAAAACTCAGATTTTGCGTATTTGGGGGTAAATGTTACTACCAATGGTTACACAAAAAACACAGATTTTGCGTGTTTGGGGTAAATGTACTATCTAATGGTTGCACAAAAAACACAGATTTTGCGTGTTAGTGATTAAATGTATTATCCAATAGTTGCAACAAGAGATTTCGCCGCGTTCACTGCATCTTCAAGTTCAAGATGATTAGTCCAAAAATCATCACGATCAATATATTTTTTGACAATTTTTCTGGCATAAGAACCAACCGCAACTGCGTGATAATCTATTCCGCACATTTTAGCAAGCTCGCAAGTTTTTGAATTTGTACCACCGGAAAGCATTAGATAAACAGGAAGTTTCGCATTCTGAACAATCTCAGCTGTCGCAACAGCCTGAAGCGTTGATTTATAAGTATCATCCCCTCCGCTCATAGGAAAGCCGTCAGCTTGAATTATTACAGAATAATCATCCTTACCGTTTATCATTTTTTGAATACGATTCACGAGTTCTTCATCTCCCATCTTGCCGCGGGAAATACATATACTCAAAAGCCCGTTATAATTGTCATTTATATAATGCCATTTAGAAAAAATTTCATTTTCATCTTTGCCGTCAACATGAAACTCAATACAATCAACACCTTTTTCAATTATGGCAGGTAAGACCTCATCAAGTTTTTTCTCCTCTGAAACATAAGATATCGCAGACCTTGGACAAACTTTCCAACACCTTGCACAACCTATACATCTGTTTTTCTTAACTTTAGCATATTGTATTGCACCTTGTTGACATACAGCTTCACAAGAACCGCAATTTATACATTTGGTATAATCAATCACTGCTTTATTTGAATGCGGATCTCCTTTTATGCCTACACTAACACTAATATATGCATCCTCAACCCTTGCAAGGTGCAAACTTTCTAATGCAGCTGAAACAATTTCCTCATTAGCCGACAAATCAAAAAACTTACACCCCCCAAGAGCATAAACATATACAAGACGTTTAACTTCTTCTACATCTTCATTCCCTGCGCCACAAACGAGTTTAAAACATTTTTTTGCTTCCAGTAAGTCTTTAAGCATTATTTCACCATATAGTTGTAAATAATTTCAGATGCATGAACTATAAAATCTTTGCCTGCAATAGAATTATGAGGACGTTTTGCAAGTATTACCACAATATATTTTTTCCCGTTAGGAGCGACTACAATACCTGCATCCCCGAGCATAGTACCTATATCCCCTGTTTTATGCAAAAATATAGAACCTTCGCCCAACCCTGCTTGAATTAACCTGTCGTTGTGCACATGTCCCATATAATTCATCATTTTTATTCTTGATTGCTCGGTTAAAAACTTATCATTAGTATCAATGTTATAAAGCATTGTAGCTAAATCTCGGGCAGTACTATGATTGTTACCGCTCAAATCAGGAAGCCAAGCGTTAACTTCAGTATTACTAAGTCCCCAACTACGTATAGCTTGGTTGACATCAGTCATAGAGCCGATTTTTGCCATCAACATATTCGTTGCCGAATTATCAGAATTAGTAATCATTATCCTTGCAAGATTATCAACATCCCACAAAGAATTTTCAGCCATAAATTGCAAATCACCTGAGCCTTCTGTTCTAAAATACTCCGTCAAAGGTATTTTATCATCTAATGAAATCTGACCTGCCTCAATAGACTTGAATAAATCGATCAATACAGGTATTTTGATTATACTTGCTGTCGGGAAAACCTCAGACGCATTAATATCAACATAATTTTGAGTTTCGTAATCAAAAACATAAACTGCAGGATCAATTGTAGGATATTGAGTAGCTAAATTTTCAAGTTCAGTTTTCAAAACAGGCATATTAACATTTTCTTTAAGCATTTCCATCTGTGCACGTTTTTCACCGGCTGCATACCTAAAAGATCTATGCCCCATAAACCAAGCATTAGAAATATAATTTGCAGTAGGAAATGCCACATCATACAAATCTGTTTGAATATTTTTATACGGAATAGGAACAAAAATTGCTTTAGTAATATGATTAAATCCGTACGGCATCACGCAAAACAGCATAAATAATATAGCACTGCAAGAAATTAAATAGTGAATTAAAGATTTTTGTTTGCGAGGTTTGCGTATTTTTTTTGTTTGATTAGGCACACTATGAACAGAATTGTAATAACCTTGAAAATTTGCAACATTATTTTGCGGATACAAAGTTCCGGAGTAAGATGTATATGAACCGCTATAATCGTACTGTCTTGCGGCTTTCGGCATTAACTTTTGTTCCCTCCTATTACATTTTATATATTCATGCTAGCAGATAAAAAGAAAACGTGCAAATTATTTACATTTATGGTTTTTGTTTTTTCCCATTTTTGAACACATTATAATCAAATGTAAATTGAACATCTACATGATCCCCGGAAAAATTCTCAGGTAGCGGATCAAACGGAGCAGACTTTTTAAGAGCTTTCACTGCAGCTTTATCCAGTTTTTTGTTATTTGAAGATTGGGTAATTTTATAATAGCCCAATTTGCCATCTTTCATTATTGAATATGTGATTACAACAGTTTTTGAAGCCTTTTGATGAGGAGGTTCCCAATTTGCTTTAATTGTGTTTTGCATTTTCTTCATATATCCAACAAACATATTTGGCATATCTTCGGGTAAAGGATTTGATTTTTTTTCGCTATATGAAATATTAGGTTTCTTTCCATTTGCAAACACTTTTGTATTCAAAGAACTACTGCAAATGAAAGTGAGAAGTAAAAAAGCCGCAAATACAGATAAAATCTTTTTTTTATTCATATTTCTTATCCTTTAAATGCATCGGCAATAGATTTTTTGTAATCAGGACGCAAAATACCTTTTTCAGTAATAATACCTGCAATAAGCTCATGAGGAGTCACGTCAAAACCGGGATTTATAACATTAACACCCTCAGGACAAATTCTTTTGCCGTTAATTACAGTAACTTCTTCGTGTGAACGCTCTTCAATAACAATTTCATCACCTGATTTAATACTTGTATCAATCGTTGAAAGAGGAGCAGCAACATAGAACGGTATATTATGGTATTTTGCGGCAATAGCAACGGTATATGTGCCAATTTTGTTTGCAGCATCACCATTTGCAGCAATTCTATCTGCCCCAACAACAACCATATCAATCATTCCTTTTTTCATAAAATAAGAACACATACCATCAGTAATTAATGTTACAGGAATACCGTCCATAACAAGTTCTAAAGTTGTAATTCTGGCACCTTGCTGGCGTGGTCTTGTTTCGTCGGCAAAAACCTTTACACTTGGGTCATTTGCAAAAGCGCTGCGAACAACACCCAAAGCTGTACCATATCCGCCTGTTGCAAGAGCGCCTGCGTTACAGTGAGTTAATATAGTTGCCCCTTTTGGTACAACCATTGCACCGTAATCCCCTATCTTTTTATTGATTTCAATATCTTCCAGTTCTATCTTCTTACCATTAATTTTTAACTCATTAATAATTTCTTCTATTGAAGCATTTGATTTTTTAATAATTTCTTTTTGTTTTTCAACAGCCCAGAACAGGTTAACTGCGGTTGGACGTGAACTTGCAAGATAATCAGCTTTATCGAGCAATTGTTTTTTAAATTCATCAAGTGCTAAACTTTTAGATGCAAGCTCCTGAGCGTATAATGTCACACCTTGCGCACCGGCAATACCAATCGCAGGAGCCCCGCGAACTATCATTGTTTTTATAGCATCAAACATTTCTTGTCCGGTTTTTATATCAACATATTCATACTTATCCGGAAATTTTGTCTGATCTACCATTCTTGTATATGTATCAATCCATTCTATCGGTTTTATTTTTGATTTAAATTCAGCCATTTTCTACTCCATATAATTCCTGAAACTATTTTTTTCTTTATTAAGCAATTGTTTTCGCTCATAAGAATCACGAACAAAATTCAAAATATAATAAGTTATAAATCCTGAAAAAGCATTTGTCGTTGCAACCAATGTACTTAAAAATATTATACACACCAAAGTTAGCCATATTGGTGAATTCATAATCATAGTAGTTAAAAGATAGTTAGAAGAATAATCAAATCCTATTTTCAAAAGCACTAATACAATTGAAGCACCTGTTGCAAATGTAATATTACCGCTGAAACCGCATATAGCACCCCAAATAATACTATCCTTTATAGTCGTCAAATCCAATTTTCCGGCCATTATCATATATATCATAACAACAGGAGCACAAAACAGTAATATTGAAATCAACATAAATACTCCAATATAAGGTACAATAGACAATACCCCGAAAAATAGCCCGAAAATTAAACTATATATTATTAAATCCTTAACCAAAAATTTATCCATAAAATAATTTTAACATTCCAAACGCAAAAACTCAAATGTTAATTTGTCATAAGATTTTTAATATTCTGATTTTATATGCTATTATCAGAGAAAGAAGGACTTGGGATTTATGAAAAAAGAATGGATTTACGATAGCAGCGCAACGGAAGAAAAATCACTTATAAAAAGATTGCTCATATCACGTGGAATTATAACTGATGAAGATATAAAAGACTTTCTGAACCCTTTAGAGATGGAACTTACTTCACCATACGCATTTTGTGATATGAAAAAAACAGTAGAAAGACTATCTAAAGCCATAGAAAATAAAGAAATAATCGTAATATACGGTGATTTTGATGCTGACGGCATCACATCAACATCAATATTATACAAAACTTTAAAACACTTAGGAGCGGAGGTACATTATTTTATACCTGACAGAGAAACTCAAGGACACGGTTTTGATACAAAAGCTCTTGTTAAATTAATGACAACAGTTAAGCCAAAAGTCATTATCTCTGTTGATTGCGGAATATCAGATGTGGAAGCTGTAAAATTTGTAAACAGTTTCAAAACCATAGATGTAATTATTACAGACCACCACGAAGCACCGGAGGTTTTACCGGAAGCCTACGCTATTGTAAACCCAAAAGCTCCATACGCATTAGATGAAAAATTATCTTCAAAACAAATAGAATATTTAACATATTTAGCAGGCTGCGGAGTTGCATTTAAAGTTGCACAGGCACTTTTGACAAAATACAACAAGACTGATTTCATATATGAACTTTTACCGTTTGTTGCTGTTGGTTCTGTGGCGGATGTCGTACCATTACTTGGCGAAAACAGATATTTCGTAACAAAAGGTCTTGAACTTATATCTCAAGGCAAACATCAAGGTTTAAAAATGCTTTTAGAAAGCGCCGGATACGACATTACAAAAGGTGTCACAACCGAAAATATAGGATTTGGAGTAGCGCCAAGAATAAACGCTTCAGGCAGATTAGACACAGTAGAATCAGCCTTAAAAGTATTAATTTCAGACAATATGCAAGAAATTCAAGTCGCAATTTCAACATTGAATGAACTCAACACTGTTCGCCAAACGCTTTGTTCCGAAGTATTTGAACAAGCAGATGCCTTGGTACAACAAGAAGGCAACAAAGATCCTGCAATTATACTTGCCCATGAAGATTGGCACGGCGGAGTTATAGGAATCGTTGCCGCAAAATTGGTTGAAAAATACTATAAACCCGTATTCTTAATGACACACAAAAAAGACTCACATGAGTACGGATGTTCCGCAAGAAGTATAGAAGGAGTACCTCTATATGATGTAATTGCGGAAAACGCAGAACTATTCAAGGGTTTTGGCGGTCACAAGATGGCTGCAGGGCTGTCTTTTGAGGGCGATGAAGAGAAATTTGAACAAGTGAAAAAAGCCTTAAATGAGTCTGTTAAAAATTATACTCAAGGTCAAGACCTTAAACCTCACATCAAAATTGATCTGAAATTGCAGCCTGAAGATATTACAATTAACTTGGTTGAAGAAATTTCAAAACTTGAACCTTTTGGAGCGTCCAACCCAAGCCCTATTTTTTCAATAGAAAACCTAAAAGTTAAACAAAAACGCTTAATGGGCTCTGATAATTCGCACCTAAGACTTATCATGGGCAAAGATGCATACGAATTCACTTCAGTATGGTGGAGCAAAGGTGATATTCCTTTGAGCGCAGGGGACAGCGCAGATATTGCATTCCACCCGCAGATAAACGAATTCAACGGAAACATCTCTGTCCAACTGATTATTGATGATATTCATTCGGAAGTTTTAGATAACGAACAAGAAGCCTCACAAACTAAAAGCAAATATAAAATATATGACAACCGTACCAAAACAGGTATCCTTACTAATGTTAATGACTATCTGAAAACAACTAAGTTAGACATAAAAGTTTTTGCTGAGAGTAAGTATATTTTAGATACCATAAAATCATACCCGGAAATTTCGTCAAAAACCTTTACCCGTAATGATATTCCGAAGTGTGATGTTGTCATGTTTTTCGATTATCCGTCTGATAAAAAAACACTCGATTACATACTTGAAAAATCAGAACCAAAAGGGCTGCATTTTATGAATTACGAGCCTAAATTCTTTGATGAGCAGGGACTTGTACAAACATTCAACGGAATGGTTAAATATGCATCTCATTCTAACGGGGGGAAACTTGAACTAATAAGATGCGCAAGTTTTTTGGGTAAATCTGTTGATGTTGTTGAACAATTATTGGATTTATTTAAAGAATGCGGAATTGTTAAAATAATAAATAAAAACAATGAATTTTATAATATTGAATACTTAAACGGCGATATTTTGAACGTATTAAATCATCCAAAATTCACTCAAATATACAACCTGTCAAAAGAATGCGAAATGTTTCAACACAGTTTAATGGAAGATGATTTAGCCACAATAATTTCATAATAAAGGTTTTTACGGTTGAATTTTGCTTGAAAATAATTTATAATAATTATATTAACAATAAATTTTGGGACTATCCTAAAGGCGAGGAATTATTAGATGAAAAAGGCATTTTCTTTATCGGAATTATTAGTTGCATTAACAGTCGTAGGTGTAATTGTCGGAATTTTAGCACCGGTTGCAAAAAGATTACTCCCAAATGATAATGTCATGAGAATTAAAAAAGCACACCACGTTGCAAGTGTAATTATAAATGACATGCTACATGACGAGAACTGCTATCCTGATATATCGTATAAAATTCCAAAAAATTCTGAGGGCCAATATGAAGGATTTGGGAGTTTAAATCCTGATGGGCTTAATAATCCATACAAATATCCAAATTGTCAAGGATGGAGCGCTGTCGGAGATGAGTATAATGAGGATGGTTCAATAAAAACAGAATTTGAAGGAACCGATGGAAATGCAATTTGCCGAAGAGGATTAAAATTTATCACACTATTTATGGATAGAGTGGGATGTAGAAATACTAAAGCAGTACCTACAACTAAAATTACCGGTGAAGCAACTTCAGATGAATGTTACGGCAAATTCTATTTTTGTGAAACACCGGATAAAATGGTATGGTCTTTTAGAAATCCAAAAGCTGGCGCCTTATACGCATATGTAGATGTAAATGGCCCAAGTAAACCAAATCGCCGAGATAGTGGCTCAAGAAATAACTTACCAATGTGGGATTTTAAACTTGATAATTATTACTTTATCTCTAAAGGTAATGGAACCGACCACACAGCCGACAAGTACGATACATTTAGAATTCAATTTTATTATGATGGATCAATTAAAATTAGTAATACATCAGCAACAAATGCTATATACAAAGAAGATAGTATAAGATAATCAAATTAAAAGACATGCAATTTCAAACAATTTGCATGTTTTTTTATGCAACAAAAAAGCCGCTTTTAAACGGCCGGTAAAAGGTTAGTGTAGGAGAAAATAAAGAAAAAGAAAATGGTATACATGAATATCCCAAAATTTTGCCCAAAATAACCATAAAATCGAAATATTTTACAATTTGTAATGTTTTAATAATGATATAGTTTTTTGAAACATTATTGATAAAAAACAAATTATATAGTAATATAAAAGGTATGAGAAGAGTCGGTTTGCTTTTAATTATAATAATGTTAACCGTTTTACCCTGCAAAGCATCAATTTTAGAAGAAGCTGAAAACACGATGGGTGAAAACGGCACCGTCATATACAAATTTCAACTTCCTGATGATGATGAAAATGAGCAGGAAGAAACTGCTGAGCAAAAACAACAAGAACAAGAAGATATTACAAGCGATGATATAACCGCAGATACAAATCCGCCTATTGTATATGAAGATTATGACAATTATGATTATGACAAAGATTATAGCATAGGCGACATGTACACAGACGTATTAAAAGGTTATGCAGAGTATAATGTGGAGGAAGAAGAAGGAATAGAGCTTGAAGTTCCTGATTTCAGTTTAATTACACTCAATATTAAAAAGCCTGTCTCTATTGAAGAACAAAATTTTTCACACCTAAAAACAACACCGCTATTCATACAAAACCAATATTCAAAATTGAATTCTTCCGAATATAATATTGCCCCTATGTATAGCAGCAGAACAAAACAAATGGGCGCATTCAGTGCAGGAACATCTTTTGGACAATATATTGATACAGGAGATCTTGAAAATTCTTCTTCAATTTTTTCAAAATATCAATACAAACGTTTTGCTCTAACAACCACATACTCAAGAACATTAAGCTCAACAGACAGCACATACACTGATAATTTGTACTTCGCACCGGAATTACGCTTAAATCAATATTTAACAGTAATAGAAAGACTATCTGCAAACCCTATAACAAAAAACAAAAAAGCAGAATTTATTCTTTCTATAAATCCTTTTGGAAATAGAGAAACCGACCGTCTGCGTCTGGATTTAGGCGCAAGTCAATCTTATGATGACAAAAACAATGTACTAAAAAGCCAATTTAGATTTTACACTATTTTCAAATTGTAAAAAATATTTGTAAAATCTGACAAAAGGGCATATAATAGACACAAAGAGGGATTAATGAAGGATAATAACCAAAAAATTAACAATAAAAAAGAAAAATACAACAGAAAAGTTGGATTTTACTATTCATTTTTGACCGTTGTGCTCCTTTTTTGTTTGTGTCAGATAGGTTGGGGAGCAATTCTTAATATTAGTAAAATTATTTCATACCACAGCAAAAGCATTATACTTGAAAATCACCTGCAACAAGCCAAAATGAGAAACGAAGACCTAAAAGCCGAAAGAAAAATGGTTACATCTGACAACAGCCTTGAAGGTATTGCACGTAACAACCTGAAAATGGCCGGTCAAGACGAAGTTTTAGTCATAATTAATAAAAAAGTTGAACAGCCAAAAGAGAAAAAAACTTTTTGGAAATGGAATAATTTTAAATTTGGCAAACAAAAACAAGAAGACATTCCGCCTATGGAACAACCATTCATACCGGAAAATGTGGACGAAGAATAGAAACGAGCTTATATATGGAAAACAACGAATATTTACAATATATTGAACAAGCATCAGAACTTAAAAAACAAAAACAATATAAAAATGCTATTGAAATGTTATACAAAGCCTTGGAATATGAGGATGATAACATTGATGTGCTTTTTCAAATAGGGGAATTGTATTTTATATCAAATAATTATGAAAAATCTATAAAATACCTTGATAGAGTAATAGCCCTAAACTCAAATTATCAAGATGCCTTAAAACTTCTTGCTATAATAAAAGAACGCCAAGGGAATCTTGACGAGGCACTGAAAATAAGCCAAAATCTATTTGATAACAATCAAAATCACGAAAATCTTAAAGAATTAATCAAAATTTTATTAAAATTAAAACAATACCCTGAAGTAGAAAAATATACCAATTCAGAATATTTTAACTCCGAAATAAAGTCCGAATATGCCAATGCGCTATACACAAACGGCGAAACTGAAAAGGCAAAAGAACTTTTGGCAAGTTGTAATAATAATGATGAAAACGCGCTGTTACTTGAGGGTAAAATCAGATTTGATGAGGGCGATTTTGAAAAATCAAAAGAAATATTTAACAGAATTAGTGCCAACACACAAAATCCTGAAATTTTAAATTATCTTGGACTATTTGAACTGGAAAATATGAATTTTATTGAATCCATAAAATATTTTTCAAAAGCAATATCACTTGATAACAACAAATCTGCTTATTTTTATAACTTAGGCAATGCATATTTTTACAATGGTTGGTACAAAGAAGCTCAAGAAGCATATTCTAAAGCATTATACTTACAGCCTGACAATTTAGATTACAGATACTCTTTGGCGTACTTATATTACGATATGGGCGAATACCAAAAATCGGCAAAAGAAAATGATGCTGTTTTAGCACTAAATGCTAAACACACACAGAGCCTTGTACTAAAAGCATTACTGCTTGCAAAAAATAAAGATTTACTTGGAGCAAAAAATATTCTTGAAAATACAGTATCCGCGAATACACAAGATTCGCTTGCAAAAATATCTCTGGCAAGAATATACAAAGAATTAAACATATACGACAAAGCAGAAAAAACTATTCAACAAGTAATAGAACAAAATCCAAAAAATCTTGACTATTTAAATGATTTAGCAGAAGTTTATATTCAAGAAAAAAATTACGATAAAGCTCAAAATATAGCTGATAAAATTTTAGAAATAAATCCAAACTACATATTCGGGAACATATTAGGTGCAAGATCGTCCTATCTAAAAGAGGATTATGAAAAGACAAAAGAATACGCACAGAATGCACTTGAGCTTGATATAAACTGTTCTGAAGGGTACTATTATCTGTCACTTTCAAGAGAAAAAACAAACGATATTGATGAAGCAATTGAATGTATGAAACGTGCTATATTATACGATTTGAATAATCCGAAATATTATGCACAAATGAGTGATTTTTATAAACAAAAGCAAGATTACAAAACAGCACTTGAATACATATCAGAAGCAGAAAGCCTTGATAATACAAACCAATACAAACATCAGTATTCAGAATTGGTTAAACTCAACCGAATAAACTAAATAAAAAAATTAATTTGCCTTTCTCAAAATCATCAATATAATACATGATATCAGGTTGACAAAATGAGGATAGTATGGAATTTAAACAAATATTCAAATCATTAATACTAATAGCATTACTTGCCGTAGGTACAAGTGTTTTTGCGGTGGAAGATACGGATTTAACCGATCAAATTGTACCAAAACAATACCCTAAAAAATATACCCCTGCATACATAAAACAAATTACCCCTGCATACAAATGCACCGGCAAAGAAGAAATTTTTTACGTTGCACTGGACATGTTAAAAGATACAAAAGGTATGTATTCCCGCAATGCAATCTTAGGCAGCAACTTATCCCAAAAACCTGTTCAAATTGAATTCAAAGACTTGAGCCAAATTAATCAGGAATATGCAAATTTTGATGCACTTGGTTGGAAAAAAGGGAAAAAATTATACATATATATAAATACAAAACACAAAGATGCCCCTGCAGGCGCAATAGCAGCACTTCTATCCCATGAAGCACTGCATCAGGATGAATTTAATTCACTTGCAGAAGAAACTTATGCCTGGACAATGGAAGCTGTGGTTTGGGAAGAAATTGTAAAATTATACCCAGAAAGCAACGATACATCATCAGCTCTTGTAAAAAGAGAAAATACTCTTAAAAAACTTCTGGAAAAAGGAAATTACACAAATCAATACATTAAAAAATCCGTAATGCAAAATTCCGGATATAAATCACTTCCTTCATACTCGCCGGGGTTTGAAAAACTATAATTTTTAAATAACAAAGCGGGAAATCTGAAATCAGATTTCCCGCTGAACATTTAATTGTTTACTTTACGGTAATTTTCTTGACCGCATCTTTTGATTTTTCAAGTTTTGGAGCTTTAATTTTTAATACTCCGTGCTCTAATTTAGCATCAATTTTTTCATAATCAACATCTTGTGGTAAATAAATCATTCTTGAAAATTCACCATACTGAAATTCAGATTTCCTATGTGATTTATCTTCTTCATTATGTTCTTCAACTTTCTTTGCATGAATTGTCAAATAATTTTCATTCAAATCAATATCTAAATCTTCTTTTTTTACTCCCGGCAATTCAGCACGGATATCATATTCGTCTTTTTTGTCACAAATCTCGATAGGCATTGATAAATCTTGAGTACTTTCCGGGTACAAATCATCAAAATGTCTGTTTAGAATAGAACTGATTTCATCGTTTACGGATTTAATAAAATTGTCCGGTGTTTGTTTAACTAAAAATCTCATAACTTAACACTCCTTTCGATTTCTTGTTTGTTCATTTCTCATCTACATTAATATTATTTACCCGTTTTAAAACAAATCCCGTTTTTTTAACCAAAAATTAACAATCTAAAATTTATTAACAAAAAATCAATCATACGTAGGATACATTTTTATCAATTATTATTTAAAATAAAGTTGGGTTAGGAATAACTGGGGAGACAATTATGAATAATTTCTTGGGAAATGAGGGAGATTTTTATTCACCGGCAAACGATGAAATATCGGAATCCATTACTCAAAACTGGACTCAACAAGCATTGGAATGTTATTATATCAATTCCGATTGCAAAAAATGTTCTCTTTCCGGCGGCCATTATTCATTTATCTGTCAAATGCCAAAAGTTATTGATACGTTATTAGAAACTGTCGGCCCTCCTGAAAAAGAACGTAAAAGCGCATAATTTTCTTTGTAAATAACTTTTAACATACATACACCTCACATGTATTGACTTTAATATTTTTGTATGGTAATATGTGTGTGGGGTAAATGTATATTTATAAGTCTTATCAATTGATGAGACTTTCTTTTTGCCCTTATTTCGGTTTTTATAATATTTGGTTAAACTTGCAATTTTAGTATTATTTTAATATAATTAAAGCTAAAGGACGGATAAAAGAAAGAGTAATGAGCGACCCGAGTCTTAGTATAATTATTTTAAACTGGATTATAGTATTTTTCTTATTATTAGTTAATGCTTTCTTTGTTTCTGCAGAGTTTGCGGTTGTAAGAGCCCGCAAAGCTAAGATTGAGCAGATGACAAAAGAGGGCAACATTGATGCTAAACTTGCACTAAAAGCACTTGAGGATGTTAATTTCTTTATTGCAGCGGTTCAAGTCGGAGTAACAATTGCCAGTATCGGTATTGGTTGGTTTGGATCTCCGACTGTTGAAAAAATGCTGAATCCTATTTTAGGAAGTGTTTCTCCTGCGAATGCTTATATCGCTCAATTAGTCACTGCGGTAATTGCTTTCTTGGTAATAACATTCTTACATGTTGTTATAGGAGAACAAGTGCCAAAATGTATTGCACTGCAATATCCTGAAAAAATTGCCCTGCATGTTGCAAAACCGATGAACGCTTTTATGACAGTATCAAGACCATTTGTATGGTTATTAAATAAATCTTGCAACGGAATACTTAAAATGCTAAGAATTCCTGTCAATCCTTCGCTAAAATCAGTACATACGATTGATGATTTAGATTTGCTTGTTGATACAAGTTATGATGAAGGGGTTTTGAATGAAACTGAAAAAGACATGTTTCACAACGTATTTCAGTTTTCAGACCTGACTGCACACGAAGTTATGACCCCAAGAACAGATATGGTTTGTGTTCCTTTGGAAATGCCAATGGAAGAACTAAATCAACTTGCATCAGAAAATCAATATACACGCTATCCTGTATATGATGGTGATATTGACCATATAACAGGTTTTGTACACGTTAAAGATTTGTTCCAAAAATCATTAAATAATGAAACTTGTCCTATTGAAAAATTCCAAAGAAAAATAGAACTTGTTCCTGAAACAATTACTTTGGACAAGCTGGTATTGATGTTCAAAAAACAAAGAGCTCAGATGGCAGTTGTAGTTGATGAGTTTGGCGGAACATCCGGAATAATTACATTGGAAGACGTTTTGGAAGAGATTTTTGGTGATGTACAGGACGAATTTGATATAGATGAAGAAATTGATATAAGAGAAATTAAACCAAATCAATACCTTGTAAACGGCACAATGAGGCTTGATGAACTTGCAAAATTCTTTGATATGCCTGAAGAGGAATTGGAAGTGGAAGATGTTGATACCGTTGCAGGCCTTGTAGTTAAAGAGCTTGAACGTATTGCAAAAGTTGATGATATGGTTAATTATAAAGATTTCACATTTACTGTAAAAGAAATTGACGGAGCAAGAATAACAAAATTGCACCTTATCAAAAACGACCCACCGGAAGAAACTGAACCCATTGAGGGATAAATTATAATAAAAAAGGCTCATTGTAAAATGAGCCTTTTTATTATTTATTATTTATTATTTATTCTTCTTCATCTTCATCAGTTTTAATTTTATCAACAACCATTTTTGCCATTTCTTTTGCAATAACTTTTTGAGTTTCTGCAGGGCAATTTTGAAGCATATTCATAGCGGTTCTAAGAGTTGTATCAATGTCGTACCAGCGTCCTCTACGATTATCATCAAGCCCTGAACCTACTGCGTTAATAATATCATCAACCGCTTCAAATTTTTCATCTTCAATGTTGTGTTCAATAATGATTTTAATCAAATTTAAAGCTACACGAATTTGAGTTTGGTCATCAGTTTCTTCTAAAGTTCTGACTGCTTCTGATAAGACAGGATCTTGATCATACCAGCGTCTGTGTTGATTTGAATATTCTTCTTTCATCTTCCATTCTCCTTATATATTTCTAGCCCTTTTTAAACATTACACCTTTTGTGCCTTTCGGATATTCCCATTCAAGCGATTTACGCTCACAAGCAATACGACAGGCACCGCATTCTAAACAATTTTCATAATTTATAATCAATTCTTGCTTTTCATCATTCCACTCATAAACTTTTGCAGGGCAAATATACGTGCAACATCTGCTATTGCACAATTTACAATCTTCTTGATTTGGATGAAGATGAGATTGTGTATCCGGAGAATATTTTAGTGTATATAATTTTTTATCTATATTCATACCAAAATACTCCATAAAAGTTTTACTATTGCCCAGGCATCTTTAAACAGCTCTGAGATTTTTCTGTCAGTAAATATACTTTTTATAAATTTATGATAATTCTCTTTTTTAGGAACACTATTTACTGACGTAAACATTTCAAAGAAAGAGTTTACTTTCGTCAAATAATAACTTAGAAATGCTTTCTGTCTTTGATGCATAACATCCATTAAATCTTTATAAGTTTTCAAATCCTTCAATACAAAAGTTTCTTTCAATTTCTTTTCGTATAAACGAAGAGTTTTTCTTGAAAAACTCCCTAAATTCAATGCTTCAATAGCAGTTTCTCCGGCAAGTTTGCCGCTAATCATGGCAAGATTTGTACCTTCCCAGTGCAAATTATTGACAAGCATGCCGGCATCCCCAACAATCATAACTCCATTATCACAAAGTTTAGGAATTTTTTTGTAGCCGCCTTCCGGAATTAAATGTGCACTATATTCCTCTAAAGTACCACCCTCAATAAGCGGTGCAATCGCAGGATGAGATTTTAAAGATTCCAAAATCTCAAATGGGCGGTAATTATTCTCAACAAGGTCATTCAATGTAACACCCAAACCTATAGTTACAGACTCTTTATTGGTGTACATAAACCCAAGACCAAGCATACCAAGCATTGGGCCGCCAAAAATTTCACCAATCGCGCCCTGTTCATCTTGAAGATTAAACCTTTGATTAATAATATTTTTATCAAGTTTTATGACTTCCTTAACACTGAGCGCCACATCTTTTGGTTCAATTTCTTTTCTTAATTTAATTTGTTTTGCAAGAAGTGAATTTACCCCATCTGCCAAAACAACAATATCTGCATAATAATCTTCTAATTCTGTTTGAACACCGACAACAGTTGTACCGTTTTTAATAAGATTTCTAACAACTGTTTCCTCAACTAATGTGACACCGGCTTTTTTAGCTTCTTGTGCTGCCCAGCGGTCAAATTTTCCACGAATTACAGAATAACTTACATTATCATTTTTTCTATATGAAATTGTTGTAGAATCTTCTTCCCCCAAAATCATAAAATTATGTGCAATATTTCTGCGTTCGACAGGAGCTTCAGTTTCAAAATTCGGGAAAATTTCTTTAGTCGGCTGCGTATATATAGCCCCGCCAAAAACATTTTTACTGCCGGCAAATGTTCCGCGTTCAATCAGCACAACCTCTTTACCGGCTCTTGCCAAAGTAATTGCACAAGACACACCCGCAGGTCCTGCACCGACAACAATAACATCAGTTTTATTGTAATCCCTTAACATAAAGCTCCTTTTGCCCTATTATACAACATAACTCCCCCCATGTAAAATAGTTAATAAGGATTAGAAATTAGGATAAAAATAATTTGAAACTCAAATTTTCACACACAGTTTGAATATTCATCGCAGGAGTTAATGAAACCTGTCTTTTAGCATCTTCTACGTATTTTAAATCTTGCATTATTTTATTAAATAAAACTTTATTATCAAAATTTTGGCTAAGGATTGAGACCATATAATTCTGAAGTTGAGTAAGCACAAGAACAGCATCATTTTCTGATATTAAATCTAAAAGTTTTTCTTCAAAAGAAAGAACATCATTTTTACTAAATGTCCAATAATTAGAAATCAAACTTTCAACTATATCAAAATTGTTATCCTCCTTGCAAAAAGAAGGTATAAAAAACGATTGTGCCCTTGATACAATAGTAGAAATCACATCTGTCTTATCTTTAGTTAGAAAAATAAAAGTCGTATTTTTCGGAGGTTCTTCAAAAGTTTTTAATAAAGCATTTGAAGTAACTTCAGGGAAATTAATTTTATTTATTGGTAAAAGATTGCCATCCTCATCCCTGTCACAAAAAATATAAACTCTATGATAATCACTGCTGACAGCGAGTTCACTAATTATAGCCCTTGCCTGTTCAACAGTAATATTTTTCTTACCTGTTGAACTTTCCTCATCATCTGATGAAGATGAAGCTTCTTTAAAATCTAATCTTGTATAAATTTTAACAGCCGGATGAGTTTGTTCTCTTATCCAACGGCAATTTTGGCAATCACAATCCATTTCACCATTATTCTTACAATTAAGCATTCTTGCTATTTCGAGAGCTATCTCACACTGTGCAGTTATATCTCCGCCCCACAACAAAAGACAATGCCCAATACTTTTTCTTTCATCATAAATTCCTGATCTAAAATATTCTATTATTTGCGGATATTTTTCTTCCACTGAATTATTGTAATAAGGCATACTCTACCTCTCTTTCGGGTGACAAAGATGATTTACCGGTTTTAATCTTATATTCCGCTGCTGTCAAATTTTCTTTTAATTTCACTAGATTTTTAAGTGAAATATTTTTCAATTTGCTCATCTCCAGTTTCACTCTGTAAGGATGCATATTAATCATCTTCGCAATTTCATCAGGAGAATAATGAAGTGAATTTGCTTTAATTTGAATTTTTGTATGCAGCATAGTGTGTAAAACAGACAATATTGCCAAAGGATGTCTTGTCATAAGTAATTTTTGATATTCACTAAGAGCCTTTGACGTATTTCCGCTTGATAAATAATCGACAAATGCAAACAAATCATCATTATTTACACAAATCTCTTTTACAACATCTTTTGTTGCAGGCTTATCTTTAACAAAAACTTTTAATTTTTCAAGTTCCGAATCAAGCAGCCGCAAATTTGAACCCACCTGTAATAAGAGCAAAGAAACTGCATCATTTTCTATTTTTAAATCGTGTTTTTTAGCTTGTGCTTTAATCCAAGACTCAAGTTCATCAGTCTTATATGACGGAATTTGAGAAAATTCTTGAGAATTATATTTTGATAAAATTTTAAATATTTTTTTTCTTTTATCAATCGACGTTTTCTTTTTACTGTCAGGCTCAGCATAAGCCCTAAATACTATATCCAAATTTTCATTATGATTTTCTAAAGCATCTTCAAGCTGCTTTAATTCTTTATCATCAAAACCACCCTCATCATCTGATTTACTTTTAAAATATTTTATACAATCAATAACAACAAGCATCTTGCCAAACATCATAGGTTGAGATGAAACCGCAGCAATTAAATCCGGAAATTTAGGATTATTTATTTCTTTATAAGCCATTTGAATAAAATTTTTATCAAGCTTATCCTTTAATTTCTTGATTTCATTTGAAATATTAAATTCTTCATCCCCATAAAAAAAGTAAATCATAAACTAATTCTATAAAAAAATTACCATAGTGTAAAGGCGTATGAGATATATCCCAAACGCCTTTACTTTATATGATATCTTAAAAACTTATAGTATCTACCTTTGGGTAAATCCTAAAATTCTTAATGCTTGTTCTTGAGACATACCTGCCAAACGAAGATGTTCATATGTTTCACCTAAAGCATATTCATCAATAAGACCGTCTTTTAACATACGAACTTTTACATGCATCGGAACACTTTCTTTATTCCAATCTAATCTTTCGTGCATTGCCGGTACATCAATATTATGTAAAAGTTTATAGTATTTATATTTTGAAGATTCCGGTAACAACTTAATAAAGCTTGCCAAATGTTCAACCGCATCATTATTTACTGATTTCATTGCAAGTTCATAATATTTTTCAACTCTTTCTGCAACAACATCAGCCGGTGATACATTGATATCATCTGCAACTTTAATACCTGTATGTTTGCGTTTTGACAATAAAGGAATTTCATTTAGCAAAATTGTTTGTGTTTCAGAATTTCCACGTCTCATCAATACATCAAAGTATTTCATAGACTCTTCTGTTGGTAAATATTTCAATAAATATGCAAGTCCTTGATCAACTTTTGGCATATTGTATTGTAAGCATTCTTGCAAACATTCTACCCTTGAATTTGCCGGTAAATGTTTAATACCCATAGCCAAGCCTGCTATTTTACTTTCTGATTTTTTAGCCGCAGCCATTTGATCTTTCCAGTATTCAAGACGCTTTTGATTGTTAATATGTCTTACTTCGCCATTATTTTCTATCAAGTTTGCTTCTGCAAATAATTTTTTATCAACAATTACAAGCTTTTTACCTTGTTTTTCAAGACCCATAGATGCAAGTTTTTCAGGTGACATTTGTTTAAGTTTTTTATTTACTATTGTATAACCTGATCTTTTAACTTGTTCCATAAAGTATCTTGCTTCTTTATCAGAATTTTTAACTTTATTTACAACAGCCATTCCTGAGTATCTGTAATTATATCCATTTACAGTTGAATCATGTATATTTAAAAGAATATTTTGAGGTGTTCTTTCATCATATACAATACCGTATTTATACGGATCAACAACTTTTTTAGGAGCTTTTACATCATTATGAAGATATTTTGTTAACATAAAACCGGAATCAAGATCTCCAAAGAAGAATTTACCTTTTTGAGTTTCCAGTCCTGCATGTGCACGCCAATACATAGCATTATTTAACTCTGCATGCAAACCATTTCTTTTTGCAGCATGCCATTTTGGATTATATAATTGGTGATAAACTTTTAATAAGTATTGATCTTCATTTTTAGGATCCTGAATACCTTCTAATACAAACGTTTTAGAGTTAGGACCGGTACCTAAATATTTTAAATTAATTGACTCTTTGTTTGATAAAACTCCGTGTTTACGGAATATATTTGTTAAAATATCGTTTGCAAAATCCGGACGTTGCGCAGCATCAGAAACTGTATAACCTCTGATTGCTTTTGCAACTGATTGAAAAGCTGACATTATTTCAGGAATTGCTTTTGAACGATCTGCCAGAGCAATTTTATTGATAACATAATGAGGCAATTCGCCTACAAATTTACTTGATGTTGCAGATCTTTTCTTTGCCAACATTGCTTCAATTTCTTTTTGTCCATCCGCAAAAGTCTTTTGGCTTAATAATTTTGAAAGGCCATTAAAATGAACATTGGATGAATTTTGTTGGGGTTGAGTTTGTCTGTGATTTGAATAATAACCCAACGTATTAATAGGTAAAACTTTCATTACACACTCCTTTTTCATATAAACTTAATATGTACACTTCTAGTATATCCTCTAATATATCTCAGTCAAGTAGGAAAATATATTTTTACTTAATAAAAATATATAATTACTATAAGAATAACAGTTTATAAACATTTTGGGCAAAAAACAACCCTCACCACATTTGGTAAGGGTTATTTTTCTATATAATTAGAAGATTATTCTTCACCTTCGCCTTCATCTAAGCTGAATTCAGGAGCCCCGAACATTCCTTCAATTTCTTCCAAAATTGCGGAAGGTTTTCTTGCCTGATTTCTTTGGCTTGCTGCTTGTTTTCTTTCTTCCTTTTCACGCTCTTCGTTTGCATTGATTAGGTGATGGAAGCCTGTACCTGCAGGTATCAAACGACCGATAATAACGTTTTCTTTCAAACCTCTTAACAAGTCTTTTTTACCTTCAACAGCTGCTTCTGTAAGAATTCTTGTTGTTTCTTGGAATGAAGCTGCTGAAATAAATGATTCAGTATTCAAAGAAGCCTTTGTGATACCTAATAACATGTGTTCACAAGTAGCCGGAGTTTTACCTGCATCCAGCGCATCTTTGTTTTCTTTTTCAAATGTTTGAACTTCAATCAATTCACCAGGTAACAAATTAGTATCGCCTGCGTCAATAACTTTTACTTTCTTAGTCATTTGACGAACAATAACTTCGATGTGTTTATCAGAAATTTCAACACCTTGAGAACGATATACTCTTTGTACTTCGTCAACCAAGTATTGTTGAGCAGCTTCCGGACCTCTGAGTCGCATTACATCATGCGGATCAGGAGAACCTGATGTCAACGCTTGTCCTTTAACAACCTTTTGACCGTTTGAAACAATTACGTTAGCATCAATAGTATATTTGATTTCAGAAGATGTTCCGTTTTCATCATCAATTAAATATAATCTAGGGAAACCGTTTTCATCAACTTCAATCTTAGTTGTTCCGTCATATTCAGCAAGGATTGCACAATCTTTTGGTCTTCTGCCTTCCAAAAGTTCTTCAACTTTTGGCAAACCTTGAACGATATCACCTGTTTTTTCTCTTTCATAAGTCAAAGATACAAGTAAATCGCCTCTTAGTACCAAAGCTCCTGAGTTTACAATTAGCATTGTACCAGGACTAATCAAATATGGACGACCAATTCTGATAGCGATTTTGCCTTTTGAAACTTCTGTTACAATACCTGAAACAGGAGCTGTTTCACCGCTATCTGCAAGAACTTGTTCACTTCTAACCATATCACCTTTCTTAACGGCAGCTTTACCTTTTACAGAAACTGTTGTTAAGGAATCTTCTGAGATTAAAAGCAATCTTCTTGCTTCTTCGTCACCATCTTTGATTGATGCAACTGCATCATGCATTGCAAGCAATTGAGTTTTAGCAACCGGTGTTTTTGGTTCAATAACTTGACCGTCTTTTACAAGAAGTTCTGTTTGAAGTGATTTCGCATTAGAACCTTCAAGCTCACGACGAACAATCAAGTTTTCTAATACAACAACTCTCAATTCTCCTTTAGAATCAAGTTCTACAACACCTTTTAAGTGAGATAAATAACCTTGCATTTGGAGAACTAAACTTGTTCTTGTAATTGTTGCACCGTCTATATTTCTAACTCTTGCACCGTCTTTGTATTGTAATTGAGTAACAGGAACAATATCAATCAATTCATCAGTAGATTCAAATTTGATAGATACATCCTTTGGTTCAATATCCAATACTTGAACAGGTCTAACCAATATTTGTACAGGTTGATTTTCGATTGATTCTTCATCAAGACCCATAGAAGCATCCATTTCTTCATCCAAATCATCAATAGATGCCAATTCATCAACAGAAGAATCCATAATTGTAACAACAGAAGTAGCTTTTGCCTTAATACCTTCTGCAATTACTGTACCTTTCTTAATTACTTCACCTTCATCAACCTTCAATTCTTGAATGCTTGATAAAGTATGAACTTGACCAGGTCTGATTGTAACTTCGTGAATTACATCGTTGTATTCTTTGAATTCAACAACACCGTCAATATGACAGTATACATCTTTTACAACCTCAGTACCCGCAGTAACTGCTGTTCCGTTTTCAACCATCTTCAAAGTAGAATCTTTATTGATTTGGTGAATTTCTTCAGGAATAAATACAACCTTACCAGGTTTTGTAATAATTTGATTTTCATCAACTTCAACATCAACATATCTGATTTCACCTGAAGAAGATACTGAACATTCATCATCAATAAGTTCGGCAATAATCATACCGTTTTCAACTGTTGTATCAACAAGAGCTTTAACAATATATTTTTCACCGGTTTTATCAACTGTCCAGATTTGTTCTTTCTTAGTTTGCTCAAATGAAGCATTTGCAGGGCTCAAAGATGCAATAACGATTGTTAATTCTTTACCTGAAACAATCTTTTTAATCTTTTTACCGTCAAATTTATCATCTTCAATAACTAAATCGCTTCCAACTCTAACTTCACCGCCGTGTTCGCAGATTGTAAGAGTTTCAGCTAATTTTTCACCTTCAGTAACAGCTTGTTTATCTTTTACAAGCACCTTAGAACCTGCAGGAAGTGAATAAACATCACCACCCATAACCCAAACAATACCTTGTTTGTTTGTAGTTCTTAAGATGTTACCTTGTCTGTCTTTCTTTTCGTCAGCCTTGAAGCCTTCAAATACAACTTCACCACTGATATCAGAAATAATATCCTTTTGAGCTTTTTCAGTTAAACGGCTTGAATCACTGCTTGATTGAGGAGCATGTTCAGCCATTTTAAAGCCCTTAGTAACTTTGTCACCATCTTTAACAAATACTGTTGCACCTGCAGGAATGTGATATTTAGTAGTTCTTTTTTCGCCTTTAACTTCTAAATCAGCTTCATACATTGCAACTTGAACAACATCACCGTGACGGGTTCTAAGTTCTCTTGTTTTAATCTTAGAAATTACGGTACCTGCTTCGTGAGCTTTGATTTCTTTCATAGCTTCTTTAACGCCAACAGCACCACCGGTGTGGAATGTTCTCATTGTTAACTGTGTACCAGGTTCACCAATTGATTGAGCAGCAATAATACCGATTGATTCACCAACATCAACCAATTTTTGAGTTGTCATTGCCCAACCATAACATTTTTGGCATACACCGTATTCAAGTCCGCAAGTTAATGCAGAACGTACTTTCAATTCTTGCAAATCAAGATTTGAAATTTTCTTAATATCGTCTCTATTTAATGTTGTACCGTTAGTGATAATTACATTACCTTCTGCATCTGTAATATCTTGAGCAACAGTTCTTCCTAAAAGTCTGTCAATCAATGGAACCACAACTGCATCACCATCTGTAATAGGTTTTAAATCAATGTATTTATCAGTATGGCAATCTTCATCTCTAATTATAACATCTTGAGCAACGTCAACCAAACGACGAGTCAAATAACCTGAATCGGCTGTTTTTAACGCTGTATCTACAAGACCTTTTCTTGCACCGTAAGATGAAATAATATATTCGGTAACTGATAAGCCTTCTTTAAAGTTAGATTTAATAGGTAAGTCGATAATCTGACCTTGTGTATCAGCCATCAAACCACGCATACCAACTAACTGTGAAACCTGTGACAAGTTACCACGGGCTCCGGAGAATGCCATCATATAAACCGGATTCAATTTGTCAAAGTTTTCTACAACCTGTTCAGTCAATTTTGCCGTTGTTTCTGCCCAAGTATCGATAACCTTTGTATATCTTTCAACTTCGGTAATTTCACCTTTTAAGTATCTGTTTTGTGATACTTCAATTTCCTTTTCTGCCTCTTTCAATAACGCTTTCTTTTCAGGTGGAACTGATAAGTCTGCAATTGAAATTGTTGTACCGGAAACAGTTGCATATTTGTAACCCAATGCTTTTAATGAGTCTGCAAGATTAGCTTCTTTTGCTCCGCCATATTCCAAATACATTTGACCTAACAGCTTCTTTAAAGAACCCTTGTCCATCTGTTTGTTAATGAAATCAGGTGTTTTCTTTGCATGTGTATATGTCATTTCCATTTCGTTATTCCTTTTTATTGTTGGGATTTAACCCAACCTACTACTTTTATTGTCATTCAGAGGGTTCATCTATGAGATTCTTCGCTCTTTCGGGCTCTGAATGACGAACCCGAAGAATCTATTTTTTACTATACAAGTGCTTTTCTAATTTCTTGGTTAAAGATAATTCTACCAACGGTAGTCTCAATTCTTTCACCTTTTTCATCTCTAACAACAATCTTGTCGTGAAGTTTGATTACTTTTACTTCAAAAGCTGCAATTGCATCTTCAAAGCTGTAGAAATAACCTTGAACTTCTTGATTAGGGTCTTTCATAGTAGTCAAGTAATACATACCCAAGACCATATCCTGTGAAGGAGAAACAATTGGTTTTCCGTTTGCAGGAGCAAGTAAGTTGTTAGTAGCAAGCATTAACATTCTTGCTTCAGCCTGAGCTTCAATTGATAGCGGAACGTGAACAGCCATTTGGTCACCGTCGAAGTCTGCGTTGAACGCTGTACATGCTAACGGATGTAACTGGATTGCACGACCTTCTACCAATTTTGGTTCAAATGCTTGGATACCTAATCTGTGAAGGGTTGGAGCACGGTTCAATAATACCGGATGTCCGTCAATAACTTCTTCTAAGATATCCCAGATGACAGGATCCGAACGTTCAATCTTCTTCTTAGCAGATTTAATATTTTGAACGTATCCTCTTTCTATTAATTTATTAATTACGAACGGCTTGAATAATTCGATAGCCATTTCTTTTGGCAAACCACATTGATTTAATTTCAATGAAGGACCTACAACGATAACTGAACGACCGGAGTAGTCAACACGTTTACCTAACAAGTTTTGACGGAAACGACCTTGTTTACCTTCAATAATGTTAGATAAAGATTTCAATGCTCTGTTGTTAGGGCCAACAACTGTTCTTCCGCGTCTGCCGTTATCAATCAAAGCATCAACTGCTTCTTGTAACATTCTCTTTTCGTTTCTAACGATAATTTCAGGAGCTCCCATTTCCAAAAGTCTTTGTAAACGGTTGTTTCTGTTAATTACACGTCTGTATAAGTCATTCAAATCAGATGTTGCAAATCTGCCGCCGTCCAATTGTACCATTGGTCTTAAATCCGGAGGAGTTACAGGAATTACATCCATAATCATCCAAGCAGGATTTGTATCTGATGAAATTAAATTGTCTAATAATCTTAATCTCTTGATTAATTTAGCTTTCTTTTGTGCAGAAACATTACCTTCTAATTCTGTTCTGATTTCTTCTGCCAAAGCCTTTATATCAATTTCTGAAAGAAGTTCTTTAATAGCTTCAGCACCGATACCTACTTTCAAAGTAGAATCTTCGTGTTCTGCCATATAATCTTCATATTCTTCTTCAGTTAACAATTGAAGTTTTTTGAAATCTGAATCACCGCCATCTAATACAACATAGCTGTTGAAGTAGATAACTTGTTCAAGGTTTTTCAAAGTCATATCCAAAAGTAAACCTAAATATGAAGGAATACCTTTCAAGAACCAAATATGTGAAACAGGGGCAGCCAATTTGATATGACCCATTCTGTGACGTCTTACTTTTGAATCTGTAACTTCAACACCGCAGCGTTCACATATAATACCTTTGTGTCTTACTCTTTTATACTTACCGCAATAACATTCCCAGTCTTTTGTAGGCCCGAAAATTCTTTCGCAGAATAAGCCGTCTCTTTCCGGTTTTAATGTACGGTAGTTTATTGTTTCCGGTTTTGTTACTTCACCGTGTGACCACTGAAGAATCCTTTCCGGAGACGCTATACTTATTCGTATATAGTCAAAATAATCTATACTTGTTGACATTGTTTTAATTTTCTCCTTTATGTTGTGCGGGGAATAATCCCCGCCAAAAATTTACTACAGATCACCAAAAGTAGTTGGTGTTTCAAAGAAATTGATATTCAATAACTCTGAATCAACATCTGACAGAGTTCTTTTTGGAGCAGCTTTTCTCAAGTCGTCCATATCTGTCATCAAATCTACTTCTGTTCCGTCTTTCTTCGCTACCGTAATATCCAAACCAATACTTTGCAATTCTCTTACAAGTACCTTGAATGATTCCGGAATACCAGGTCTTGGGATATTATCACCCTTAACGATTGCTTCATAAGCTCTATTTCTACCGTTAACATCATCTGATTTGATAGTTAGCATTTCTTGAAGAGTATATGCAGCACCGTAAGCTTCTAATGCCCAAACTTCCATTTCACCGAATCTCTGGCCACCGAATTGTGCTTTACCACCTAACGGTTGTTGAGTAACAAGTGAATAAGGACCTGTTGAACGAGCGTGAATCTTATCGTCAACTAAGTGAACAAGTTTTAAGAAGTATGTCAAACCAACTGCAACAGGTCTGTCAAACGGTTCACCGGTTCTACCATCAATAAGTGTAACCTTACCGTCTTCGCCAACCCAGTCAGCACCTGATTTTTTGATACCTTCTAAAAGTTCGCCTTTTGTAACGATTTCTGATTCATTTTCACCGTACATTTCATCGAATGAAGGAGCCTCATAGTGTTTACCTGTCAAGTATGCTGCCAAACCTAACAATAATTCGTAAGTCTGACCTACGTTCATACGAGAAGGAACACCAAGTGGGTTCAATACGATATCTACAGGAGTACCATCAGGCAAGAACGGCATATCTTCTTTTGGAAGAATTCTTGAAACAATACCTTTGTTTCCGTGACGTCCTGAAAGTTTATCACCGACAGATACTTTACGTTTTTGTGCAACATATACCCTAATAACAGTGTTTGCACCAGGTGGCAATTCGTCACCTTTTTCTCTATCGAATACTTTAACGTCAAGTACTCTGCCGCCGCCGCCGTGCGGAACTCTCAATGAATTATCTTTTACATCTCTTGCTTTTTCAGCAAAGATTGCTCTTAAAAGTTTTTCTTCAGGCGGATGTTCAGATTCACCTTTCGGTGTAACTTTACCAACCAAAATATCATCAGGATAAACTCTGGCACCAATACGAACAATACCGCGTTCATCCAAATGACGAAGTGCATCTTCTGAAACATTCGGAATTTCACGAGTAATTTCTTCAGGTCCAAGTTTTGTTTGACGAGCTTCGATTTCCAGTTTTTCAATGTGTAATGATGTGAAAATATCATCATGTACACATCTTTCAGAAAGTAAAATCGCGTCTTCATAGTTATAACCTTCCCAAGGCATATAAGCTACCAAAATATTTTTACCTAATGAAAGTTCACCGCCGCATGTAGAAGCACCATCTGCAATTACATCCCCTGCTTTAACCTTATCACCTTCGTGAACAATAGGTCTTTGATTAATACAAGTATCTTGGTTACTTCTTACATATTTCATCAACATATATGAATGAGCTTTGCCGTGTTGATCTCTTATTACGATTTCTTCACCGACAACTCTTTCAACTGTACCGTCAACATCAGCAACGATAACCATACCTGAGTCTTTTGCTACACGAGATTCAAGACCTGTACCTACCCTTGGACGTTCAGTAATCAAAAGAGGTACTGCTTGACGTTGCATGTTAGAACCCATCAATGCACGGTTAGCATCGTCGTGTTCAATGAACGGAATCATTGATGTCGCAACTGAGATAATCTGAATAGGACATACACCAACATAGTCAACTTTTGATGCTTCTGTCATAATGAATTCAGAACGATATCTTGCAGGAACAACATCCTCTACAAATCTTCTGTCCTTAGTCAATTTAACATCGGCAGGAGCGCAACGATAGTTTTCATCGGCATCAGCTGTCATATAAACAACTTCATCTGTTACAACGCCATCTTTTACAACAAAGAATGGTGATTCGATGAAACCATAATCGTTAACTCTTGCGTGAGTAGCAAGTGAACCAATCAAACCTGCGTTTGGTCCTTCCGGAGTTTCAATAGGACAAATACGTCCGTAGTGAGAAGGGTGAATATCACGAACAGGGAAACCTGCTCTTTCTCTTTGCAAACCGCCTGGCCCTAATGCTGAAATACGTCTTTTGTGAGTCAATTCAGCAAGCGGGTTAGTTTGATCCATGAACTGAGATAATTGAGATGAACCGAAGAATTCTTTTAATGAAGCAACTAACGGTTTAGTGTTCAAAAGATTCAACGGAGTTAATGTTTCAGAATCTTGAAGAGTCATTCTTTCTTTAACTATTCTTTCAATTCTTGAAAGACCAACTCTGAATTGGTTTTGAAGAAGTTCGCCAACTGAACGAATTCTTCTGTTGCCCAAGTGGTCAATATCATCCAATGTACCTTCGTCATATGTTAAATTAATCAAATATTCAATAGTTGAAACAATATCCTCAACTGTCAAAGTTCTTTGATTGTTAGGGATGTTCAAATTCAACTTTCTGTTTAATTTATAACGACCAACACGACCGATATCATATTTTTTAGCATCAAAGAATCTTGATTCTAAAATTTGACGTCCGCCTTGAGGAGATGCAGGATCTCCCGGTCTTAATTTTTTGTACAAATCTATTAAAGCTTCATCTGTTGTTTCTGCAGTATCTTTTTCAAGAGTTTTCTTTAAGAAATCAAAGTGAGTGAATTTTGATTCCATCTCAGCAACAGTAATACCCATAGCTTTCAATAAAGTTGCAGCTAATATTTTTCTGTTTTTGTCGATTTTAACGTGAATTACATCGTTAGAATCTGTTTCAAATTTAACCCAAGCTCCACGGTTTGGAATCATTGTTGCGTTATACAAACGTTTTCCGTTTGGAGAAATGGTTTTGTCGAAGTATACACCAGGAGAACGAACGATTTGAGAAACGATTACACGTTCTGCACCGTTTACAATGAATGTACCTTTGTCAGTCATTGTAGGAATGTCACCTATGTAAACTTCTTGTTCTTTAATTTCACCGCTGTCACGGTTAACTAATCTAATCATAACGCGTAATTGCTTTGCATAAGTTGCGTCATGAATTCTTGCCTCTTCAATTGTATACTTCGCATTGTCGAAAGTATAATTTGGCAAAAAGTGCAATTCTAATCTGCCTGTATAGTCTTTAATAGGTGAAAAAGCAAGCAATTCTTCCTTTAAACCTTCTGTTAAAAACCATTCAAATGATTTTTTTTGCACCTCAATAAGATCGGGTAAATCGTCCAAACGAGTATGAGGAATACCCATTGGCGTTACTCTTTTTGCGTATTTTGTCTCAGACATTAAATCACCTCATAAATAAATGGTGTACGTACTACAAAAAATTTTCTAACTTATGGCTGTAAACCCTCTACCACAAAAAATGATAAATAATGCAATTTCATGGGTTTTGTAAAGTGGTTAAAATCCGCTCATAGTCAAACTTCCAATGACTTTTAATTTTGGGCACACTTTGCCCCACTTTTACATTTGCATGTTCTCTAATCTTATTACTTCAATATTATTAGTCAAGAAATTTGGGAGCAAAAATAAAAATTTTTTCAAATTTTTGCAATAAAACTTTACATACAATTTTTAAAAGCTCAAAGATTTGACTACGAGTGAGTTTCAGTGTCAACCCCTATTATGTAAATATTTGCAAAGTATAAAAGTATCCGGCCTTTGGATATATCTCCAAAAGCCGGATATAATCATATATTTAACTTCTTATTTAAAAAGAGCACAAGACAACACATTTTTATATTAAATGTTTCCTATTTTGTATATATTTGGACTGAAATTATCCCGAACATAAAATCCTTGCGTTTTAATAATTTAAAACCATTATCTTCAAATTCTTTAATGAGTTCATCAGGTTCGGGGTATTCGTTTTTAGATTCAATTAAATATAAATAAGACTCCGGATTTTTTACAAAAAACATGGCTAAAAATTTTACATACAAATCAAAAATTTTATTAAAAATATTGTGTTTTCCAAAGTCCAAATGCAAAAATTGACCGCCGGTTTTTAAAACTTTATAAATTTGCGACAGAGCTTTTTTTCGTTCTTGAATATTACGCAAGCCAAAACCCATTGTAACTATATCGAATTCATTTTCATTAAACGGTAAATCAAGACAATCACCTTTTAGAAAAACACCTTTAGGATTTTTAACTTTTGCAAGTTTTAACATTTCAACAGAATTATCAAATCCTATAACTTTTACTTTCGGGCATAATTTAGAAAAAATTTTAGTAAAATCACCACTTCCGCAGCACAAATCAAGAATCATATCTCCATTTTTTAATTTAAGAGATTTCAATGCAAAATATTTGACAAAATAATGAGTCCCAAACGACATTATATTATTCATTTTGTCGTAATAAGAAGAAATATTATTGAAAGTCTCTGTTATTTTTTTTTCAGATTTATCACAAGACATAACAATTAATACCTATCTCTTATTTCACATCAAGAGATTCCAATTGTTTCAATTTCGTATTTATTTCATTCATCAAATTGACATTATCAGTTTGACGAGATGATTTTTGAGCTTTTTTCAGCAACCTGACAGCTTTGTCAATATTATTAAATTCTACCATAATATCTGCGGCTGCAACATAATTTTGTGCAGTTTTTGCAGGTGAATCAGCCTTTGTATAGTTTTGAACAGCATTTGAATAAGATTTCAAGGCTTTTTCCGGTTCATCAAATTTCATATAGGCTTTGCCTGTATTAGAAGCAACAAAACCTTGAAGATTATTGTTTTTAATTTCTTGCGCCAAATCACCGGCAACACCGTAATATTCAAAAGCTTCTTTATCATACATATCGGAATATATGTTACCCATTTTGGTCAAGGAAGCTGATTGAGCCGGAATATTTTCTGCCTCACCGGCATAAGATATAGTGCTTACATAATGATCCAAAGCCGGAGTTATTTGGTTTACATCATCATATATCTGCGCCATTGAATAATGTGCTTTCGCACGAACATTTTCATCTTTTGCATACTTTAATGATGTATTATAACTTTTTAGAGCTTGAGGCAGGTAATCATTTTCATCATATATTTTACCAACTTCATAATATATTTTGCCTGAGGTTTCATTATCTTCTATTTCAGTTGCTCTGTTTAATGCCTGCTCAAAAGCTTTTATGGCTTTTTCAGGATTGTTTGCATAAGCATATTTTTTTGCTTGGATAAATAAAGATTTTAACTGTTTATCCTGAGGAATTTTCACCTTACTGCCTGTATCTGCAACAGTAATCGGAATAACTTTTTCGCTATTTTCAGGTTTTACAGATTCTTGTGCTGTTTCTTGTAATTCTTCTTGACGCTTTGTTTGAACTTTTGAATTTTCTGGGAATTTTACTAAAAATCTTTCATTAATATCATTTTCATCATATTTGAAATTGATTTTTTGCAAGAACAAAGTATCAACCCAATTTTCAACGACTTTTGATTCTTTATTTAATGTTTCTGAAATGTGAGAATCCAATATTGATGCCGCATTTTTTAAATTCGATTTAATAATTTTTACATTAGGATTATCTTTCAATACTTGTTTTTCGATTAATTCAATATAACCATTAACCTCTTGAGACAAGTCTTCAGGAGTTCCTATTGCAATAGCCGTATTTTTGAAATCTTTTAATATCTGAGCAATATTAATTTCATTCATAGACTGCATTTGGTTGTATGTCGGTTGTGCAACAGCTTGAGTTGTTGCAGTATTCAGTCTGTTTTGAGGATTATTTATATTAACATTACTATATGCATTCGGTACAAATTTTTGTTCATACGCAGGAGTATATGAAGGTTTTTTCTGTTCTACATACTGTAAACCTTTGCTTTTAGAATTTTGATCTGTACTTTGTTCACGTTGTGCATTAGAAGTTGCAGAACGTTCTTCGTCTTCACGCTTTCTGACAGTGTTTCCGCTGTTTTGATTCACATAAGGTCTTTGATATATATTTGTTAAACTCAATCCCATATCTTAAATTATCCGCCAAGTCTTATACACTCTACTTGTACCATATTAATGATTAATTGTTGTCATACTTTCGTATGATTTTTTACATGATATGTTTAAGATTTTTTATCAAAAAGTCAAAATAATATTGCATTAAACCAAAATTTTATATTATTATAAATTTAATTAATATAATAAAGAGGAAATGAAGTGAACATCTTCAGCTGCTGCCGCAGCCGTAAAAGCCGGAACGCTCGAAATAACCATATATGTGCGTGCAGTCCGCATATGTGATAGAAATAGTTATTTTTGTGCGTCCTCTAGAAACATAGAGGATTTTTTAATGCCTGTATCAACAGCACCACACATTCAAAATACAAAAATCGGAACTTGTCCGCACGGACTTCCTCCCGGAGCTTGTCCAATATGCAGTGGAGGAGGGGGGAATTCGACCACTAGACGTGATGTTCCGCGCAATCCCGGTGAAATGACATACAACCAATGTGCCGCAATTGGAGCTATGATTAGAGCAAATAAAGCAGCACAAAAACGTGCTCAAGCGGCAGAACAAAACAGATTACAAATTCTTGTTGATTTTCAAAAGAATATTCAGAATATTCATCAAAAAATTATTGATTTAGCCTCCGCTATTTCAAAATCGACCCCCGCAATTATTTCAAAACCTATAAATTTTGTCATGACACAAATTGTAGCCAGATTTGTACAATTTGTAGCAAATATTCCAACTGTAATAATAAATTTTACACAAAAAATTGTTGATATCGCAGACAAATTAAACGCCCTATATGGAGAATGCAAAGCCGCAATAGAAAAAACCGTTTCTGAAATTTGGCAAAAAACAAAGAAAAAACTTAAATCAATATTTTTCATTTTTGGAGCCGATAATGAAGATGAAGAAGATAAAAAAGTTGACGAAACAAAAAAAATATTTAATTTAAAAAATTTTATACACAAACTATCTCAAAAATTAAAAAAGGGAAATAAAGAGGAAAAAGATGAACGTTAATTTATTTCAAGATAACGAATCTATAAGACAACAAAGAAATCTTACAAACTCACAAAAAAGAAATGTAAGAACAACAAAAGAAGGGGTTATAGTTAACAACTTTGTCAAAGATGGAGATTTAAATCTTAATTCGGTAAAAGACACCTTTTTAATACCCGAAACATCTTCCATGCCGGAACAAATTTATACTAACCAAAATATTGTTGACAAAAAACTGCTGCCTCTTAGTGCTATCGCACTGGGAGTAATGGGTTCTATCGCTCTTTTAACCTCCTTTATAAGTCATAGCGCAAAAGTTACCAAAAATCTTGCAAAAGAAAAATGGCTGCCTGCAGTTACAAGAAACGTAAATTTGAGTGATGAAGCACATCAAGTTATATACCAAATGGTTCAAAATCCAAATCGCAAAACAGTTATAGCGGGAGCTGGTGTTCTTGCCCTATCTGCAATGGCATTTATGGGGAAAACATTTTTTGACGGATATAAGGATATTTGGGTAAAACGTAAAGAAGCAAATATTCAAAAAAATCTTCAAGAAAAACTTATTGATGTTGAAACTCAATCATTCTCAGGAAAAATGCAAATCATAAGAAGTATGCTTTCAAAATATACAAATGATTTTGAAAAATACCTTAACGATGATGAACAAATATTCCCCGATTTTGGGAAAAAACATTTAAAAAATATTCCTTTCACATCAAAAGAAAAATTTGACAATAAAAAACAGACATTAGGTAATATTACACTGGGTATAACAACAGCCCTCGCAATAGCAGGTTTTGGATTTTTAGCATTAAAAAACCTCACTAAAAGCAAAGCATATTTGCAAAAATATCTCGAAGAAACTAAAGAAGGAATAAAAACACTCATACAAAATTCAACAGAAAAAACAAAAGACATAGACAAAGAAAATCTTGAACATTTATTTGTTGCAGCTGATGCAGACGAAATATTTGTCAAAGAACAAATAAACAACTTGAAATGGGGAACAGAAGAAGAAAAACAAAACTTTATAAACAAAGTTCTTACTAAAATTCACACCTCTACAACAAAGGTAAATCCTAATATTGGAGGTGACGGAACTCCAAAACCTGCATTCAATTCATTTGTCAATGATTACAAAGCATTTTTCTACAATTGGCTTCTTGATACTTCTAACCCGCAATTTGCATTATTATTTAGCGGAATTACAGGAATTACCGCTCTGGGATATGGCGGGAAACTCGCAGGAGACGCCCTAAAAGAAGTACAAGTTAAAAAAATTAACGCAGAAACAGAATTAAATTTGCAGCAACGATTAGTTTCAACAGAGTTAAGAAACTTTAAATCCAAAAAAGATGCTGCCATTTCACCACTTGTTAAAGAATTCTATAAACAAGTAGATAGCGGAAAACGTTCAAAAGAAGAATTAAAAACAATGGCAGAAAATATACTCTCAGAAATTAAAAACGGCCCGCCGTTTGTATATTCATAGGGGTAAATAAAAGGGAACAAAACATGATACAACCAATTCAAAACTATAATTTCAGTAATCCATACGCAGCAACAAACATTCAATTTCCGAACAGACAAAGGAATTACTGCGTTTTTGACCAACAAAAAGTTGACTATTTTGTAAAACAAAAAGAAAATGCTCTGCCCTATTTGGCAAGCATACTTTCAAATTCAAACAATGAAGCACAAATAACAGAAACTCTATATATAATGGATAGAATGATTGACAATGGTACAAAAGGTATAGACAAATTGTATCCTGTATTTTCGCGTTTTAATAATACAAAATCTCCAAATATTCAAACATTTTTGGCAGGAATATACAGAAAAACTCAAGTCCCTGATGCCTTTGGCCCATTAGTAAAAATGCTTATACAAAACTCACTCCAGCCAACAAACCTAAACCAAAACTTTGACCCTAATGAAGAAATTGGCGGTGCAATTTTAAGTTATATAAAGAGCGCTAAATAACAATATCCCTTACTTTTTTATTTGACTTTTATCCAATATGACCATATTTTTATCTGTCTTTTTAACCTAAGCCATTTTTGCTTTTTATCAGTATTTGTAACAATGATATCTTTTAACACATAGTATATATACAATAGTTCATACCAATGGTTATTTGGTAATATCAAATATTCATCTTCTTCTGTTGGAATTATATAGTCATTATTCATTGTTAATTTTTGTCATTATATATAAACATTGTCATATATTAACATACAACAATTTATATTTTTGTCAAATTTAAATAATAAAAATAAACTGTTATTATGTTTGACATATACGAAGAAATAAAAATATTGCTAATACGAAAAAGATTATCCATGCGAAAGGCGGCATCCAAATTGAGAGAAAACGGGTATACAAAAATACCTAAAGCCGGAGGATTATCAAATAAATTTAATAAAAAAACAATAAGATTTGATGAGGTGCAAATATTACTTGATTTCCTTGGATACGAGCTTGTTATAAAAGAAAAGAAATAAAAATGACTGGTATAACACCAGTCATTTTTATTATTTAACAACTATATTAACCAATTTTTTCGGAACAACAATTACTTTAACTATTGTCTTTCCTGCGGTTAATTCTTTAACTTTATCACTCGAAAGTGCTTGTTTTTCCATATCTTCTTTAGAAATTTCCGCATCAACTTCTATTTTATCTTTAACTTTGCCGTTAATTTGAACAACAAGAGTCATAGAAGATGATTTGGCAAGATTTTCGTCCCACTTACACCAAGGCTGGTCGTGAATAGAACCTTCTCCGCCAAGTTCATGCCAAGCTTCTTCGGTTAAATAAACCGCAACAGGTGACATAAGTTTAAGCATTGAAACAATGGCGAAACTCAATACATTTTTATCCTCATCATTAAGTTCAGGTTTCTTTGCTTGCCAGTCATAAATAGCGTTAACAAGCTCACGATATTTTGAAATAACGGTATTAAACTGAAATTCATTTGTAATATCGTTTGTAATACCTTTAATTGACATGTGTACTGTGCGAACTAAATCATCATTATCTTTTGCAAGATTTTGACTTAATTGATAGTTCAGATTAATATTTTCAGCATTTGTTGCAACAAGTCGCCAAACCCTGTTTAAGAACTTATAGCAGCCTTCAACACCTGCATCTGACCAGTCAAAATCTCTTGCCGGAGGAGAATCTGACAAAATAAATAATCTTGCTGTATCAGCTCCGTAATTTTCAAATATCTCATCGGGATCAACTGTATTGCCTTTTGATTTTGACATTTTTGAACCGTCTTTAAGCACCATACCTTGAGTTAAGAGGTTTTTAAACGGTTCATCAAAATCTAATAAACCGCAATCTCTCAATGCTTTTGTAAAAAATCTTGAATATAACAAGTGTAAAATTGCGTGTTCAATACCGCCAACATACTGATCAACAGGCAGCCATTTATTTACAATATCTTTGTTAAAACATTCTTTGTCGTTATTTGCATCTGCATAACGTAAATAATACCAGCTTGAACAAATAAATGTGTCCATTGTATCCATTTCTCTTGTTGCATGCCCGCCGCATACAGGGCATACAGTGTCTTTAAATGTTGGTGATGTTGTAATTGGAGATTTACCAACAACAGAGAAGTCTACATCTTTTGGCAACAATACAGGAAGCTGATTTTCCGGAACCGGTTGAATTCCGCATTTGTCGCAATAAACAACAGGAATTGGTGCACCCCAATATCTTTGACGTGAAATCAGCCAATCTCTCAATCTGAATTGCGTTTTAAATTCCCCAAAACCCTCATCAACGGCTTTTTGGGTAATTGCTTTTTTTGCTTCGGTATTTTTCATTCCGTTAAACTCTCCGGAATTTACCAAAACACCTTCTTCAGTGTAGGCTTCAGATAGTTTATAATCGCCATTCTGAGCGGAGCGAAGAATCTCCTCATTTGCAATAACAATTTTCAGAGGTAAATTATATTTATGAGCAAAATCCCAGTCACGAGTATCATGGGTTGGAACAGCCATAACTGCACCTGTTCCGTATTCAACAAGCGCATAATCAGCCGTCCAAAGTGGGAAAATTTCGCCAGTGAACGGATTTTTGCAATGAGTACCTAAAGGAACACCTGTTTTTGTTCTGTCAGTTGAAAGTCTTTCAATTTCAGACATTTTACGTGCATTTGCTCTGTATTGTTCAACTGCCTGTTTATTTTCTGCAGTTGTTAATTTTTCAATATCTTTGTATTCCGGTGCAACAACAAGGTATGTTATACCATGAACAGTATCAGGTCTTGTTGTGTAAACGGGAACTTCCATTTTTTCTCCATTTGGAGCATCAACAACCGGAAATCTGAAAATTGCACCATAAGATTTGCCAATCCAGTTTGCCTGCATAGTTTTTACATTATCGCCCCAACCTTTTAAAAGGTCTAAGTCTTTTAGTAATTCATCGGCATACTGCGTAATTTTTACAAACCATTGAGATAAGTATTTTTTCTCAACCTCACTATCACATCTCCAACATTTGCCATCAATTACTTGTTCGTTAGCAAGCACAGTACCGCAACTAGGGCACCAATTAACTGCTGCTTCTTTTTTATATACAAGACCTTTTTTGTATAATTGCAAGAAAATCCATTGAGTCCATTTGTAATAATCCGGTTTGCAAGTTGTAACTTCTCTATCCCAATCATAAGATAGCCCAAGCATTTTCAATTGTTCGGTCATATACGCAATATTTTCATCAGTCCATTTTTCAGGGTCTGCATTATGTTTCATCGCAGCGTTTTCGGCAGGGAGTCCGAAACTGTCCCATCCTATCGGGTGCAAAACATTAAATCCGTTTGCTTTTTTAAATCTTGCAATAACGTCTGTAATCGTATAGTTACGAACGTGTCCCATGTGCAATTTCCCTGACGGGTAAGGAAACATTGAAAGCGCATAATATTTTGGTTTGCCGTTATCGTTTACAGTTTTAAAAACTTTATTATCTTCCCAATATTTTTTCCATTTTTTTTCTATTTCTTGCGGGTAATAGCTTTGTTTCATAATATCCTCTTATTTCTTTTTCTCTGTAAAAAAAGTATAACATAAAAAGTATTGTTTATTAAAATTCGGGAAATTTTATACTTATAACTACTCGTACATTTTTTTCATTTGTTTTTTTAGTAAGACAACAGCATTTGCTTCTATGGCAAGTTTTTGCCCGACAGCATCCATTTGTTCTTTAGTTTTTGCTTTAATTGATATATCTTGCGGCGCAATTTTCAAAATATGAGCTATAACTTCTTTCATTTTAGGAATATAAGGCATCATTTTCGGAGCTTGAGCGATGATATTACTGTCTATGTTCACTATTGCATATCCTTTATCCTGCACGATGTCATAAACTTTTTTTAATAAAATTGTACTATCTATATCTTTATATTTTGAATCTGTATCCGGAAATAATGTTCCTATGTCATCAAGAGCCAACGCACCAAGCATTCCGTCTATAAGGGCATGAATTAACACATCCGCATCTGAGTGGCCAAGAAGACCCTTTTCGTGAGTAATTGTAACACCGCCAATTATAAGTTCTCTACCCTCTACAAGTTTGTGAATATCATAACCCGTTCCGACTCTATACATATTTTTTCTCCGTTTGTAATATAAAAAATTATAACATTAAAAAATATGATATAATAATAAATAGAAAAGAGGTAAAAAATGAATGTTGTAACCCGTACAGTTCAACCATCAGCACCAGCAAGCAGTTCTGTATCATACGACACGGGATATTATTACTATTATCCGACATTTTCACTGCCTCAAATTAACTGGGCTGCACCGATAAATATCTTGGGTTCGGCACTGTTTTGGGGAATTGTAATATTTATATTTTCTCAAATTGCAATTTGGGGAATTTTGATATTTATAGCTATTTTCAAACCAAATAAATTTTATTGTCCAAAATGTGACAGAGCATTTACATACAAAGGGAAACGCCCAAGATTTTGTCCGCTATGTAAAGTTGATATTGACGAATATATTAAACCGCACTAAAAACAAATTTTTCGACAGCTTTTACAAATCCGTCATTTTCAACAGAATCAGTAATATAGTTCGCGACTTGCTTAAGTTCCGGTGTTCCGTTTTCCATTGCAATTCCGACTCCGCCTGATTGTATCAGATCAATATCGTTGTTTTGATCTCCAATAGCCAAAACTTCAGATTTATCTATCCCCCACATTTTACATAAAAATTCTACCCCAATAGACTTTTTGGCATCCGCAGAACCTATTTCACAAAAATATGGAGTAGACTTTACAATGTATAAATCGGGGTATTTCGATTTTAAAATATCTACCCAAGATGTTACTCTATCAGCATCGTGAATATCTATTGCAAGCAATTTATTTACATTTTTAATTTCTAAATCATCAAACGAACATACTGTATAATCAACAAATTTACCTTGAATATAATATTTTATAATTTCATCATCTTGTTCAACATACAATTTATCATCTATGTATAAATTCAAATGAACGTTATTTTTTCTTCCCCACTGTATAATTTCTTTTGCTATATCAGAATTTAATTCTGTTTGAAATAAAGTTTTGCCGTCCATATCTTTAATAAGACCGCCTTGATAAGAAATAATCGGCAAATTTAATCCCAACTGTGCGGCCAAAGGAGTTGCGGAAGAATGCATTCTGCCTGTGACAAGAATTACTTTTATCCCGCTTTCATTTAATTTTTTTACACAATCTTTCGTTTTCTGTGAAAATTCACCATGATATGGCAATATTGTTCCGTCTATGTCAGTTGCAATCATTTTAATCATATTTCAAACCCTTTGCAAAATGCTCTTGTTAAAGCACAAATAGTTTTCCCGTCATTTATCTTACCGCTTTTAATCATTTCAAAAACATCAGATATTGAATACTGCACACATTTTAAAAACTCGCCCTGATCAGGGTGTTCACCGACATATTCCAAATCTTTTGCTAAATATAAATACAATTTTTCTGTACAAATTCCGGGGGTTGTATTTATATATCCAAGAGACTGCCAAGATTTTGCCCTGTATCCTGTTTCTTCTTCAAGTTCTCTTTTTGCCGCATATTGGGGGTCTTCATTTATTTCAAGACGTCCTGCCGGCAGTTCAATATTTACGGATTTTAAAGGGTATCTGTATTGCTGTGCAAAAATAATTTTATCATCATTCAATGCCGCTATTACAACCCCGCCGGGATGAACAACAACCTCTCTAAAAGATTTCTCTCCGTCAGGTAATTCTATATCGTCTTTTATGACTGTCATAACCCTGCCGTCAAAAACAACCTGTGAATTCAATGTTTTTTCTTCAAAATTCATAACAAAATTATATCATAAATAATATCTTTGAAGATTTCATTTTTTATTATCATACATAACAATATTGTATATAACCATAAAAGTTAAAATACCTATTACTCCAAATATTTTATAATTCAACACAAGGAAAGAAACCAAAATACTTATAACAACCAATAATATTGCATAGTAAATATATTTTTTTGTTTTTCTTTTTTGAATTTTTTTTCTATATTCTTGAGCCATAATCTCAATATTAGATTGTTCTTTAGCCTGTTCAACCGTTGATTCATCAATAATATGAGATTGCTTCAAATCTTCTATTGCATAATTATATGTTTTATTCACATAACGTTCAATTATGGATAATAAAACTTCGTCAGACGCAGAATTTTGAATACAAGCATACATAACTTCCCATACTGTATACCATATTTTTTGCATAATATTGCGCCAATGCCTTGCAGGAATACCGGATCTGAAAAGATCAATCTCTTTATGAAAAGACCATTCTCCCATAATTCTTATATACAAACATTGCTTTTCGAAATTTAAACTTTTAAATACAGTATCTGTTTGCATGGAAGACGCTAAAAGAACAGTTGAATATTTTATATTATTAACCAAATATTCTTGCTGTAATTTATTAACATCCTTTGGCAGCAATGGTGTAATTTGTTTAATAAAATTGTCTATATATTCAAGATATTTTTTATCAACTGCTATTTCTTCCATTCAATCATTATATAAAAGAATATCCTATTATTTGTCATATAGATATACTAATTTTTCGGGTTAATTACATTTCCTATAAATCAATGATGTGAAATAGTTGATTTTCCCGTAAAATAGAGTAGAATAGAAAAAAGAACAAAGATTCTTCGTCTGTAAACGTCATTCTGAGCAAAGCGAAGAATCTAAATGAACAAACAGGCTCTGAATGACGGGTGAGGGAATAATGTTACAAGAAGCTACAAAAGCACTAAATTCAGCATTTAATAACAGTTTTATAAAAAAAGTAAGCCAATACTTGCACGATTGCGTTCGTGAAGAAGTAAAAAGCTCTACATTCCGTAATCTTAAAGGGGATAAGGATAACAAATGGATTTTCTTAAAGGAAAAAGAAACTCTGCTGACAGAAGGCTTAGAGTATTTAAAACTTGACGGTTCTAATGCAAATTTGACCGAACTTATGATTCAGAGTGAAAACAATACTCGTGACAAATATTTGATTTACGGCTATATGTTCTTAGTCGGCAGAAACGGCAAATCTAAACGCCGTAATGAGTTTTTAACACCGCTTTTGTATGTACCGTGTAAACTTGAGCGAAACGGTGTAAATATAAATTGTATAAGACAAGAAGATATTTTATCATTAAATACCGGAGCATTGGCTTCTTTGATGAAAAAAAGCGATGACGATGATGAAGTAGATTCATTTTTGGAAGGGATTTTGGATGTTGTTCCGGATTTACCTATCACAAAAGAAAAAATGGATGTATTTTTAACTACTTTGAAATCTTTAATTCCGGATGTTGAAATTTCTATGGATGATTCTGAAGATGCGGATGAAGACAACGTTACAAGAGACGAAACTCCTCAGGTTGATTTGTCAGATGTACAAATTACTGGCGAAAATTTAGATGAAATTATAGAGGATGATATTCAACAGCAAAAGCAACGCTATGAAGGAGATTTGAAAAAACTTTGCGTAACGTATCAGAGCGCAATTATTTTGACAAAACGTCCTGCGGTTACTGCAGGTGTTCTGCATGAACTTTTACAAATTGCCGAAAAACCTTCCGGAGTATATAGAGAAACCACTTTGAGCGTAATCAACGATGAGTTTAATCAGGCTGTTGAAAAAAATTCAAACAAATCTGATGATGAACCGTTTTATCCTGTTACACCACTATCTTTAAGTGATTCTCAGGAAAAAGTTATCAAAAATATTGAAAATAACAAATTCATTGCAGTTCAGGGCCCTCCGGGGACAGGTAAATCTCAAACAATCGTAAACCTTGTTGCACACTTGATTGCTAACGGAAAAACTGTTCTTGTAGCATCTCGTATGGATAAGGCGGTGGATGTTGTGGCAGAGAGATTGAATGATCTTGGAGCTCCATACTTAGCACTGAGAGCCGGCAGAGCCAATTATCAAAAACAATTGAGTCTTCAATTGCAAGACTTGATTTCCGGTAAAGCAGACCTAGATGATGATGTTGAAGATTATATTTTCTCAGATGTTAAAGATATGAAACAACATCTTGATATCTTAAGAGAAACTGAAAGCAAATGCGAGCACATAATTAAACTCGAAAAAGCATGGCATGATTTGAGTAAAGAGATAAAAGAGCATTCTTTGACAGTCGGAGAAATGCAATATATCAAACGCTCATTGAAAAAGGCAGAAATCGATAGCGTCAATAATATTATAAAAAACTTAACAGATAATATGGAAAAGGCCGGATTTTTCGCATCTTTGGCCAATATGTCGAGCTTAAGAAGCCTTAAAAAAATTCTTAATTTGAAAGATTTTTCTGTTGATTCCGAAAGTCTTGACAGGCTAAAAGTCGAGCTTGATTATGTTACAGAAAAATGGAAACTCCGAAAAATTGAAGCTGACATTCAAAAAACAGGCAATTTGCATGTTATGAATGAACAAATCAGACAATTAAAGAAAAAACAAAAAACTTTAGCTATAAATATTTTAAAAAGCACACGTAGAGAAGCATTAAAAGCTCTTTTGCGTGATGATAAGAAAAAACGCAGAATAAAAGTTCATGCGATGTCGTTAGTTGAACGCCGTAAGAAACTTCAATCAAAAATACTGGAAGAAGAAGATTTTAAACCACTTTTAGAAGCATTTCCATGCTGGTGCGTTACAACATATGCAGTTTCAGACTCATTACCGCTAAAACCGGGAATGTTTGATGTTGCAATAATTGATGAAGCCTCTCAATGCGATATTGCAAGTTGTTTCCCTATTATGTACAGAGCCAAAAAATCTGTTATAGTCGGTGATGACAAACAATTGCCACACTTGTCATTCCTTGAAAAGGCAAAAGAACAATCATTCTTGAGCCAGTACGGAATTCCTGACAAATACCAATTGATGTGGAGATTTAGAACAAACTCTATGTTTGATTTGGCAGATTATTACTCAATGAATTCTGTTATGCTTGATGAACATTTTAGAAGTTTGCCTGCTATAATCAATTTTTCTAATCACGAATTTTATTCAGACAGAATAAGAGTTATGAGAAAAGAACCTTCTGATTATGTTGCACTTGAAATGGTAAAAGTTGCGGACGGAAAAGTTGATTCTGATGCAACAAGAAACCTTCCGGAAGTTGAAGAGCTTGTTAAAGTATTGCATGAAATTATTATTGAAGACGAACGTAAAAACCCTGAAAACCCAACAACTATCGGTATAATTTCACCGTTCAGAGCACAGGTTGAGCAGTTAAAAATATCTGTTCCGAGAGTTCTTTCAGATTACATGATTAAAAAACACCAAATAGAAATTGGTACAGCACATACGTTCCAAGGAGATGAAAGAGATATTATGCTTATTTCGTGGGGTTTTGCAAATAATTCATTCCCGCAAAGTATTACATTCTTACAGAAACCAAATCTTTTCAACGTTGCAATTACACGTGCTAAAAATAAATGCATAAACTTTGTATCACATGACTTGGAAACCATGCCGGATGGTTCTTTCAGAAATTATGTTTCATATATGAAAGAATATGTTGAGCGCAAACGTGCTTTGGCAAATGATGAAATTGATGCAAATATTTATAAAAATAAATTTGAAAAAGAAGTAGCAGACGAAATTCGCAAACTTGACCACAGAGTTGTTGCGGGTGCAGATATTGCAGGTTTGAGCGCAGATTTACTGGTAGATGATTCCTTTGTAATTGAAATTGACGGTGTTGAAGATAACAAACGTTCTAATATTTCTAATATGAAAAAGCAATCTATACTTGAGCGTTGCGGGCTAAAAGTTAAACGTATAACATATCGTGAATGGCAATATTCTGCAAAGGCCTGCCTTGACAGAGTATTGGCAGTTGATATATAGGAGTAAATTATGAGTGAAGAATGTATTTTTTGCAAAATCATAAACGGTGATTTTAATACAGAATTTGTATACGAAACAGAAAACACAGTTGTATTTAATGATATAAACCCAAAAGCTCCTATACATATGCTTGTATGTCCCAAAAAGCATGTGCCGTCGCTTAATGAACTTGAAGATAAAGAGCTTATGGCAGAACTTTTGCAAACAGTGAAAGATGTTACTAAAAAAATCGGCTTAAAATCATACAGAACACAGATTAATACCGGTAAAGAAGCAGGGCAGGAAGTTTTTCACCTTCATATTCATGTTTTGGGTAAAAAATAATTATCTGTCATATCTGTCTTTATGAACAAGATATGAAAATCTTTCAAATGTGAAATAAATATCCATACTATCACCTACAAGATTTCTTGGCGGTGGAGTAACTTTGTTCGTATTCGCGAGCGCAAGCATTGCAGCCCTGTCAAATTCTTTGTCCCCTGATGTTTCGGATATGAGCGGATTTTTAATTGTTCCGTCACGAAGTATTTGGAAATTTACTACTGTTTTATTCTTAAAACTATTCTGCGGAGGAGCCCAATTTGCTTTAATTTCACGCTCCATATCCTTCATATAATCATCAATTGTATAAATCTTAACAACCGGAATTGGCGCACGTTTAGGTTTTCTGCCAAAGAAAAATCCTTTAGCATAAGCACTCGTACTGTTCATAAACAATAAAAATAAAATTCCTGCTATTACTTTTTTCATATAAAAATGATAAAGTATTTGAACAGCTATATCAATAAATCAAGTGTATGATTTATGCTTTAATTTTTGTTTTATCGGCCAGCTCGGAATCAACTCTCAAAAAGACAGGGAAAATATCTTCTTTCGCGATTAATTTACCGGCTTTAATATTAGATGTCGTTATATCATCATATTTTGTAGAAATATCGTATGATAATTGTTTTGCCATATCCTGTGCAATATTTGGACAGTATGGGTAAATTAAAGAAGATATTATGCACATAACTTCAAGAATTGTTGCCAAAACTTGACCACATTCAGTCATTTTTTCTTCTTTTGCCAAAGTCCAAGGAGCATTGTCTGTTACAAATTTGTTTGCAGCATCTACAATGGAAATTATTTCTTGTGCCGCTTCTTGAATTTCAAAATGATTAAAGTGATTTTCTACAATTTTAACTGTTCCTAATGCTGTTTTTAAAAGACTTTCGGCTTCTTTAGAACGATTTGTTAAAAATTCTTCTTTTACTTCACCGTCAAAATATTTTACGAGCATTGAAAGGCTTCTATTCAGCAAATTGCCCATACTGTTTGCAAGATGTGCATTAACTTTTTCTTTAAAATCCTGATCGGAATAATTTCCGTCACGCCCGCAAGGTGCGGATGTTGCCATATAATATCTGAACGCATCAGGATATTTTAGTTCAAAGTTTTCCAAAATAGATGTCGGCGAAACAACATTGCCTAAAGATTTTGACATTTTTGTTTCATCAATAGTAATCCAGCCGTGGGCAAAAATATGTTTCGGCAGCGGCAAATCCAACGCCAAAAGTATTGCAGGCCAATAAATTGCATGGAATTTCAAAATATCTTTTCCGATAACATGAACATCAACCGGCCACAATTTTTTAAATTGTTCTGATGAATTTCCGTCCGGATCGTAACCTATAGCTGTTATATAATTTGACAATGCATCTATCCACACATAAATTGATTGTTCCGGATCATCCAAAATATCAATTCCCCATCCGACATTCTCTTTTGAACGAGAAACAGAAATATCCTGAATATCTTCTAATTGATTTATAACTTCGTTTGCTCTGAAACTTGGAACTATAAAATCCGGATGTTCTTTAATATGTTTAATTATTGCATCTTTGTAATCTGTTAATTTAAAGAAATAATTTTCTTCTTTTACAACATCCGGTTTTTTCAAGTGGTCAGGACAAAGCCCGTCTTCTGTCAAATCTTTTGGATTTAAAAAGCATTCACAACCCTGACAATACCAGCCTTCGTATTCATGTTTATAAATTGCACCTTTATCTTTAAGCTTTTGGAAGATTTTTTGAACAATTTTTTCATGATCTGCATCCGTTGTTCTTATAAATCTGTTATATTTAACATCCAAAGCACTCCACGCATCTTTGAATTTTTGTGAATTCATATCACATAGTTCTTTTGGAGTTATCCCTTGAGATGCCGCTGTTTTTTGAATTTTGATACCATGCTCATCTGTTCCTGTCAAGAAAAACAAATTCTCTGTTCTCAAAGAATAATGTCTGGCTATAATATCTGTTAATATTTTTTCGTATGCATGTCCTATATGTGGTGCACCATTTACATAATCAATCGCTGTTGTTAAATAATATTTATCAATCATTTAATAATTCCCTCGTATAAAATGTATCTACCCCTTAATCGTATCATAAAAACCAAAAAAAACCTTTTTTAACAAATGTAAAAAAATTGACAAAACTACATGACAAAAACTTTCCATTATTCTAATATCAAGTTATAAGACGGAGGGATAATGTTAGATAATACATTTGACAATTCAACGGATTTTGATTTAACTTCAAAAAGTGCATTCTCCAGTGAAAACGACTCTTTTACCTCTCGTTCTTTTGCTGCAATGCTCGCAAGAAATATTGTTCCGCAATCACATAAAAACATTGCAGATAATTATTTAATTGTAAAAAAAGTTTTTAAATTCCAAGTATGCCAAAGCAGAATTACTAATGTTGAAAAATCTTTGCTTGAAAAATATGATTTTAACACACTTGAATTTACCACAATGAAACAAATGTATAATGAACTTGCCCTATTACAGAAATGGGCTCTTAGCAATGATATTCAACTAAGAACCGATTCTGAAAATATTTTAATGATTAGAGTGAAAGAATTGAAATTCCTTGAGGCAAACCGTTATGCAACTATTTCTAATGAAATTTATAACGGATATAAGGCTTTGGAACAATACTTAAGAGAGATTAGTAAATTCCATGGAAGTTCTAGGCTATAATAAAAAGCTTATGCAACCCATTCATTCATTCTGATATAGCCGTTAAATCTGCCGGGAATTTTTTTACTTGCGTAGTGATTTTTAGATACGGCACTGTGAGAATTTCCCTCAATTATATCTATTGAGCCATCTTTATATATTTTATCAACAATCCCGACATGTCCGTGGTTTGGATCACCTATATTTGTCCAAATTGCAACATCCCCTCGTTTTGGATTGTAGCTGGAATTCTTTGATGAAAATTTTCCGGCTTTTTCTGCAGCTCTTCTGATTGCTTGAGAAGATGGAGTATATTTAAATGTTTTATCTGTTAAACCTGCTTGTTCCGCACAATATGATGTAAAATATGCACACCATTCGTGAGTATTTTTAGCTCCGTGTTTATATCTTCTGATATCAACACTGTCATTTTTGCTTGTTTCTTTTACCCCTTTTTTGTATTCTTGTTCTGCAATCTGAACCATTTTCTCTACAGAACCTTTTGGAGCTGTTGTTGTATCTGTTACTTTATTCTTTTTAGCTTCAGCTATTTTTGCATTTATTTCTTTTAAAGATTCTTGAGCTTCTTTATACTCCTTATTAGCTGTTGCAAGTTCTTTTGACTTAACTTTTTCAACATTTTCTCTGGCTTTATTATATGCTTCCAGTTTTGCTTTGGTGGTTTCAGAACAATTTTCTTTTACTTTTTCATCAAGTTTGGCTTTTTCTTCTTCCAACTTTTTCTTTTCTTCTTCAAGTTTAGTTTTTTCTTTATTCAAAGATTCCAAATCTTTTTTTAATTTTTCTAATTGTTTTTTATCATTACTTATTTCTTTTTTTAATGCTGAAATTTTCTTGGTCAAATCTGCTTTTTGCTTTTTAGCGTTTTCGTCGTCTTCTTTTGCGGAAGATAAACTCTTTAAAGAGGCCTCTAAACCGGATAGTTCGCTTTCTTTTTCAGTAATTGATGCTTCGGCTTTAGAAATTTCTTCTTCCTTATTTGTTATATTTTCGGCATTTTTATCTAAAGCTGTTTTATTTTTTTCTAATGCTTCGTTATTTTTCAAAATATCATTTGCAAATTTTTTGGCTGCATCATCTTCTTTGATTGCTTTTTCGTATTCTTCTTTAGCTTTTGCTTCTTCTGTTTTTGCAGCTTTAACATTTGCATTTTCACCGTTGCGAACTGCATTAACGGCTTTTTGTTTTTCAGATAGTGTATTTTGTCTTGTTGTTTTTTCTGCTTGAAGTTCTTCTAAAGACATATTATCTATTGTTTTTACCTCCGGAGCAGAACTTTCGCCTGCACTTGAAGAATGAGAACTTCTGGCAGATGCTGGTGAATCCTCCACAGGTGATGAACTGGCAACAGGTGTAGATGAACCGCTTTGTACCGGTTCTGAATATGATGAACCGCTATCTGAACTTGCGGATGGAGTATCATCAACCGAAGATGAAGTAGGAGTTTCTTCTGCGGCAGGTGTTTCTTCCTGATTTTGTGTCCCTTCTGCTTCTTCTTTTGGTTTTAATTCTTCCAGTAATTCATCTAAATTTATTTCTAATTCTTCTATTACTGCATTGAAATCTTCCAGAGATAAATCTGATTTGCCGTCTTTTTTAGCTAAACCAGTTACATATTCTTTTATCTCTTCAACTGTTAATTTTCCGTCACTATCTTTATCTGCGGATGTTTTTACCTTATCTAGTGATAAAAACTCTTTTAAGATAAATTCTAATGGTGAAAATTTCTTTTCTTCGTCAGCTTTTTTATCTGTTTTTTCTTTTGATTTTTCATCTTCTGTTTTTGTTTCGTCTTCAACTAATTTTTCATAGTCTAATTTTTTTAATTCCTTTTTTGTCGCATTAGTAAATATTGATTCACCATTCAATTTAAATGGATTATCCATATTTTCATCTAAACGCAAATTATCCAAATTTATATTCGGCTGAACTGCATTTGACAACGCATATTTGTTCCCCAAAAATTCAAAATAATTCATACTCTTTATTTCCCCCATATATCATTTATATATATAGGTAAAGTATTTTTTATTTTTAAAATTGACCTTCATTTTGGGGTTTGTTAAGTTATTGTTACAAAAGCCCTCATTGGCCACAGTAGCCTATTAATTAGGAAAATCACAAAATAATATTTTATTTATGATTGTTTATAACAGGTTTTGGAATTGCTTTAGACAAATGGCTTTCAATCTTAAATAGCTGGATTGCTTCGGACTTTCGTCCTCGCAATGACATGTAAAGTTCAAGTCCCTTGCCCACCTCAAAATAAAACAGAGGTAACATTACTTACCCCTGCTCTATGGTGGGCGATGCGGTGCTTGAGTTGTTTGTTGAGAGCTGGATGCTCGAAACTTACAAATCAAGTATGCCGAATCTGTTCGGCTGACTTGGTTATTTGTTTCCTACTGAAACAAATAACAATTCAAGTCCCTTGCCCCTGTTCTATGGTGGGCGATGCGGTGCTTGAGTTGTTTGTTGAGAGCTGGATGCTCGAAACTTACAAATCAAGTATGCCGAATCCGTTCGGCTGACTGGGTTATTTGTTTCCTACTGAAACAAATAACAATTCAAGTCCCTTTGTAATTTAACATACAGAACAAGATGTAATTAACTATGAGATGGAGATTAAAAATATAAAGCATATTCACTTGTGTCAACAAGTTCTAAAAAAGTAATTATACTTGGGCCAACCTTAAAAGCCCATTCATTAAGATATGCACTATCATTACCATAAAAGTTTGGAAACCAATCTTTTGGATCATTATATTTTTGATAATAAGATTTATCATTACCTTTCATCAATGAACTTGTAACAGAACCACCGTATATTTTTGAATCACGATTAAAAAATAAACCCTTTTTGTAACTTCCAAAGGCTTCAGAGTATTTATACTGTATTATTTGTTTAGTATCAGCATCAAATTGGATACATATACAGTTAATATCTTTGAGAAGTTTTACAACTTTTAAAGCGGTTGCTGTGAAAGAGGTATCGTATTTTTTCGATATATTTTCGACTATCTGTTTAAAATCAGAACCGTACTGTTCTATTTTACCAATAGTACTTGATGGAATTAATAATTCAGAGGCAAAAGTATTTGCTTCATATTCTTTAGTAAATGAATATTTCTTAGCATGTAAATTGCTTTTATCTAGCATTAACTGCTGAGTTAAATAATCAGCATGAGCAGGAATAAAACAATGGCCTAACTCATGTGCAAGCGTAAACCGACAATGCCTTCTTTTTGTAATATCTGTTATATCTTGAAATGATCTTCCGTAAAATTTTGAATTTATATAAATTCGCCGTTGACCGTCTTTTGATAGTTCTGTAATTGCATATTCAGAATTATCTTCAAATTTTTTATCTGTAAACTTACAAGTAATGCCTAATTCTTCAATATATTCCAATATTTCAAATACATCTATTGGTATTGTTTCAGTCCCAATTGTATCGGATAACAATCTGGTTGCATAATTAGATACATCTACATTTGGAAGAAAATAGGGATTAGTTGTCATTTTTTATCATCTTCCTATAAACTTTGATAATTTCATCTGTTGTCGCATTTTTAGTAAAATTACTTGCACATTCTTGTAAATTTTTAATTGCTTGCTCTCTTACTTCGCCTGTATAAATATCATCCATAGAAACTCCCAATGCTTCCACAATTTTAGAAAGAGTTTTTTCTGACGGATAACGTTGGCCGTTTTCAATCATGGGAATTACTGTTCTTGCTAGTTTCGATTTTTGAGCTAATTCCGTTTGTGTAAGTCCAATTGATTCTCTAAGTTCTTTTATTCTTAGTCCTATAGCACTTTTTGAATTTTCCATAATAATACCTCTTGACATGTAACAAAAAAAGTGTTACATTATTCATGTCACAAATTTCTTGTTACATAAGTATAAAGGAAAAACTTATGAAAAGCAAGAGGAGGTGAGTGGAAAGGTGATGCAAGAATTGTGGCAGAGATACAGTAAAAAGTCAAAAAGGAGACAAAGCAATGGCATTAAACACATTAACAAAACAAAGTGCATATGATGAAATTAAAAGCTATATTACTTCAAATACATTAGGTTCTAATTACAGTTCTTGGTATGTAGGAATTGCAAACGATCCGGAACGCAGATTATTTCAAGAACACGAAGTTAACAAAGGAAATGGGCGTTGGATATATGCAAAATGTTATAGTGACTCTTCTGCAAGAGAGGTAGAAAATGCTCTTATAGACAATTTAGGAACACATGGTGGACCTGGCGGTGGAGATGATTCTACCATATACGTATATGCATATGAAATAAAAAGTTATACAAAAGAATAAGGAGAAAAGTAATGTTTGATGAAATCGAAATAGATATACCATGTCCAAATTGCGATAATAAACTAAAAACAACTGTCAAAAAATTAAGAACGAATCCCGTTTTGCATTGTAAGCATTGTGGTGATGATATCAAAATAAATGCTGACACAAGTAAGTTTGATAGGGAAACGCAAAAAGTTGAAAAAAGTCTTAAAAAGTTGAAACAAACACTTAAAAAATTTGGCAGGTAAAACACTCTTGAAAGAGTGTTTTACCTTTACAGCAAATCATTCAACAAATTCATACATTTGATTTTTTGTTGAAGGTTTGCTCTTCCGTAAACATTTAAAGTGAATGATACATTTTTGTGTCCTAATATTTCTGACAGGGATTTTATATCAAAATCCGAAATTTCTATTGCTCTAATTGCAAATGTATGACGAAGTTCATGAAATTTTACCGGTGTTAGTTCATGTTTTTTCACAAATCTTGCAAAAAATTGTCTATAAACTCTTGGTTCTGTCGGGGTTGATTTCCCTGTTAAAAAATAGTGATTAGGATTATTTGTATAAAACTTTTTTATAATATTCATTAATAATGATGGTACGGGAATAGTTCTTTGCGAACTTTTTGTTTTGGGTGCGCCGATATGAATATAAGATGTTTTCTTTAATTTATCATAAATTCTTTGTACAGTTTTGTTGACAGTTATAGTATTATCGCTCAATGATATGTCTGACATTTGCAAGCCGCAAAGTTCTCCTATCCTCAATCCGGTAAATAATGTCAGTAATATTCCAACTGATTTTCTTGTTAAATTCAAATAAATTGCTTGTATCAGCATTTGTTCTTCGTCTTTGGATAAAGCTATAACTTTTTTAATTTCCGAATCTTTTGGATAGTCTATTAAATCCCAATTTAATGCGGCAATTACTCTTGATTTATATGCAAAATTTAATGTAAGCCTTAAGACAAGAATGATATCCCTTATAGTTTTTACTGTAAGGCCGCCTGCATTATCAAGTCGTCCGTTATTGAACAGATAAAAAATAAATTCCTGAATTTTGGGTTCTGTAATATCGCAAATCTTTTGTGTCCCAAAATACGGTATCAGATGATTTTCAACAATAAGTAAAAATCCAGCATAAGTTGATTGGGTAACCATAGCCTGTTTTTCTTTTAACCATAAATGTGTCAATGCTTTAAAAGCAGTGTTTTTTGTTAGTTTTGTCATAATAAATACCTCCTTAAAACTAAGCATTAAACTTCCTATTATAGGAGATGTTTTATCCGCGAATGACAAAAAAAGAGAGGCCGTGTAAATTACACGAACCCCTCCGGTTTGGAATATCATTTTACATGATCTTCGGTTTGTTCCAGGTTGACATGGTCTTGGACTTGGTCACAACACCTTCGTCTTCGATGTCGGATACTTTCTTCGTCTGATATACACCAACACCAGCTGCAAGCAGCCCGCAAAACACCATAGCAATCGGCTGAGCCATATCCTTAATATAGTCCTTCCAGGACTTCTTAACTTCCGGCTTCGGCTTCAAGCCACGGAGCTTGGCAAGCGTCTCAACGGTCTTGTCATAATCATCCGTGTTAGGATCCATCGCAATCAAAGCCTCTTCGGTCTTCTTGATCAGTTCATCCAAGTTCTTGTAGTCTTCCATAACTTTACTCCTTTCAGTGTAAATATAATAAACTCCTATTATAAGCGGTGTTTTAATTGCGAGTTTCGTTTCGCTCAACGTCATCTCACTTCGTTCAATGGCAAAAGAAAG
>CADCKD010000005.1 GCA_902801985.1 uncultured bacterium | reverse complement strand
TTAGAGATAAAGTATACGCAGATTGCGTAGAAAATCAAAGCGAGTAGCTTTAGATTTTCAAGCAAGCCAGTAGTCGAGCCTCGTCGTTCCCGCCATTTACGAAAAAATAGAGTCCACTTGTTGGGCTTATTTTTTTGTTAAAATTTCGGAATGTATTTATCGAGTTGGTGCGGTTCATAAAATTTGATATTTTATTTTTATAAAGTTCACTATTTATAGGGGTTTTGGCGGTCGGAAGTGCAACTTTACCCCCAAAACCGAGCCCATATTTACTCATTATTTACTCTCACCGGTCGCTTACTTTCCAATAATAGTTATTTAAATTTGGTGCAAAAAATTGCACACTACAGGCTGTTTGTTCTTTTACAACAAATATGCACAACAAACAATTCTTAATTAAAAATATGCTCTACAAATAAGTCAATATCATTATCTTTTTTTATAACATCACAAACTTTAAACTGCCCTTTTATTAAAGTTTCAGGATTTGCTCTATCGACACATAGCATACTACTTCCTTCGGGCATTAGTATATGGTATCTAATACTTGCTTGATTTTTTGCAATATCTTTAACTATAGTTTTGGCTGAATATCTACCATGTGCGTAGTTTTTATCTGGAGATGTCCAAATATATCCAGGTTCTGTGTATATATCTCCTTTTTTCAATTTAGATATTTGCTTATAAAAAGGACTATTCGTTTCTAATTTTACTCCTCTATACTCTATACAATTTGATTTTATAGGCTCAACATTTTTGAATGCATTGTCAAGTATTTTTTTACTTATAAGTTCTTCTTCGCTAAATTCAATTAAATATGGTTTATTTGCTAAATTTTTTGCAACTATTGGATTTGTTTTAGCTAATTCAATAGCTCTTTCTTTTCGTGTTATTTCCATAGCGTAAGTTGAAGCATCATCAGCTGAGAAACTACCAAAACCTCCTCTATATTTTTCTGGCAATTCCAACAATTTCTCATCAAATTTAGCTCTTCTGGGAACTTCTGCAATATTAATATATCTCCCAAAATGTTTTTTTATATAATTTATAAAAGGATTATTAACAGTTAATTTATCTGTTTTAACTTCACTACAATATTGCAATCCTTTTATATTAGCAATTTTTTGTGGTTTTGAGCATAACAAACTTTTGGCAAGTTTCCCGCTTCGCTCAACCATGAAATTTAATGCAATTTTTGCTATTCCCATAAGTATTTCCCTTATAATATCCCCTATACGTATATAAAGTAAATTACATCGAAAAAATTGATTATTTATCACGACATTATAAAAAATTGTTACAATTCAACTTTACCAAAAAGTGCAAACTATATGTCTAACGAAACCATACTATCTGTTTATTTACACGGAACAAATTAGGTTCAGAACGAGCGGCCTTTGTCACGAGTTTTAGAGATAAAGTATACGCAGATTGCGTAGAAAATCAAAGCGAGTAGCTTTAGATTTTCAAGCAAGCCAGTAGTCGAGCCTCGTCGTTCCCGAATTGAAAAAAATCCTACTTTTGTGAGTTTTTTATGCATACAAAAGATCTGCCCAATATGTATATTCAATTTTTGGTCCATTAAAAGGATAATTATAGTATAATAATTTATATTATACTAATTATTCTATTATTTTTTTGAGAGGTAAAATGGACAAAAACTGTTTACATTGCACTAATGTTAGAAAAGTCGTTATGATTGGCTGTGGATTTGTCGGAGCCGCATGTTGTTTCAGTATTATGCAATCCGGTTTGTTTTCAGAAATGGTGCTTATAGATTCCGACAAAGCAAAAGCACAAGGGGAAGCACTCGATATCAGCCATGGTGTACCTTTTTCTAAACCGATTAAAATATATGCAGGGGATTATGATGATATAAAAGATGCATCATTAATAATAATCAGTGCCGGAGCAAATCAAAAAAACGGAGAAACAAGACTTGACCTAGTTAAAAAAAACATATCAATATTCAAATCTATTATTCCTGAAATCAAAAAAAGAAATTTTAACGGAATACTTTTGATTGTCGCTAACCCTGTTGATATACTGACCTCCGTAGCTTTAAAATTGTCAGGTTTACCTGAGAATAAAGTAATAGGTTCAGGAACAGTTTTAGATACAGCAAGACTAAAATATGAACTTGGGAATCGTCTGAATGTTGACCCAAGAAGTGTACACGCTTTTATAATAGGAGAACACGGGGATTCTGAAATAGCAGCCTGGTCATCAGCTAATGTTTCGGGAATTCCGCTTCACAAATTTTGTGAAATGAGAGGACATTTTGACCACGAAAAAGCAACAAAAATAATTGCACAAAATGTTAAAAACAGTGCTTATGAAATTATAGAAAAGAAAAAAGCTACATATTACGGAGTTGCAATGGCTGTAAAACGTATTTGTGAAGCAATTGTTCGGGATGAGAAATCTATACTGCCAATTTCTTCTATGATTCACGGAGAATACGGGATAAAAGACATCTGTTTATCTATGCCCGCTATTATAGGTAAAGATGGAGTAGAAACACACGTTCCAATACAATTAAACGAAGAAGAAATATCAAATCTAAAAAAATCCGCCCAAACATTGCAAGATATTTTAGAACAAAACGAAATCTAACAACGGAGTTATAATGGAAGAAAAATTTTCAAGAACACAGCTTTTAATAGGTAAAGAAGGAATAGAAAAACTCGCAAAATCCAGAGTTGCAGTTTTTGGAGTTGGAGGTGTCGGAGGATACGTCATAGAAGCCTTGGCAAGAAGCGCTGTCGGTTATATTGACATCATAGATAATGACACAGTCTGTGAATCCAACATAAACAGACAAATTATTGCCACAACCAAAACTCTCGAGCGCTTGAAAGTGGATGTCGCAAAAGAACGCATATTAGAAATAAATCCCGATGCCAACGTAAAAGCTTACAACATGTTTTTTACCCCCCAAAACGCACACGAATTTGATTTTAAAAATTATGATTACATAATAGATGCAATAGACACTGTTTCAGGAAAACTTGCACTGATAGAAAAAGCTAAAGAACACAAAATTCCGATAATATGTTCAATGGGTGCAGGGAATAAACTTGACCCGACAAAATTTGAAGTCTCAGATATTTCAAAAACAACCGTGTGCCCGCTTGCAAGAGTAATCAGAACAGAGCTAAAAAAACGTAAAATAACAGATGTTAAAGTTGTGTATTCAAAAGAAACCCCAATAAAACCTAACACATCCGGAGAAGAAAATTTTTCTAAAAAACAAATTCCTGGCAGTATTGCATTTGTGCCGTCTGTCGTAGGGTTGATTATTGCGGGAGAAGTAATAAAAGATTTAATAAGTCACAAATAAAAAGGCGGGATTGGAACCCCGCCCTTTTTTAATTTATTTTTTGTTCAAATTTATAAACGGTACCGAATTACCTAACATATACTCAGGCAATTTTCCATCCCATTTTTTTACTGCTTCATATTCAACAAGTGCTTTGTTTTGACTCAATGCCTGAGCACGTATAGCCATTGACCTTGCCTCGGCTTCTGCTGCAATAACTTTTTGTCTTGCTTCTTCTTGAACCTGAATAGTTACATTCTTAGCCTTTAGAGCATCCTGTTCTGCTGTAACTTTATTTTCGATTGCCTGTTCAAATGCATTTGAATATTGAATTTCCGTAATTTGGAAATCAGAAACATTTATATATTTTGCACCCAAATCTTCTCTCAACTTGCTCAATATTTCAGATGCTACTTTTTCACGGTTAGCAACGATATCTTGCGCATTCCATTTACCAATAACATCTTTTACAATACCTTCAACAGTTGGTGAAATAATAACGTTTAAATAATCCTTACCAACTTCTCTGTACATTTTCGGTGCATAATCAGGCATCAGATTGTAGTTTACAACATAAACTATTTTTGCCTGTTGAATATCTTTTGATTGTGCCATTGTAGAGATGTTTGATTTAACTGTTTTAACATCCATTTTGTGCATATGAGAAATAAACGGAGTTACAAAATGCACACCTTCTCCGTAACTTTCAGGAGAAGTTTTACCCAAAGTAACCTTAACCCCTCGTTCACCTACACCTACAATCGCAATAGGATTGAACATTAATAAAAATACTATCAGCAAGAATACTACAATAGTTGTTGCTGAGCCCAATACTCTTAATTTACTCATCATACCGACAATTTCTCCTCTCGTATATTCCATGTAATCTAATATTTTTTCTTGATTTGTTTTTTTATGCTTTTTCATACTAAACCTATACTAATCAGTAATTCCCAACAATGCTAACGCTACATAAAAAGCAATAACCATACCGGCAAAAATACTGACTCCGATTAAAATTTGTTTGCCGTATTTTTGATATACATTTACCCCTGTCAATGACGAAATTATCAACAATACTGCATTAAATACAAGAATTAAAATCAATAATAATCTTAGTACAATTCTAACCATTTCTCCCTCCAAGTTTCGTATAATTCTAGCATATATAAATACACAAAGCCATAATGTAAATAGAGTATTACATTTGCTATTCAAAGAGAGCGCTGCGACAGAAGAATTACATAAAATATTAAGCAAAAAATATTTTTAGAAGCCTTTAATAGAATATGAAAGTTAATTTTTACACATATAATTACAACACCCCAAATAAAGTGTCTTTTAGCTCAAATGCCAGAACATATATTACAAAAAAAGAAGAATATATTGGCACTATGACATTTTTGTTCCGTGATGATCTGGACTGGCCGAAACTTGCAAATTGTGCAATACAAAATTTTAAAAACAAACCCAAAGTTAATGTTGTACAATTTGCGTCATCTGACGGTTCGGAAGCATATTCATTTATAATTTCTATGCTTGAAGAAAGCCCCCAATTTGCTAAAAAATTCTTACCACTCCAAGCCTATGACATAGATCCTGAGGTAGTAAGAGCCGCAAAAAGCGGTTATATAAATCTTACAAAAACAGATATTGATAACCTCGAAATCTACACCAACGGCAACAATAAATATTTTGCAAAAACAGGTACAAAACTAATTATAGACAATGACTACATATTTGAAAGCGGGCCGAATAATACAGGCGATTTTGCATACAAAACATACAAAGTCAGCGAAGAGCTAACAAAGAATGTACAATTCAATAACAAAGATATGTATAAAGTTTTGGATGAATTAGAAGACAATTTTGATACTATTTTAATGTGCCGAAATATACTTGGATACTTTGATATAACACGCGCAAGATATTTTATTGACATAGTAGCCCAAAAGCTCAAACCGGGCAGTTTATTTGTTATTGGGGGATTTGATTGTGACACACACAAAACACTTGACCAATATATAGAATCAAAAAATTTTGTTGAAATCCTGCCATATATTTACCAAAAAATTCCAAATTGATTTAGGGTTATGAAGTATAATTTTCTAAAGTAATAGAAATTAGCTCTTTCCACTTATTCCAAATAATATCCGGAGCATAACTGTCCATATCTTTTTTACTTTGCAATCCATATTGTTTTCTTAAAATTTTACTATTCATCAAAATTTTTAGCTTCTCTGAAAAGATATTTATCGAATCATTACTTAGCAAACCATTTTCATTATTTCTTATAATTTCATTAACGCCATCACAAATTTTTAAACCTACACAAGGAATACCCATACTCATAGCCTCACCTAAAACTAAAGGCCAACCTTCACAAGTACTTGGAAGAGCAAAGATATCAGTATCTTTTAACACTTTATATGAATTCCGTGTGGAGCCTTTCAAAAATATTCTATCGCTCATTTGATTGTTATTAATTATATTTTTATATACCTCTTTTTTATCTCCGGAGCCCCACAATTCTAAAATCCAATCAGGATAATCCTTTGCAATACAAGAGAATGCATTGATCAAAAGATCTTGATGCTTTCTATCACACAAGCTCGCAATGCATACAATCTTTTTTATCCCTGATTTATTATAATCGATTGTATAATCATTATAAGGCGCGACATTTGCTATAGTATATAACTTGCCTCTAAATGTATTTGGAACAGTATTTTTATAGCTATCTAACAATACTTGAATACAATCAGCTTTTGCATATGCTTCCTTATATAACTCATTCATATAATCAGGTCTGAAATCAAAACGATTGGTATAATCATTTGACGGATCTCCATGAATTGTTAAAATTACAGGGATATTATAGTTTTTATTATACGTAACCTCTAATAATGTCGGCAAAGAAAAACAAATAATTATATCAGGTTTTTGAAGTTTGATAAAATTATCCCACAACCCGGCTTTATATTTTAATTCTCTTAAATATCGCTTTCTTTTAGGAGTTAACTCACGTTTAATTTTTTCGAAAATATTTTTCTTCTGATATATATTATAAAATTTTACTTTTTCATCAAGACTATAAAATGGAACTCCTATTTTATTTTCCATAGTTGCAAGAAGCACGTTCATACCGGCACGGGACATAACGTTTGCCATATTACATAGAACATGCTCAACTCCGCCCTGACCATCTACTACGTTCATATTATCTATCAATAGAAGTTTTTTATTTTTAATATTCATAAAGTTACACTCTCGCCTTCTTAAATTTCATCTTTAGCCCAAAAATTGTCACAACTTTATGAGGAAAATTCCCACTATACTCATTTACAACAGAAAAAATCTTTTGCGAGAATTTTCTTATACTAATTTTGCTCTTTGCATAGTTACTTATATAGTTTAAATATGATTTTGATTTTATAAAAATTTGGAATTTAGGAGTAAAGCAACTTATATCAACACTTGAAAGTAAATTATGTTTACAAATAAAATTCAAAAGTAATTTGGCAAGATATATTTTCTGGAACAAATTCAATTTTAAAGTATTTAATCTTCCAAAAGGCTCTATTTCAACAAATAAAAGTAAATGAAGTTTATGCGTTTGCCACAAATTATATTTATCATAAAAATTTTCAAGTATATTAAGCCACTGGGGAATATCATTAAGTATTTTTTTTATATTAATATTATGTTCACATGAATTTGGATTAGAACGATAAATATATTTTGCATTATTACATTTTGAAACATTATTAACTACTGCTAAAAGTTTGTGAGAGAATAATCCATCTTCGCATGGTTGAAATCCCTCTTGAAATCTGATATCAGGGTATTTATCAAGAATTGCTTTGGATACTGCAAAACCCCACGTTGGAAGTCCGCCAATCATTTTTATATCATCATTAAATTGAGAGCCTACAACTAATAATTCACTCCCTGATTTTTTAAAACTTTTGTATAGCTCTTCCACAAAAAATTTATCCAAAGTATCATCTGAATCCAAACAAAAAATATAATCCCCTGAAGCTTTTGCAATACCAAAATTCCTGGCTATTGCAACACCTTCATTTTTTTTAGAAAAATATTTTATCCGCGTATCAAGCGCCAAGTATTTTTTACAAATCTCATCTGCATTACCTAAAGAGCCATCATTAACAAGTATTATTTCCAAATTTTTGTATGTTTGGCAAATAACACTTTCAACGCATTCCGGCAAATATTTTTCTGTATTATATATTGGAACTATTATTGAAAACTTTTTATCCATACTGAACAACCTTTATAATTTAATACTACTCTTAAACTAGTTCCAAAAGAGATTTTAAATTTTTCGACTCAGAAATAAAATAATTTCTACCAACTCCGGCATTTTCTGCCGCTATTATGTCCCGTTCAGAATCCCCGATAGAAACTGATTTGGACATATCAATATTGTATTTCGCTCTTGCTTTTTCAAACATTCCGGAATTAGGTTTTCTGTCATTTGAATTAAGTAATGGGCAACAGAAAATATCTGTTACTTCTACACCATGTAATCTGAGCTGTTCCTTAAGGTGATTGTTAAAGTTATTCATTTGCTCCATTGTAAAATATCCACGTTCAACTCCGGATTGATTACTTATAATAATAATTTTATAACCTTCTTTTTGAGCCTGTTTACAAACATCTATAATTCCGTCCACAAATTCAAAGTCTTCAATTTTATAAGTATAATGTTTATCAACGTTAATAACCCCGTCACGATCCAAAAACAGTGCCTTTGACTTAAGTTCAATATTTTGCTCAATAAGTTCACAAATGGAATGCCCCACGGCAATATGCATTTCTTGAATATTATTTGTGGTTGCAGAAGGCACATTAATGAGGAAATCCGCAATTTCACCCATTTTGCTTGGAGTTTCTCCAGTCATTGCAACTGTGATAATCCCCATTTCCTTTGCTTTTTTAAAGGCTAATATGATATTTTTACTGTTACCGCTTGTTGATATTCCAAAAAGAACATCCCCTTTTTGCCCAATACCTTCAACTTGCCTTTCAAATATTGTGTCATAACCAAAATCATTGCCTACTGCAGTTAAAATAGAAGTGTCAGTTGTCAGAGCAATAGAATTATAAGCTTTTCTATTAATTTTATACCTACCGACAAGTTCTGCGGCTAAATGCTGAGAATCAGATGCCGAACCGCCGTTACCGCAAAACATTATTTTATTCCCGTTCTGGAGAGATTTAGTACAAACATTAACTATATCGTTAATTACAGGAATATTCCTTTTTAAATTTATAAAATTATTTGCAATTGTATCAAAATTATTTTCTAAAAAATTATGCATGAACTTCTCCTTTTAATTTTTCTATAAAATTCGTTGTTGAATACCCCTCTAAACGAGGCAAAGTAACAGCCTTACCTCCATAGCTCTGAACATACTGAGCTTCTGGCCAATTTTCTATTTTATAACCTTCTTTTGCGATAACATCCGGTTGCAATATTTGCACTAACGGCATAGCTGTATCACTGTCAAATAAGACAACATAATCCACATAACTTAAAGCCGCAACAATATTACTGCGAGTTGTTTCATCTTGGAACGGTCTTGAATTACCTTTTAAACGTTTTATAGATGTATCAGAATTTATTCCTACAAACAAATAATCACAATTCTTTTTTGCTTGCGCAAAAGAATTTAAATGTCCCAAATGCAATATATCAAAGCATCCATTAGTAAATCCAATAATCTTATTTTTAGATTTTAAATCTTTTATAATATCTTGAGCTTCATCTAATGATATAATCTTATTCATATGTGCCAAGTTACTCGAGCTGTCATCTTTGTTCACAGCTTTTTTTAGTTCACTTAATGATACGCACGCAGTACCAACCTTGCCCACAACAATTCCTGCTGCAATATTTGCAAGTCGCATTGATTCTATTGTACTGAACCCAAGAGCAAGAGCCAATGTAAATACCGCAATTGTAGTATCACCGGCACCGGATACATCAAAAACTTCTTTTGCTTCTGTCGGAAGTTTTTTTATAATTTCAGGTTCTTTTGAAGATATATGCATAATGCCGTGTTCGCTCATCGTTATGAGCAAATTCTCAATACCACAATTTTCAAATAACTTCTTTGCCCCAAATCGGATTTTTTTATCAAAAGTTTCTTCGTTAGGGGAAAGTTCAACCCCTGTTGCTTCACAAAATTCTTTCAAATTTGGCTTAACAAAAGTTGCTCCTGCATATTTTTTGTAATCTTTACCTTTGGGGTCAACAATAACTTTTTTACCGTATTGATGACAGATATGGATTATAAGTTGAGTAGTTTCGGGGGTAAAAACTCCTTTGTTATAATCGGATAAAATAACAATATCCGCTTTTTTTACGGCCCTATGCAAAATTCTCTCGTACTTTGGAATTAAAGTTTTTATTATAGGTAATTTTTCTTCGTCATCAACACGTAAAATATGGTTGTTGCCGGCAATAAACCTTGTTTTGACAATTGTTGAATAATCATCGAGCTTTAACAAGTGGCTATGAGAACCAACATTATTCAAAAGTTTCGATATTTTACGCCCTGCAGAATCATTTCCGACAATACCGATATAATCTGTCTGACAGCCGAGAGTTGCTAAATTTGCAACGACATTTCCGCAACCGCCGAGCATTTCTTTAGTATTTTTCAAATTCAATACCTGAACAGGAGCCTCGGGCGAAATCCTGCTAACCTTGCCATATACAAACTTGTCGAGCATTATATCCCCGATGCAAAGAATTCTGATATTTGGTATGTTTTCTAATAAGTTATTATTCAATTTGTTTTACTCCCTTCAATAAACTGCAAATTCAGGCGCTTTATACTCTTTGGTATTTTGCGAATCCTCTATAATTTCTTTCACCTTTTCAAAAAATTCCAAATTAATTTTTCTGCATTCATTTAAATAATTATTGTGAATTTTTAAATTTTTAATATCTTTTTCAATATTGCCCGAATATTTTTTAATCTCATATTTAAAATTTTTAAATCTTGAGCTAAATATATTAAATAAAATTACTTTTTTGCACATTAGCATTGACCAATAAGCAACATGATAAGTATTGGTTAAAATAATTTCGCCTTCGGATATAAAAGAGATTAATTCTTCAAAATCTTGATTATTATACATCGTTGGATATGGGAATTCTGCCAATTGTTCGTAGTGAACAACACATACAATATTATTTTTTATTTCACACCTTTTATCCAGTAATTTACTTAAACAAGACACACAAGGAACATACGTATAACCTGTATTAATATCTCTAAATCCTGCAAGAGCAGCATTCTCTAGATTTATCTCATAATTAATCTTACAATTATTGTGCTGGTTATCTCCAACACCCCACAAAATAGTCTTATGATTATTGCATAAATCTGTTATCCACCTGTTCCAATTGTCATTCTGGTTAATTAAACCGCCCCCACCGACGATAAATATACGATTCTCATTAGGAATAAAATTCATATAATAAAAATCATCAATATCAAACTTCTTTGTAACGAAATTTGAAAAGTATTCAGAAAAATAATCTTTTGGGCATATATTCAAATCTCCAGTATTTTTCGTTTTAAATTTATGTACAAAAACTATTTCTTTAATCTCTAAAAGATTATTAACACATTCAATAACATCTTTGACACTTATTTGATTAATATAAAAACTGTCAACAGAATTTACCATATCCCAATTTGCATCTTTATGAGCTTTTATCCACTTTTCAGTACCATTTGGAAATAAAACTTTTATATTTTTTCTCCATTTAGGGTAATTCATAAACCAAAAATAAGCATTCCCTGCAGACAAGCACAAAGCCCTTATATCTAGTGCCGCAGCCAGATGAAATATCCCAGAATCCTGACCTATGTATAATTTTGACATTTTTAATATCGCCAATAATTGTTTTACAGGAAGAGAAGAAAAAATTTTAATATCACTAAATCCGGTATCTGCTACAATTTGCTCACAATATAATCTTTCTGACTCTCCTCCGCAAACTAAAATAACGTCCAGACCTTTTTCGATTTTGAGATATTTAATAAGTGCAGCATAATTATGCTTATCCCATTTTCTAAAAATGTCATATGCACACGGATTTATTACAACATATTCTTTTGTTTGATTTATTATAAAATCGTTATTGAAATCAATTTTATCCTCACTTATAAAAGGATATTTTATATCAAGTTTTCTACCCAAAATATATTCAAAATATGCTTTATACATGTCAAATACATGCATCTCACGATCGCCATAATTAACAAAAATATTTGTAAATTCTAAGAAATCAGTACATGGGATTGCATCATTCGCATTATATCTATAAAATATACTCTCGTTAGATACAACGTTTTGAAGTAAATAGGAATGGCTTTCCAGTTTTGTCACACTGTTGAAACTTGCATAAATAATTGTGTCATAAAAATTTTTCATACCTTGATTTGCATGCAAATCTTCTAAACTTAATTTTAATTTTCGGTTAGAAAAATATTCAGGTCTAGAATCAACATATAAAAATTTATCAATAACATCAGAATCCAATTCTTCTGCAAATAAACAAAAAGAACGACACCCTAATAACGTAATCTTATAATCTTTATATCTATCGGATTTTTTTAGTTCTCTAAAAAAGTTTCGTATTAATATATAATCTCCTATAGAATCAGTAAAAACAAGCAATAACTCTTTTTCTGAATTTTTATTTTCTTTCCGTATTCTGTCAATTTCACTTTGTGGCATAAAAGGAGCCGGTTTTTTATTGTAAGGAAGACCTAAAAGTTTTTTTACCCTGTAATTATTTTCATATACACATTCATAAATTGGGATTCCCAAGAACTTTTTACATTTATCTGCTTTATAAAATTCTCGAATTTTTACCATAACCTAATTCTCCTCAGATAATAATATTTTATTAGCCACTCTCTTTATCTCATTAGCCGCAAATTCATTATTGGGCATAACATTTAATATATATAAATCACATGAATCATCATCTTCCGGAATATTATAAATATCCCCATAATCCATATGTATTCCGAGATTTTTTGCTTCCTTGATTTCTTTATTATCAAGTTTTGAATCGTATATTGTAATTTGGTTGTTGTTTTGAACTAAATTTTTAGCAATATCATAAAATTCCCTGCCATAAAAAATTATTTTTTTATTTGATAGAACATTATTTTCAAAATAAGTTTTTAAATCATCGACTTCCTGAATTTCGATTTGTTTTTCAGGTTTATTTACAACCGAATCAAGATATGGCACAATATTTTCAAACACATAATCAGGCTTTAATTCTGTCATACAAGGAGGCTCATCATATCCTCTGATACAGTGAGTCTGCCAATCATCCACAATCCATTCACACCAATGAGGGCATCCGTTACTTTTTAAATTTATATTGTTTTCATAACCAAGATACTCAATAGCAGTTTGTCCAAAAAATACCGCAGATTTCCCGTACAGAAAATGTTTTGTATGCACCATACCACACTCACCATCAATATGGAGTAAAGAATGTTTTAATATTGCTTTAACTTCTTCCAAAGTTGTTTTCCCAAGAAGATTAACATCAATTCCTCTTAACTCCTCACATCTTGATACCCCAAGCTGAACTAATTTAACTTCAGGATATTTTTGCTTCATCTTTTTAATAAGTTCTTGATAGTAAGCTATAGGCCATAATCTGACATTATTATTTTGTGATTTTGTTAATTCAACACTTCTCGTTATTGTTATATATTGCTTATTTTTTAAATCATATTTATCCAAAATATCAAAACTCTCAGCACTTAACGGCAAATATAACTTTGTATTCTCATCTATACCAAGTAATCTATCAATATCAGGCTGCTGAATTCTTTTTTCTCCCCTGCAAACGGAATACAAGTCAATCAAAGTATCACAAGATGCACCATTAGTGAAAAATTTCGAATTATCTGACTGAAATTTATTATATCTTGAAACAAAATTCAACAAATTTTTTGAAAAATATGCCAGCTTATCATTATCAGCGTAGACAACAAACGGAAAACGTTTAAATCCAATTGCTAAATCATAATTTTTAACATTATCTTCAAAATAACTATAATTATATATTTTATTTATAAAAGTATTTTCTTTAAATACTGCTTTTGAAATCATCATACTTCGACTTGGAAAAACATCAATCAAAAAATCACTCTCAATGATTTTAGAAAATTCTTTTACCCATAGGCTATAAACAAGAACATCTCCCAAACCGCCATCTAACCTAATAGCAATTCTCAATACATCCTCAGGTAACTTTTTAACATCACCTGTAACATGAGTCGGAATTTTAAAAATTCTTGTAAGACAATAAAAAATAGTACGGAAATAGACCTCATACTTGTTGTTGTATTTCCTCACATATTTATTAATTTTCCCTCTTAATTCCTGACCGAAATTTTCAACTTTCATCTAATTTTTCTCCCACAAGCACAAATATGTTCTAAAAAATGCATACCAGAATTTTGGTCTTAGCATAAATAAAGGTCTGTGCAATATATATTTGAAAAGTCCCACAAATTCGCCTTTGACTCTGAATTTAAATAATTCTTTTTTGTTTAATGCCCAAGGAGAAATCTGCAAATATTTATAAAACAAATCTTTTCTGTAACTGAATGATGCGTACTGCCAAGGTTTATTTTTACCTATAAAATGAACAATATAAGGATTTTTAGTATAATCAGAACGGTTTGAAAAATTGCTTATTTGAACATTCCACTTGCTATCTACGTTTTTAATATTTCCCTTGCAAACCTGATTGATAATTTCCTGATCACCGCAAACTATTTCGGAATAATGCTCTTTTGTATATTCGAAAAATTTAGATTCCATGTTTGTTTTTCGCATATTTACCAAATCCATTACCAAAATTCCGGAATTTGTATAAGTCGGGTTTATTTTTTGCATTTTTTTCTTTACATCCAAAACCCCTGCTATCGATAAATCGCCCATTTCAGTATTAAATAATTCCCTCAAACTATGCTCTACAATAACATCACAATCAAAATATATAATCCTGCTAATTTGCGGTAACAAGCTTGGCATTTTTAATCTGTAATATGCAGGCAGCGAAATATACGCGTGAGTTGTTATTCCACGAAAATCTTCAAACATTCTCTCATCAATCTGAACAAAATTTATCTCGCACGGTTTTATAGATTTTAGTGACAAAATTTTATTTTTATTCTCCGGACTAATCCCCCCGTCTAATATAAAAATATTTAAATAATCATCCTCATTTGCATTATTCAAAATAGATGTAATAACCACACCCGCATACATAGCATAATTGTTATCACAAGATAAACATACATTTATACTTTCGGCATTACCTACACTACTAATCTTCTGCATCCTAACTTCCTCTTTCATTCTTGAAAAAATGATATTGCCATATTCAGGCATAATTTTTATCATAATTTGGGCAAAATCATTTTCATATTAGCCACTTGTCCATAATTTCCGGCAGAGTTGAGAAGTTTCACAAAGACATAACAAATTATTCAAAATGTTATGTGCCGTAAAACGCGTTTATTTTTTGGGTTATAGGTGCAAAAAATAATTCTATATACAAAATTTAACAAACAATAACTTATAAAATTGTTTATGTTAGTATGTTTCTGGCAGTTAAAAAAGAAGAAATCACAATATGAATAAAATGTGATGTGTGCCTTGTTTTTAATGATTAATTTATAGAATAAAGTTAGCGTAACTTTCGTTAATTTGATCTTGTTCTATTCCGATATATCTGAGAGTAATTTGAGGACTTGAATGGTTAAAAATCTTTTGCAGCATTGCAACATCTTTGTATTTTTTGTAATGGTGATAGCCAAAAGTTTTTCGCAAAGTATGAGTGCCGATTCTTTCTTCTAAACCGGCTTTGGAACAAGCTTTTTTAATTATATGATAAGCCGCAAAGCGTTCCAAACGATTGTGATAAATCGACTGAAATAAAGGTTCGTCGTAATTTTTATCTTTTGCATAATCATCCAGCATAGGTTTTAATTTAGAATTTATGGGGAATTTTTTATATTTTTTAGTCTTTTTTTCGACAATTTGGATATAATTTTTTCCTTTAATATCTTTGATATCAAGCGCTAGAATATCCGAAATCCTAAGCCCGCAATTGGTACCGATAGTAAAAAGTAATAAATCCCTGCTGCTTTGGTTTTTTAAAATTTTTTCAACCTTGCGTAAATCGTCTAAATTTCTAATAGGTTCAACTGTTGCCATCTTAATCTCCTTTCTTATTATACCCCAAAAACTTAATAATAATTCCACTATTAAAAATTTGTTACACCAATACATATTACTCAGGGATAATTAATTCGCAAAGTAACAAATAAAAATTATTATTTTTTTTAGTCGAATAAGACGGGTAAATGGTAAGAAAGACAAAGCTTTGGGCATACGTACATAAATTAAAATACGTATGCCCAAAAGTTAAAAATTAAATAAATTAATTAAACCCTACATATGCTTTATGTATTAAAATTATTTTTGTTTCCATGGATTATTATTTGGATTTACCCATTTTTTACTTGTAAAATAGAGAGCTGGGCAATTTACGCCTGCCCATTGCCAATTTATTATTCGATTATTATCATCTACTTCAAATGTTCTAGTACATGACTGTTGCTCTAATAAGGCCGTCCCCCAAGAATTTTCCGTTATCGCAGAGCCACTATCCCAAATATACAATTTATGACCAGCTACTATATTTTCTTTTGTAGGATACCCCCATTTTGCAATAACTAAATCAATGTGCTCCCCACTCCAACTATTCATAACTTTATTCATAGTACTTTTAGTACCAACTGCAAAAGACATAGGTTGCACTAATAAAATTGTTAAAATCAAAATAATATACCTTTTCATATAGACCTCACTTTTTAGTTAACACAAAGAAAATTCAAATTTTAATAAACAAAGCCGATAGTGGGACTGTCTTGCTGCGCTCGCATTAGACGGCTTTCGCGTCGGCTCATATGTCCTGCGAACAGCCTGACTACTTCGCCGACGGCTTCAGCCTTTGCTCGCTTGCGCTCGAACCCAAACAGTGTTCTCATCCATACTACCCCAAATTATAAAAAAGATACCCGGACTGGAATCTTTTTTATAATAGCCGATAGTGGGATTCGAACCCGCGACCTACTCATTACGAATGAGTTGCTCTACCAACTGAGCTATATCGGCTTATTACTACGTTTCTATACTACCAAGAATAGACAAAAACACAAACATCTTTATTACAAATATTATACCAACAATAAATAATACCAGCCACAAACGAACCCAAAACTTTTGAGCTTCATTGAATTCTTCAACACTCGCCCAGTCTTTTGACTCCCAAGCCCATCTGTTTCCTGCAATGCCAAACCATATAGACACCACAAACGGACCAATCACAGGAATTATAGCCGCAGGCAAAATCCAGAGTGTTACATATTTTTTGTGCATTACACCCCAAATCCAATTGAGTAAAAATGCACCCCAATTAAATTTATTTAAAACTTCCGGAAATTCTTTCATCTTCTTATTTCTCGCTATATTACAAAATTATTCTCTAAAAATCGAAGACACAAACCCTAAAAAAGTTCATGTCTTCAATTTAAATTTTTATTGCTCCTCAGATTTTTTACGACCTCTTTTTTTAGGTTCTTCGACATTTTCTGATTCAGGAGCCTGTTCATTTTGTTCTTCAGGATTATCATTTTGTTCTTGAGATTCCTCAGAATTTTCTTCTTGATGTTCATTATTTTCATCCTGAGAATCATCTTGATTTTCTTCGCCTTCAGCATTTTCTTCTTCAGAACTTTCTTCATCGGAATTTTCGTCTTCAGAATTTTCATCCTCAGAGTCAGAATCTTGCTCATCTTCTTGTGCTTCTTCTGATTCTTGCAATGCAGCTTCAATTTCAGCTTCATCCTTTGCACGAAGCACAGGGATAGAAAGCATCAACGCCATTTGTTCCCCTTCTTGTTCAAAGTTCAGTTCCAAAGCCTCTTTATCAAGTTCAACATATTTTGAAAGAAGTTCAATTAATTCTTTTCTCATACGCTGCATAATTTCAGGAGTAAGATTTGTTCTATCTTGCATCAAAACAAGTCTTAATCTGTTAACTGCGACATCTTTCGAATCTTCTTTTTGAGTAGATTGTCCAAAAAGTCCCAAAATTTTGTTATAAATTTCTGCAAAAATATTCTCCGCCATCTTAGTTCTCCTTTCCTTTTTTCAGGATTTTAGAGAAGAACTTTTTAACTTTATTAGAGAATTTTGCTTCTTCTTCAAAATCAATTATCGGAACATCATTGCCAATAATTCTTTCTGCAACATTTCTATACGCTCTGCCTGCTTGAGAATTCTCATCATTTACAATCGGTTCCCCTTTGTTTGTAGAAGTGATGATACCTGTATCTTCAGGAATAATACCCAAAAGATCAGCAGATAATATTTCAACAACATCATCTTTACTCATCATATCTTTTGATGCAGCCATATGAGGTCTGTATCTGTTAATTAAAAGTTTGTATGATTTAATTTCTTCTTTTGCTTCCAAAAGACCGATAATTCTATCCGCATCTCTGACTGCTGACATTTCCGGAGTAGTAACTACAATCGCTTCTGAAGCACCGGCTACCGCATTTTGGAAACCTTGCTCTATACCCGCAGGACAGTCAACCAATACAAAATCAAATTTTTTCTTTAATTCTTCACAGATATTTTTTAATTGTTCTTCTGTGACAGCTGATTTATCTCTGGTTTGAGCTGCAGCAAGCAAGCACAAATTAGGATTCTTTTTATCTTTTACAAGAGCCTGTTTTAATTTGCATCTTTCTTCCACAACATCCACAATTGTATATACAATTCTGTTTTCTAAACCAAGTAATAAATCTAAATTTCTCAATCCAAGGTCTGTATCAACCATGACTACTTTTTTACCGGCTCTTGCCAAAGCTGTACCGATATTAGCGTTAGTAGTAGTTTTTCCTACACCACCTTTTCCGGATGTTATTACTATTACTCTACCAGTCATTTATATCTCCTTAATTTCCTTCATGTATTTTTCTTATTACAATACTGCCTTTATATGCAAATGCCTCTTCCGGTGTATAAACACTTGTCTTTTGAATAAACGGCATATTTACAGTATCAGGTCTGCGAGCAAATATATCCCCTATTCTTATTTGAACAGGATTTAATTTTAATGCTCTTATTTTTGCATAACTGTTATTATCAGAACCTGCATGAGCAATACCGCCAAGTATACCCCACACAGTAATATCCCCTTTTGCTATAACTTCAGCACCAGGATTTACATCACCTATGATAATTATATTTCCGTCAGATGAAATGCTTTGGCCTGAACGAATTGTTTTTCTTATATACAAAGTCGGAAGCGATTCAGGCTCATCATGTAATACTTTAGATTCTTCATCCAAGTTTTCTTCATAATTAACAAATTCACTATCTGAATCATCAATAACTCTAACATTATCAGAAGGAGTTTTTTCTTCCGGAGGAATATTTTCACTGGATGCCCCGAAAATATTGTTTAATGCTTTTGTTACTTCATCATTAGCTTTTTTAGGCGCAAAAGTAGGAGCTTCCATCTCATTTGTAAACTCTGATATTTTAATATCAAGCCCTTGAGCAGCTTCCAATGTATCTGCAGAACTTGTACTTATGAAAGATAATTCAGAATTCATCAGTTCTACAAGAGTTCTTATACTTGTTAATTCATTTTGGGTTAAATCTATAGAACCCAGCTTTAAACATATATGTTTTTCTTTTGCTTCCGGCATATCAAGAACACGTGAGAGCTCATATATGACTTCGGAAGTTTTCCCCGCATGGCTCAAATCAACAATAAAGCCATTGTCTATATATCCCTTATCCATATCTTCCTTTCTAAACATTACACCTTACATGGAAAGGGTACACGAAAAAATTACAGACTTCAAGAGAATGTAATTAATTATTACGTATTTTTACCTAAGCCATATACTTGGAAACACGGCTGTTGTACATTTCTTTAACCTTATTGCCCCAATTTGCATTACAATAGTGTTTACCAATATTCATAATATTGTTAAAATCTACTGCCGTTACATCAGAATATCTTTTAGGGTAGCTTGCTAAATTCTTAATCATAGCTTCCAAGCCTTTTTCGGCTGTTGAAAAGTATCCAAAACCTTTATCGCTTTTACCTGCATCACCCTGAGAGCGGTAACCTCCGAAGTTATTACGTTGAGCCAAATTACTGGTTCCCCAGCCTGACTCTAACCCGATAATAGATGCAACAACTGCAGGATCTACATCATATTTTCTGCAAATTCTTGTTACTAATTCTTCTTTTCCGGCCAATGGACCTTTGAATAAACCTTGCTTGAATGCAGATTTTGTTTTTCCGGTATCAGACGGATTTTCTTCAGATTTTGATTTTTCGGACTTTGAAGAATTTGTTGAAGATGAAGCACCTATGTTACTTGTTCCGCCAAAATTAAAAAGAGACGAGAAGTTAAACATCGGCATTTGGAAAAACGGCATCATAGGAAACATCGGCATTTGAAATGAAGGCATCATTGGCATAGAAAAAATACTGTTAGGCATACAGAAATTATTCATTGAAAACATAGGAAAAGTAGGCATCGTTGGTAAAAATGCCTGTGTATTCATATAAATATTTGGAGTTAATATTGCCATTTCCGTGTCCCTGTATGCCTATTGTGTAAATCTAAGGTATATTAAACTTTATTCCCCCGTAGAATAAATGCCGAAATCATAATATCCCCTTATACTTATATAAAGTATATTTTAGATATATTTTTGATATATTATACAAAGCATGTTAACAAATATTAACATTTTTAATAAATTGATTTTTGGCAAAAAACATGTTTATTATATGATTTATAAATAGGATAAAAGGATAGAGAAGATGTTCAACGAAACAAAGACACACGAAATCACTGTCGACGTTGTTATTTTGACAATTAAAAACAATGCCCTGCAAGTTTTGTTAGTAAAACGTTTAAATGAACCGTTTAAAGATAAATGGGCAATACCCGGAGGGTATGTAAGATTATCAGAAAATCTTGATGACGCGGCATTAAGGGTATTGAAAGAAAAAACAGCCGTAGATAATATTTACCTTGAACAGCTCTATACTTTTGGAGATCCTTTAAGACACCCTAATTCAAGGGTTATTACTTGTGCATATTTTGCACTTGTAAGATCTGAAGATATAAAAATTGCAACAAGTCCGGATCTTGGATGGCATAAGGTTGTTGATTTGCCGCCTTTAGCTTTCGACCACAAAGAAATTATTCAATATTCTTTAAAAAGAACAAGAGAAAGACTTGAAATATGTCCTGTTGCATATCAACTTTTGCCCGAAAAATTCACACTTACCGAAATGCAAAAAGCGTATGAACTTATCATGCAGAAAAAATTAGATAAACGTAATTTTAGAAAAAAAGCTCTTTCAACAGACGGCCTAATAGAACTTGAGGAATATACAAAATCCTCCTCAAAAAGACCTGCAAGGCTATATACTTTCCAAAATATTGAGTTAAACTCAAAAAGAGCTCATTTTATAAAAAAAGGAGAAAAATAATAAATGGCTAATACTTTGTGGATAACATCAACTATTTGTGCAGCTTTACTTATAATTTTAATTCTTATGCATTCACCAAAAGGCGATGGCATTGGCGGAATTGGCGGAGCATCCCATATTTTTGCTTCTCAAAAAAGCGCAGAAAAAGGTTTGAATAAAATAACAGGTATAGTTTGCGCGATATTCATTATTTGCACATTCTTAATAGGTTTTGGAATTATCAAATAATTTATGAATATACTTGTTACAGGCGCATCAAGAGGAATAGGACTGGCGATTGCAAAAGCATTGCAACCGCTTGGAAATCTTTATGGTACTTCACGCAGCGAACAGGCTCTTAAATCAATAAAATCAAAAGGTTATTTTGTTTGTGATCTTTCAAACGAGTATGACCTTGCAAAACTTGGTGATTTTATTGTGGAAAAAGAAATTGATATCCTTGTAAACAATGCCGGTGAATACATATATGCCCCAATAGATGAAACAAAAATAAACAAATTAAATCATATTATTGCAGTCAATTTAAAAGCCCCGATTTACCTTATGCATAAAGCCGTACCCCATATGAAAAAAATGAAATTCGGCAGAATAATAAATATAGGTTCAATTTCGGGGGTTATGGGAGAAGCAAATGCAAGCCTATATTCTGCAACAAAAGCAGGCCTAATAGGGCTTTCTAAAGCAACGGGGTTAGAGCTTGCGCAATACGGAATTACCGTAAATACAATTAACCCTGGCTGGGTTGATACTGATTTAGGCAAAGACTCCATAGAGGACTCTGAATTTTCGCAGGAAGAAATTCTTGATTGTATACCTCAAAAAAGATTTGTAGCACCTGAAGAAGTCGCAGCACTGGTTAAATACCTTGTAAGCAAAGAAGCAAAAGGTATAACAGGACAATCTATTAACCTCTGTGCCGGACTAAGCGTAGGAATTTAAATATTTATCTCACATTTATAAACTTGTGTACTTGAGGAATAAGTCTTGTATTTAGATAAATTGAAGTAAATTTATCTAAAATTTGTTCACAAAATTCAGACCCGACACTCATGCCGGCAGCATCCATTTTTGGTTGCAAAACAAGTTCTACTCCCGTTTCTTTCCCAATATTTGCGCAGAATTTAATCTCTTCATCCGTAATATTTTCATCAAAAACAATTTTGGCAAAGGTATCAACACCGCTGCAATTTCTTAGGAATTGGAAATTATTTTTCATAATATTTACCCCTAACCCAGTTGCAGACGGCAATTTTATATCCGCAGCAACAATATCAATAAAATCTTTTATTTGAGAAAAATTATCAGATAAAGTTGCATTGGTTTCCAAATATACTTTGATCTTTCTGTTAAACAGCGGTAAAAATTCTTTTAAAAATTTATACGACAACAAAGGCTCTCCGCCTGTTAAAGAAATTGAATGAAAAGTTCCGAGATTATACTCTTTTGAAATCTTGTCATACAAAGACTGAGGGGTATATATATCGCCTTTTTCAAACTCCGTATCGCAATATTCACATTTCAAATTGCAGCCGCAAAAACGAATAAATAATTGTTTGTATCCGACAACAGGCCCTTCCCCTTGAATTGATGCAAATATTTCGTTTATTTTTACTTCATTAGCCAAAATTTTTCCTCACTTCGCCGTTAGATAAATTTTTCAATTCTTCGTACAATCTTAATTCATCTTCCGACAAATCATGAGAAAATTCAATACTTACCGTCACAATTAAATCTCCGATTTTATTGTGTTTTTTTATTCCTTGGCCTGCTATACGGAATTTTTGACCTGAACTTGTATTTTTAGGAATTTTCAATTTTATATTTCCGTCAAAAGCAGGAATGGAAACCTCCGCCCCTAAAGCAGCCTCAAAAGGGTTGATTGGAACATTGTAGTATATATTTAGCTTGTCAAAACGCATTTGATTTTTAGTTTCAATTTTAACAGTAATATAAACATCTCCGTTCGGACCTCCGTTTTTGCCGGAAGCTCCCTCTCCTTTTAAACGTAATCGCGCTCCGTCTTTTATCCCTTTTGGGATAGTAACTGTAATTCTTTTGGTCTGAGTAATAACACCTTTGCCTGCACATTCTGAGCACTTACCGCCATTTACAAATTTATGTCCATGACATTTTGGACATGATGCGGTTGTTCTGATATTTATAATACGTTTGCTTCCTGTTATTACTTCCTCCGGCGTAATCGTCACATCAGTATTTATATTTACACCTTTTTGAGGCTTATAAATCTTTTTAGCACGCTTAAATTGCTTAAATTTTGATAAAAGATATTTTACTGATTTAAAAAAAGATGTTTTATTTTTTTTAGGTTTTTCTTTTTTAGACGCATTTTCTTTATCGCAAGGAGATGTATAACTTTTTTTAGCCGCTTCCTTGTATTCTTCATTAGCTTTTTGGGAAGATGTGTTAGTTTTTGGGGTAACAAAAATACCGTTAACTATATCATATTTTTTTCTTTCATCCGGATTGGAAAGTGTTTCGTACGCTTTTGTAATTTCTTTAAAAACTTCTATTGCTTCTTCACTGTTATTAACATCAGGATGATATTTTCTTGCAAGTTTTCTGTATGCAGACTTGATTTCAGATTCCGCAGCTCCGGAATCTACTCCTAAAATATCGTAAAAATTTTTTGTAGTATTAAACGCCATACTACCTATCTAATGATAAATTTTAAAATTTCAACATATCCGCCTGACTTAATTAATATATCTTATAAAAAAGGCTAAGCAACGGTATCAACGGATTTCTTTTCTTCTTTTTCAGAAGCCGGTTGACCTTCACCCTTTTCAAAACCGCACAACTTCAAAACAGGTCGTACAAACGGTCTTGAAATCATTGGAGATAATGCTGATAAGCCAAGCATAGAACCGACGATTGAAGATACTTCTATCATACCTTTGCCTAAATGTTCATTTATATCTTCCGGCTTGTAGTCAGTCTTAGAATTTTTATTAATTTCTGCCAATTTTTCTAATTTCTGTTCTTCAGATAATGAACGATACGCTTTGAACTCGTCTGATGTTTTAAAAGCTTTAAATACAGCTTCATCTTTATATAATTTTCTGGCAATACCGAAGGACCCCTTTTTAAATACTGGAACAACAACCCCCAAAGAAACCACTAAACATGTTAATTGGAACAACAATTCTTTCATTGCAGAATATTTCTTTGTTTGGGAATCAATATTGTTATCCAAAACAATAAATCCCGGTCTTCCGATAGCCTTTAATCCTGTTTCAATACCGACTTGAGCAGCAGTGTTTTGAGTTACACCATAAACTGCAGGGCTTGTAAAAATACTTCCTATAGTCATACTTTCAGCCCTCCATTTCTAAAAGACGCGAAGCTGTATTTATGATAATCAGACATCAATTCAGGCTTTGTCACTGCTTGATTTTCAAACGTTACATTAGATTTTGCATCAACTTTCGCCGGCTGAGGCTTTGGGTCCCCTCTATGATAAATCATATCTGTCATTGGTTTAATTACAACAGAGCATAATGCCGGAATAACAAAAATTGCAGCAGTACAAACACCTATAAAGTTTAAATTAGCTTTTGCAACTTTTGCTTTTTGCGGATCTTTAAATGTATTAGCAAATTTTTCCGCGACTTGACCGCACGCAATATAAGTAGGAACGGCAACACACTCTGTTAAAAACTCTCTTAGGGCTGTATATTTTTTTGTTTCCGGCTTTTCTTTTTTATCTAACATAGTTGATAACGGCTTGAAGATTGCGTTTGCACAAGCAACTGCCACAACAGCATACGTAGCTTTCGGGTTCACACCAACTTTTTCTGTTGCACTTTTCAAATATTTACTTAAGATTTTTATAAAAGCCATTATCTTTATTCTATTACATGTACATTTTATATTACAATCACTATCCGTACTATATAATATTCAAAAAAAAATAAAATTGCTAGTACTATTTTTATATTTACAAAACATTAATATTTGAAACATTTTAATTCGTGGTCATTAACAATTCCGACAGACTGAAGATATGAATAAACAATAACTGTTCCAACATATTTCATACCCCTTTTTTTCAAATCTTTTGAAATCTTGTCAGATAAAGGAGTAGATACCTGAAAATTATCATCTTTGTTTTTAATAATTTCACCGTTTGTAAACCCCCAAATATAATTTGAAAAACTTCCGTATTCTTTTTGAATATTTATAAAAACTTTTGCATTTAATATAGCAGCATTAATCTTTCCTCGGCTGCGAATTATATCCTTATTTTGCAGCAATTCTTCAACCTTTGCTTGGTCATACGATGCAACTTTTTCTACATCAAAATCATCAAAAGCATTTCTGAAAGCCTCTCTTTTTTTTAGCACCGTAAGCCACGACAATCCTGCTTGAAAAGATTCTAATACAAGCAGTTCAAAAAGCTCCCTATCATCATATTTAGGAACTCCCCACTCATTATCGTGGTATTTTACATATATTTCGGAAGTTTCATCAAGCCAACTACATCTATACATAAAGGAATTATAACAATTAGTTATAAAAATATCAAAAGAATATTCAATTTTTAATATTTATATAGTATAATTCAATTATAGAAAATTAGATTAGGGGAAGAATATGAATAAAAGAGATTTATGTGTATTAGTTATGACTGCATTATTAGGTGTTACAAATGTATCTTACGCAGATACCCAAAAGAGTAATGAACCGTATATTATAAAGGCTGCAGAGCAAAAGGAACAAGTTTTTACAGAAGCAGAAAATGTTTCGGATGCAATAATTGACGAAGGGAAAGTTAAAGCCAACAAAGAAACTCTTGATAAGGCTCAAAGTGCATTTGACAATAAAGATTATCAATCAACTATTGTTTATACAACGATATACATAAACTCAAAGCCTAAAAAATATGAAGCATACCAATTAAGAGGGGATGCTTTTTATGCTTTGCACCAATTCCAATTGGCACAAAGAGATTATCAAACCGCAATAGACCTGAAAACTGCAGATGACAAGCTTATGACAGGAACAAAATATGTCAGCGCAATAATCTTGGGTGCTGACAAAAATGAACAGCTGCAAAACACCGAACTTGGCAACTTATACGGAAGACTTATGTATGCGCAAAAAGCACAAAATGATTCAAAATATGAAGAATCATTCGCTAATGCGGTAAAATACAATTCTCATATTTATCTTCCGCAGCCTAATAAAAACGATATTAACAAAATTAATTGTCCTCAGAAATATGGAAAAGTTGTTAATCCGCAAGGCATAGATGCAACTATTTCAAAAGCAATAGAAGATATAGAAAAAGATAATTTCCACGAAGCAATTTTTAAAATTCAAGAAATAAATGAGAAATATCCAAAATACTACCTTGGCCAATACTTGATGGGAGTTGCTCTAACAGGTTTGGAGCAAACGGATGACGCCATAAAATCATTTGAACAAGCACTAAAACTCAATCCTTATGATTTCGAATCTTTAGCAAGCTTAGGTCAGATATATTTTGATAGAGCCGAAACCAACTTCTCAAAGGAAGATGCACAAAAATCCATTGATTATTTTAACCAAGCATTAAAATACCACAAAAATAACAATACATATTATTTCTATATTGGTATGAATGAATTGCAAATGGGAAATAACAACCTTGCAATATCAAATTTCAATAAAGCATTAAAAATCAATCCAAACGACTATAACAGCCAGTATTATAAATCAATTGCACAATACATTAACGGCGATTACAGCAATGTTATAGACGGAACAACAAAACTTTTGTATAAACATGTTTCAAATTACAATTCAGTATTATTCTTACGTGCTCTTGCGAATTATGAACAAAAATCATACGCAAAAGCAATTTCAGATTTAGACACAATCCAAAATAGTATTGATGACATTTACAATTCAGATGTAAAAGTTATCTCAAACAAAGAAAAAACACTTGAAAGCTATATATATTACTTGAGAGATAAAATTGCAAAAGTACAAGGAACAGCTGACAGAGCAAATCTTGCACAAGCATATAAAAATCCGATAGTTGCAAAACTTGCAAAAGCAGAAGAAGCAATGACTCCATACGAAAATATCATGAATGAATCTACAGTATCTTTAAGAGACTATGAAAAATTTAATGATTTTTACTCTACAAGCTTGCCAAAACTGCTCGGTTCAGACATAGAAATCACTGCAGATGATATTGACAATCAATATGATTATATCAGAACAACATTCAAAGATTTGGGAGTAAGTTTCAAATACCTTAACCCTAACTATAAAATAACTACAATTGAAAATTATCCGTACAAAAAATATGCTTCAAAACTTAATAATGAAGACAAAACATCGGTTTCCGAAGAAATTCCTGAAGATATTAAACAAGAAACAAGCTTAAAACCGGTACTGGAATTAAAATCAACGACATCACAAGCGGATATTATAGGTGATAGCGCACAAACTTCACTTGCTCAAATGCTTGCTTCTAATGCACTTGCAAATAAACCATATTCAATGAATCAAAAAACAATACAAAAACCAATAAAAGAAGAACTAACCGAAGTTCCAAGCACCTTTGTTCCGGAAACACCGGCAGCAGAAAAATTGGAAACATCTTCTAATATTGCATCAGGCGATTCTTATGCTCAAACAGGCAAACCATCCTTGTTAAATGAGAACAACGACAAGGATGTCAAAAATATCCTAAAAGAAGAAAAAGAAATTCAACCTCTTAAATTACCGGAAAATAATCAAAGCCAAGCACAAGGAGTAAAAATTACTGCAGACGAGTTGAAAGAAACTCCTGATGTTGTGGTTCGTCACACACCTGTTGCAGCACCGATTATACAAGAATCCGAAAAAATTGAAGAAAATATAAATAAAATTGAACAAACAGCAAACGGATACAAATTAACTGCTGATCAAATCAAAGAAACTCCTGATGTTGTAGTTAAACATACCAAAGCTGCAGCCCAAGAAGTTGCGCAGACAACTAAAAATATTGAAAACAACATAGCAGAAACAACAAATGGCTACAAACTTACAGCAACAGAAGTTCAACAGACACCTGATATTGTAATCAAATATAAAGAACCAGTTGATACAAGCGGATTACCTGATATAACAAAACAAAATGAATTTAACGTAGAAAAAACAATAAAAGATATTGAACAGATTCCGCAACAAGTATCTCAAAAAGTTGAAAATACAATAAATCATATTGAACAACCTATTAAAGAAATCGAACAAAATATTCAAACAACAAAACAAGAAATAGAGAAAGCAGTTCAAACAGTTAAAGAACCAAAAACAATATTCCAAACTCCGGCACCAATTACAGAAAAATACGCTGATATCAATCCTGAAGATTTTGGAGTCCAGACAAAAGAACTTCCGGTTCTGACACCTCAAGATGATATTGTAGAACTTAATTCAAAGAGCCTTTTAAATGACATGGGCTTAGATAATGACTTTATGGAACAAACAAAACAAAATATTAATAATGCAAAAACAGAAGTTAAAAATTTTGGCAATAACTTTGGACAAAACATTAAAAAAGATATATTTAACACCACATCAGCTCTAACGGAGCCAGTATTGCTGGAAGAAGAAGATATTATGCCGCTTCCTGCCAAAGTACAAAATGAACCGGTTGCAGTGCCTGTTGTAACAGTCCCTGAACTTGAGTATCCAAAAGTTGATGCCGAAACACAAAAAATTATACAAGAAACAGCTCCGATAATACCACCGGCACTTTTACAGGAAAGACCGGCAGCAACAATGGAAGATGTTGAAACAAAAGCTAAAGAAGAACTAAATAAAATTGTTCCGAAAGTAAATACTCCGGAAGTAGTTGAACAACCTATTATCAGCCAGCCGGAAATTAACACACCAATTGTTGATAATGAACCGTTAACAAGAGAGAAATTACAAGCAGAAAAAGCAAGACTTCAAAAAGAAATAGAAGAACAAAGAGAACAATTAAGACTTGCAAAAGAAAAAGCTAAAAATGATGCAAAAGCCCAAAAAATTCTTGAACAAGAAAAAGCTAAAGCTCAAAAAGCACAAGAAAAATGGGAAAAGAATATCGAAAAAACATTAGAAAAAGCTAAAGAAAAAGAAGCAAAAGAAGCTGCAAAAGCGGAAAAGCTTGCGGCAAAAGAACAGGCTAAACTTCAAAAAGAAGCACAAAAAGCTCGTGCTGCGGCAGCACAAGAGCAAGCAAAAATTGAAAAAGAAACAGCAAAAGCTAAAGAAGAAGCCGCAGAACAAAAAGTAAGACTTCAAAGAGAAGCCGAAAAAAATGCAGCTCAAGCCAAAGAAAAAGCGCAAAAAGCTGAAGAAAAACTAAATAAAGAACGTGAAAAACTTGTATCTTCAGCTCAAAAAGAGAAAGACAATTCAGAAGAAGCAATCAGAAAAATAAAAGCAAAAACTGAAAAAACAAAAACACAAGCAGAAAAAGATGCACTAAAAGCACAATTAAAAGCTGAAAGAAAACAAGCCCAAATGGAAGCTAAAGCAAGAAGAGCAGCTCAAAAAGCTGCACAAAAGGAAGCTCAAGCTAAACAAAAAGCCGATGATATAAATAAAAAATCCCCGCTTAGCGCATTCTTTTCTAAATTTAAACGTACAAAAAAGGATTAAAAAAATAATAAGTAAAAGGGAGAAATATGAAAATTAAATTAACACGAAAACAGGTTGCAATACTAATTCTGATAATTATTATCACCCCAATAATATATAATAAAATTTCAGGAGTAGTAATGGGTACTATTATGCAGCAAATGATGCGTATGCCAAAAGAAGTTGTAATAGACACCCCAACCAACACTGACACATTTATCTCAGCAGAGTCAACAGGGCGAGTTGAAGCGAAATATTCAATTGATGTCATGGCAAGAGTCGCAGGATTTTTGCAAAAAAAATATTTTAACGAAGGCGATTTTGTAAAAAAAGGTCAGCTTTTATTCCAAATCGACCCTCAAGAATACCAGCTTGAAGTACGCAATTCTCAAGCAAATGTAAACCAATACAGCGCACTTTTGACAAACTCTCAACAAGAACTTGACAGAGCTAATGCATTGATAAAAGAAGATTTAGTCAGCCATTCACTGGTAGATCAATCACTTGCCACAAGAAATCAAAATCAAGCACTTCTTGATGCTGCAAGACAAAAATTGCAACTTGCAAGAGTAAACCTTGGTTACACTTCTATAAAATCACCAATTGACGGAAGAATTGGGAAAGTTAATATCACAGAAGGGAACTACGTATCTTTAACCTCGGGACCTTTAGTAAACGTTTCAAGTATTGACCCGGTTTATGTAACATTCAGTTTAAGAAGTTCCGATTTTATAAAACTTTTACGCGCCAGCGACCAATTCAAAGATGTAGATGTTAAAGTTCAATTTGAAGGCGGAAACTGGTACGATAAAATTGGTGTTATCGAATTTGTAGATAACCAAATTGATAAAAATTCCGGTTCAATACAAATGAGAGCAACTTTTGCAAACCCTGACGGCTGGTTAGTTCCTGGGGACTATATGAAAGTTTCATTAATTGCAAAACAAAAAGTCCAATTTATGACAGTTCCTCAAGCATCCACAAAGGGTGATGCTATGAGCGGTTATTATGTATGGACAATTGATAAAAATAATCAAGTCGTACGTAAAGATATTACAGTATCAGATGCAATTGATAATAACTGGATTGTAGAATCAGGCTTAAACCCAGATGACAAAGTTGTTGTAGCAGGCGTTCAAAACATTAATCAGGAAGGCCAAAAAGTTAAAATATTAAGCAAAGAAGAATACGAAAAGAAACAGAAAAAAGACGATAAATAAATTTTCACAATATTGGGAAAGAGGATATGAAAAAAATATTTGATAAATCCAAACTATATTTCTTTATAACAAAACCCCGTTTTGCACTTGTAATATCAATATGTATTGTACTTTTGGGTTTGATTTCGCTTGCAGGATTAAAACAAGAAAGTTATCCTGACGTAACCCCATCGCAAATCAGGGTTAGCGCAAACTATATGGGTGCAAGTGCCGAAGTTGTAGAATCAACTATCGCAACTATTTTGGAACAAAAGCTTAACGGTGTTGAAAACCTGACATATATGACATCCACATCATATGACGGGATGTACCAATTGACAATGTATTTCAAAGTTGGTTCTGATAAAAACGTAAACTTGATGAACGTACAAAACAGAATTCAGCAGGTACAATCTCAACTGCCTGAAGATGTTCAAAGAACAGGTGTAACGGCAATCAGCAGAACTTCCGGTTCCGGAGCATTGATATTAACATTATTTCCTGAAAGAGGAAACTGGAGCCAATTAGACTTAACAAATTATGGCTCCATATATGTAAAAGACGAATTAAAACGTGTAGAAGGCGTTGCAGATGTTGATGTATACGGTTCCGGCGATTACGCAATGAGAATATGGCTTGATCCGCAAAAAATGGCCGGCTTAAATATTTCTATTTCCGAAGTAAAAGCTGCTATTGCAACTCAAAACACACAGGTTACAGCGGGCGCATTAGGCCAAAAGCCGACAGAAGATGAGCAAGCACTTCAAATTACACTAAAAACTCCGGGCAGATTACAGGATGTAAAAGATTTTGAAAATATAATTATCCGTTCAAATATGGACGGTTCAAATGTAAAAATCAAAGATATTGCAAGGGTTGAACTCGGTTCACAAACTTATCAGAATTTAGGTTTAGTAAATGGAAAACCTTCTGCGGTAATAGTAATTTCTCAGCAACCTGATGCCAATATCATAAACATGTCAAAAGCCGTTCATAAAAAAGTGGACGAACTAAATTCAAGACTTAATAACGGCTTAAAAATTATAACAGTAAAAGATGATGCAAAGTATATTCACGAATCAATGACCGAAGTTGAATTCACAATATTATTAACAGGATTAATTGTTGTAATCATCATATTTTTATTCTTGGGTGACGGAATGGCAACATTGGTTCCGTGTGCAACCATTCCGGTGTCATTGATTGGTACTTTTGTTGCCTTAAAAGCAATGAATATGTCTATAAACTTGCTATCGTTGTTTGCCTTGGTATTGGCGGTAGGGGTTGTTGTAGATGATGCTATCGTTGTAATTGAAAACGTCAAACGGCATATAGATGAAGGCAAATCACCGTATATTGCAACACAATTAACAATGGAAGAAGTCGGAGCTTCTTTGGTTGCAATGGCAATGGTACTTATGGCGGTATTTGTACCGATTATATTTATGACGGGAATGACGGGCGCAATGTACAAACAATTTGCGGTATGTATTGCGGTTTCTATTGCGATATCAGCTGTCTGCGCATTATCTTTATCTCCTGCAATGTGTTCACATTTCTTGGGCAGAGATAAAATTGAAAAAACAGAATCCAAAAATAAATACATACTACATTTTAAAAATATATTAAAACGTATTCATATGCGAACTTTAAGAATAGTTGTAGCATTTAATAAAAGCTTTGACTGGTTGGAAAATTTTTACATTGAATACGTCAAAAAATTTGTATATAACAAAAAACTTGTCGCAATATTCTATGTTGCAATAATCTTATTAACTATCGGGGCGTATACAATCACCTCAAAAGGTTTTATTCCTGATGAGGATCAGGGTGTTCTTTTAGCACAAATTACCCTTCCTGACGGTGCATCACTTCCCAGAACTGAAGCTATTGCAAGAAAATTTGTATCACAAGTTAGTGAAATTGAAGGTGTTGAGAAGGAAAAACTAACCGTATTTGGCGGTTTTGCAGCTTCAAATACAGCATTTGCCATAATACAATTAAAAGACTACTCATATCGTAAAGTTGGGCCTATAAAATGGATAAAAAGAAAACTTACGGGTAAAGCTACAAACATGACTCATAATGCAATACTTAATAAAGTAAGAGCTATTGCCGCGAATACAAAAGAAGCTTCAATAATTTCATTCTCTCCTCCTGCAATTAGCGGTATGAGTATGATGGGCGGCTTTGAATTCCAAATGTTATCACAAGGTGATCACACCCCGCAACAGATGGAATCCTGGGCAAATAAATTAATAGCGGCAGCGAATGAAGATCCTGCATTATCAAATGTAAACACTACATTCCAAGCAAATGTACCTCAATATATTTTGGATATTGACTATGCAAAGGCTTTGGCACAGAACGTAGACCTGCAGGAACTATATTCAACATTAGCATCAATGCTGGGAACATATTACGTAAATGACTTCAATAAATACGGTCGTGTATTCAAGGTTGAATTACAAGCTCAAAGCAAATTCCGTGACAAGGCTACTGATCTTGAAGGGATATATGTAACAAACAGAAACGGAGTACAAGTTCCGGTATTGTCACTTATGAAGTTAAGACAAACAATCGGTACGGCTTCAATAACAAGGTACAATTTGTATAAATCCGTACAAATTCAAGGGCAACAGGCTGCGGGTAGAAGTACCGGAGATGCAATGAGAGCAATGGAAGAAGTAGCAAAAAGAGTACTTCCTTCAGATATGACATTTGATTGGTCAGGTACTTCTGCACAAGAAAGAGAAGCATCCGGTCAAACAGTTATGATAGTAACTTTTGCTCTTGTATTTGTGTACTTGTTCCTTGTTGCATTATACGAAAGCTACACTATACCGCTTGCAGTACTGCTCATTTCACCTGTTGCAGCTTTGGGAGCTTTAATATTCCAGTTGATGATTAACCAGGCTTTTGATATTTATTCACAAGTCGGTATGATTACATTGATTGGTTTAGCAGCAAAACAATCTATTTTGATTGTTGAATTTGCAAAAACCGAACACGAAGAACACGGGCTTAGCGTAAAAGATGCGGCAATAAAAGCTGCCAAACTTCGTTTCAGAGCAATTATGATGACAGAACTGGCATTTATTATCGGAGTATTGCCAATGATATTTGCGACAGGTGCCGGAGCTAATTCAAGAATTTCAGTAGGTTCAACCGTATTTGGAGGTATGGTTGCAGCCGCAACATTGGGGGCGGTATTAACACCGGCATTTTATGTAATAGTACAAGAATTTGTTGATAAATTCCCTAAACGCGAAATTACAGATAAGGATTTGGAGATATAATTTAATGAAAAAGATTTTAAATATAGCAATAATATTGTCAATTACACTGGTATCTGCAAACGCAGCCTACGCAAAAGACCAAACTAAACTTGCAAAAGCTGATGAGCCTATACATATTGTAAAACCTCAAAAAACAAAAAAAGAAAGTCTAAAAAAGCAGATAAAAAGATTAAATTTTACATCAAAAAATAAAGCAAAAGACTCAAAAGAAGCTGAAGGGATGTATGAAACAAAATTCCCTGTAATTGACAGTAAAATCAATTATAATGACGTTAATATCCCGCAAGAAATATCTCTGAAAGACTGTATAAAACTTGCCATAACGCATCATCCGTCAATTATGGCAGCAATAAGCAGCTCTGAAATATACAAATCACGTGTAGGACAAGCCTGGGCAAATTATTTCCCAACATTCAGTGCCGGAATGAGCTACTCAAGAGAAGACATGTTTATGACAATGGGCGGACAATTTGCCAGAATGATTCCTCAAAAATATAACATGTACTACGTTCCGACAATATCTGCAAATATGTTATTATTTGACTTCGGAAAAACAAAAGCCTACGCGGATTATGCCGAAAAAACATACGAATCATCAAGATTTGATGCTGAAACATACATTGAAAATGTTATATATAATGTAAAAGTTGCATATTATAATTTGTTATTTGCCAAAATACAAAAGGACGTATACTCAGAAACCGTAAAGGACTACGAACTGCAGCTAAAACAAGCAAAAGCATTTTTTGATATAGGTAAAAAGGCAAAGATTGACGTAACTTATGCGGAATATAACCTAGGAAAGGCGCAGCTAAACGAAATTAAAGCCAAAAACACACTGGAACTTGCAGCGGTAGAACTTGCTAATGCGGTTGGTATTCCTGAACTTGCAGGAGTTGTATTGACCGACGAGCTGAATACAAAACAATATACAGTTAATTTTTCTGATTTAATCCAAACTGCACAAGATTCAAGACCTTCACTTCTTGCATCTAAAAAGCGAATGGACGCAGCAGAACTTGCAATCAGATCAGCAAAGAGAGCATTTACACCTAACATTGGTGCTTTTGGCTCATACAATTACGGCGGACGAGAAATCAATAGTGATTATGGGTATAGCGCAGGAGTTCAACTTCAATATTCAGGCGTAAACCTAATGTTACTAAAAAAACAAGTTGACGAAGCAAATGCAACATACAAAAAAGCAGTAGCAGACTACGAACAAGAAAAACAAAATGTCTATTTGGATGTAAAGAGTTCATATATAAGTCTTTTAAACTCTTATGATGCTATAAGGGTATCAAAATTGGCATTGCAAGCTGCAAAAGAACAGCAATACCAAGCATTCCGCAGATATCAGGTAGGTTTAGGAGATGCGATTGAATTTAAAGATTCTGAAAACACATACTTGAATGCTCAGCTTGATTATTATAATACTTTATTACAATATAATGTGAACGCAGCAGAACTTGAGCGTGTAGTCGGCGCACCAATAAAAGAATCTGATATAGATCTTTAAAACAAACCCTTAATAACGTTATAAACAATTTTAAGTCTTTCTGAATTCGACTTAATCAACTCAAGGTGTTTTAGAATAAAATCATACATAAAATCTTCCGATTCATCTTCAAAAGAGAACAATTCTTTCGGTGTAACTTCTAAAATATTGCAAATTTTTTCAAGAGTTGGCGCAGTCATAAACGCATTACCTGTTTCAATACTGCTCAAAGTATTAGTAGCAATACCGATTTTTTCTGCAAACGTTTCCTGACTATACCCCTTTATTTTACGGAAAAGACGAACTCTTTTCCCGAGTTGTTCTTGAACAAGACTTTTCATATATACACCTATAACAATTATATATATTAGATTCGAGATTCTAACCATGTTTAAAGTATTGACATACCATGTTAAACATGGTATAATATTTATATCTGAGCAATAATCAATTTGGGTTAATTCTATAGAACTATATTTATATGTTATAGGATAGTTACTTTATTTAAACAAAAGAAAGGCGAAAATTATGAACAACATCAAAAAAACAGGTTTCACATTGGCCGAAGTACTTATTACATTGGGTATTATCGGTGTAGTTGCGGCAATGACAATTCCGACATTGATTGCAAACACAAACTCAGCAAAATTCAGATCTCAGTTTAAGAAAACGATTTCAACATTGAATCAGGCTGGCTTGATGGCAGAAGCTCAATATGATTTTAACTATGCTGCAGCAGATGCTGCTTGTACTAATAATACTGATTCAGCTGTTAACAACACCAGAACATTTTGTGCATTATTAAATGGCACATTAACAGGACAAACAATGTCAGAAACTTCACCATACTCTGAAGAACCAACAATCGGTTCATTGAATGGATACCTAAGCAAAAAAATGTATGTAACCTTGGCCGATGGTTCACTAGTAGTATTCAACAGCGCAGCAAAAGAAGCGGCAGAAGCAGCAGGAGATAATGCTGCCCAAGAAAAAGGATGTACACTCGCAATAGGTAACGTCATGAGTGAGGATTGGATAAAAGCACATAAAAACTGCGTAGGCTATATCGACGTTAATGGTAAAACATTACCTAATAAAGAAGTTAATTGTGCAAAATCAGGAGAAGATGATAAGGAAATAGCAGATGGTTCCGCGAAATTAGATCCTAGTAGCGTTTGTACAGTACCAAGTGATTCAACACATATGACAGATATATTCCCTGTTGTATTCCACGATGCAACAGTAGAGCCGGCTACAAACGCTGCAAAAGCTGTTTTAGCGACTGCAAAATAGACTTTTTTTCATAATTAAATATTTATCAGGTTTCCGAATCAACTTGATAAATTGGGAGTTCAATCACCTTTCTTGATTGAACTCTTTTTTTATATTTACTCCTCAGCTTGAAAGAGGAATTTTTTTTCCCTCGCCCAATGTGGAAAGGGCATTAAAGTCCTCCCTTGTGAGAGAGGATTTAGGTGGGTGCCATTACTCCTCCCCTAAGGGGGAGGTTGGGTGGGGGAAGGTTTATCCCCGCCCCTTGCGGGAGGGGGTAGGGGGGTGGGGTACATTGATAGGTTGGATAAGTACAAATCAAGCCCAGTATGACGTATAAGGTATATGATAATATATTAATAGGCTGGATTGCTTCGCTATCGCTCGCAATGACAGAGGAACAGATACGCAAAAACATAAACGACATTTACCCCTGCTCGCAATGACATGGAAAGTAACAGAAGAGAATTATTCTTTTCGCCCCTTGCGAGGGGAGAATAAAAGAGGGGTGCCAATCAAGTTGAACAAATTAAGTAAAAGAATTATCGTCACCTACCCGAATCCTGCCTAATTAGGGATGAATTATTATTATTATTTCCGCCGTCCCTTTGGAAATACAAAGCGAAACTCTAAGCTGTGGCGAAGTGTGCAAGCCTGTATGCATGGCTGAGGGCAGAGAGAGGGGTTATATAGGAAAAGTTACATCCTATTGACAGAACAGATTTAGCGCATAGAATAGTAATACACGAAGAAAAATTGTTTTGGAGGAGTGCCAGAGCGGTTGATCGGAGCAGTCTTGAAAACTGTCGAACGTGCAAGCGTTCCGTGGGTTCGAATCCCACCTCCTCCTTTTTTTTAGAAGAATACCCGAAAGGGTATTTTTTTTGTTTAAAAAGGTGAGGATGAGAACCCGCAGTTTTGTGGGTTGAACGAGCGAGCCAAGTGCGTAGCCTGTACCTTTTAACGAGACATTTGGTCGGAAGGGTTTTATGTCATTGCGAGGGCGAATGCCCGAAGCAATCCAGCTTTTGCCGATTTTGCAAGGTCGGAAATTGGTTAAGTACAAAAGTCCGAAAAGTCCGATTTTGGTAACAAAAATGTCCGCCAATTTGCACATTTTGTCCCAATAATTGCACTCAAAAAGTTATTGTTGGGTTTAAACCAATCTACAATACTAACTTAAAAAATCTAATAATTCAGGATTTATTTCTTGCTCTGTTATTTCTTTTGAAACTGTTTTGGAAATATGTGGTTTCCCAAATATTCTTCTTGTTTTAAATATACTTACGGTTTGTCCTAATTCATTTATTGAAGATGATACTAACTTTGGTTTACCAATTCTATTAAACTTAATATCTAATACTTTCCCTAAAAGCCTAAATCCTGTCTTAAAATTCATATAAATTACTCCTATAACATATAACTAAGCTACATTTATATAAAGTATTTTCTCACACAAAAATTGCCTTTTAAATTAATTTATTTTAATAATCTCCTCCAAATGTATGAGTTTTTTACGGTTAATATAAAGAAAAAGAAAAATTGCCCGATAAGAATAATATAGATATGAAAAACGAAAGTTTTTCATACCTCCTCCCCAAGTCTGGTAGCCGTTCTTTTGAAACGGCTTTTTTTTGCCTCCGAGCAAAGCCGCGAACGAAGTGAGAGCTCGACACTGAAACAACGTCACGGCGGTGACGGTGTTGGAAGTGGAGACGGCGGCGTTTATCGCGAGGAGGTAGAATTTTGCGCAGGGCGATGTCGAGCGCCAGCGTATGGTATTCACTGATGCACAATAAAATATCCACCTGAAAAAATAGAATAATCAAGCATTAAAACAAATTTTTAAGAATATTATATATTATTCTAATTTTTTGCTCATCATTCTTAATAACATTATAACGTGAAACTATGTAATTACACATCTCTTCGTATGACTCAATAGTCGAGAATTGAAAAATTTCGTATAATTCAACATCCAAAACCTTTGCAAGTTTTTCTAAAGTTGCCAAGGTCATAAAGCCACGGCCTGTTTCGACATAACTTAAAGAAGTCGTAGCAATACCAATACTTTCAGCTAATTTTTCTTGGCTAAGTCCCCTTTGTTGGCGTAAATATTGAATTCTCTTCCCTAATTTTTTGTTTATCTCTGATTTCATAGCATTCACATACATATTATGGGTTCATGAAAAATTAAAAACAAGCATAAAAAATACATACCACTAATAATTTAACCTATTGACACTGCATATTTTGCATAATATACTATAGGTTACATATATAGCTGACAGGTACATTGAAACAATCAACATAGAGTTTATATGTTATACGAAAGAAAAAGAGGTAAAACACCCGAGATAAGGGATGATTATCACACTTATACTGATAGTGTTAGAGCTTATGAATCTTATGCGTTGTTTGCACTGTCAAGTAAATAAAATCATCACACATGGTGATAACTAGTATATTACTTTAAACAGGACAAACAAAGGTCGGAGTAAAACCCGATCTTTTTTTTTGTAATTCTGGCAATAAAAAATTTATTCAAGGAGTTTATTTAAAAAAGACCTCGATCGAATTTTATGATATAATTTGAATATGAATGAAAATCAAAAACCTAGTTTTACAACTCAGAACAAATTGATTATTTTTGGTTTAGTATTGAGCACATTGCTGATTATGGCAATAGCTTTATTTACTGCTGTAAATATCCAAAAAAATCTTAATACCGGCTACCAAAGTTTTGGACAAGTAATATCAAAAACTTTGGCAATAGAAAGCGCGGATATAATAAGTAATGCAAATGGCAGCCAAATTCAAAACGTTTTAAAGACTCATTCTGATTTAATCTTGAAATCCAATAACGATATAATGTTTATCGAATTTTTAGACCAAAATGGTAATACAATATATAAAGCACAAAATAATTCGGTTCGCACCACAAAAAGACCGGATATAGCAGTGTCTTCTCCTATGATTTCATCACAAAGCGGGATGAATTACGGATCTGTAAATGTTGGATTGTCCGGAACTATTATAGACAAATTATCTTCCACAACAAGAGCATCATTATTATTTGTATTTACAATTGTTTGGTTAGTATTTGCTTTTGTTGTTTTAATCAATACATATTTGATTACAAGAGAATTAAAAATTCTTCGTGATGGGGTTAAAAAAATTTCTTCAGGAGAATTCGGTTACAAAATAGAAGGTAAAGACGTCAGCCAAGAAGTTCAAGAGCTTTTCAACGCGTTTAATGATATGTCTAACAAACTTCATTTATACGAAGAATCAAATATTGAACAATTAACCCTTGAAAGAAATAAACTTCAAGCTGTGTTAATGAGTATTGCAAACGGTGTAATCGTATGCGACAATAACGACACCGTAACACTTATCAATGAGCACGCAAAATCATTACTTGAACTTCAAGAAGATCAACTCCTAAATTCAAATATTAAAAATTACGTTGATTCTGACGGTAACTTCTGTTTCAATGAAAAAATTGATGAATATAAAAAGCTTTCACAAGAAGAAAGATTGTCCAAACCGGTTATATTTAATATCAAAATGGATGACAAAACTCTTAAATCTATCATATCCCCAATGTACAATCAAAATCACGAATACATGGGCTACATTATTGTAATGATAGATATTACAAGAGAAGCAGAAATGGATGTTATGAAATCACAATTCATATCAAATGTTTCGCACGAACTCAGAACTCCGGTAACCGTACTTAGAAGTTATATCGATACACTATACGAATGCGGAAATGATTTTGATTATGAATCACAAAAAGAATTTATAGGTACTATTCATTCCGAAATAATAAGACTTCAAAATATGGTGAATGATATTTTAGATTTCTCAAGACTTGACTCTAATGCAAAAATCGAAAAGAGTGAAAATGATATTTCTCAACTCATTGATTGCTGTGTAAGTGAAGTTCAACCTCTTTTAAAAGAACACAACCTTAATATTAACGTTGAAAAAGAAGAACAAATTCCGCAAATATATTGTAATTACGATTCAATAGCCAGAGCATTAACAAATTATCTTTCAAACGCAATTAAATATGCCCCTCAAGATTCAACCATACAAGTAAAACTATTTAAAGAACCTGAAAATAATCAAATAGTTGTTACTGTAAGAGATGAAGGTATTGGTATTGCACCGGAATTTCAGAAAAAGGTGTTTGAACGCTTTTATAGAATAGAAAATAAAACCCACAGCGTCAAAGGTACCGGCTTAGGACTACATTTAGTTAAAACAACCATCGAAAAACACCATAACGGACACGTATTTGTAAATTCACAACCGGATCACGGCTCAACATTTGGTTTTACACTTCCTATTGACTGCAGTGAAGATGATTTGGTTTAATGTAACAAATACTTAAAACCAAATAAATTTTTAGCAATTTTTAATTTGTTTAGTTTTTGATATAATGAAAAGTGAAGTAGGACCCTTTAAAATGATTGATAGCATATTAAACGGTAATGTAGATTACAGCAAATACTATTTAAATAGAGACTTTTTGCTTGCAAATAATGCAAATTTTACTAATGCACCCGCAAGTCAAAAACCGTTGAGTGCAAAACAAAAGGGAATAATTTTAGCTTCATCAGCAGCAGGAATGTTACCTGTACTTGCAACACTGGCTAAAATGAAAGGTTTTTCGCTTAACCCAGCCAAAATACTTAAAACTCCCATAAAAGATTGGGCTTTATTCAAATTTGCCCCAAAAGATAAAATTGTAAGATACGAAGGTCCTGAGATTTTAGCAATAGCATCAAGTTCAGTTGCCGGCGGTTATGTTGGCGGAAGCATCGTCGATAAAGAAAACAAGAAATCTAAAAAACGCGAAGTTTTAAATCAAATACTTGGTAACGTTGCGGTACCCGTAGGTTGCGTATGGGGCGGATCTGAAATTTTTAATAGATTTTCTGACAAACTTATTAAAATGATGCCGACAGTTAAAGATTCTGTTAAAGGCGCAAAAGTTATCAATAAAATTTCCCAAATTATGCCACAAACATTCTTTACACTCGCATTTTTATCTATCGGAATATATCTTGGCAACAAAGTTTCAAACTTTATAAATGACCATTTGTACCACAAAAAAGTTGACAGAAACATCAAAGCAACAGACTTTGCACCTCACGTAGATGATATATGCTTGGCAGCATCCTTAATGGATAAAGGTTCTCTGGGAGACAAAATAGGCCGCGTAATACCTTTTGCCCTGCTCGTACCGGGATACCAAACAGGAATCGCAAGAGAGAAATAAATAAAGAAAGAACAAATATACTTCGTGTCTGCCTCTGCTCGGTTTCTACGCTCTTCGCACTAAACGGCAACGCCTCAAATTAGGAAGAATATTCATTCTTCCATAATTTTCGGACTGACACTTCGTGCCTGCCTCTGCTCGGAGCTAAAAAAAAACCACTCATCTTGTGAGTGGGTCGTTTTCTGCATCCTAATGGTCTCTTTTAGTGTTTATTATTTAGGAGTTTATATGTTTTTGGGGTTAATGAACTATTTATATTTAGTGTTTCGGCTACACTTAAATCTTATACAATTATTATGCCACAAGAAAATTTATAAGTCAACAGATTGATTTAATCTTTTCTAAATTACCCGAAAAGATAGGTATAGTGTACTATTTACACTTTACAAAACTTCACATTTAGACGTTTTGTCTTTACTTTGGTTAGCATGCTTCTCAATAAAATCGCTAATATTAACTTTTGTAACATGTTTTTTAATCAAAAAAGCAATTATTACGAACTTATATACTTTATATATAAAAGAGAGGATTTATAAGGATTCGATTATGGAAAGATCTATGGCCGTAAACTCGGTAAACAACATAGCAGCAAGCTCAGAAGGAAGCTACGTTAGCACCACCTTGAACATAAGCAATACAAATGAAGAAACTCGAAATATTATGAGTTCGACTTTTAGTTTAATTAAAAGTGATTTTGTAAACGCACTTATGAACGCAGTTGGTTTTGACCCGAATGTAAGTATTGATTTTATCAAAACACAAAACGATCCAAATCGCTGCATGGTAGTTGACAATAAAAAATTCTGGGAGTTGTCAGCGGTTGGAAGAATACAGACTTACGATCAAGATGGTCATAAAACAGGCGGAATATCATCATTCCAAACAATGGGATAAAATAAGGATTTAATAAAAAATGTCAACACAAATTAACGGTATACAAATAAATAACAAAATAGGAATCAACCCTGATATGTTATACGGGCATATACAGGGGAATGATTACGGCCCGGATGCCGGACGTATCACCATTAATAGCGATGCAGCAGTAAGACAATTCAGATTATCATTCCAAGACACAAGAACTGAAGCTGCACCTCATCAAATGAAAAATATCGTAACAGACAACAACGTAGGTAAAAAACTGGATTTATCAATATAAAAGTATATTGATAGGTTTGATAGGTTGGATAGGTTTGATAAGTTGGATAAGTGCAAATCAAGCACAGGATTACGTATAAGGTATATGATAATATATTAATAAACAGCTGGATTGCTTCGCTCCCGCTCGCAATGACAGGGGAATTTACGCAACTATCAGTAACAATATTTACCCCCCGCTCGCAATGACAGGGGAATTTACGCAACTATCAGTAACAATATTTACCCCCCGCTCGCAATGACAGAGGAACAGATACGCAAAAACATAAACAACATTTACCCCTGCTCGCAATGACATATAAATTTTACACAATCATTGACTACGACATTTACCCCCGCACAACGATAGTAGAACCATGCGCAACCATCGGTAACATACATTTACCACCCACTAGCCTTGGAATGCTTTGAATGAACGTTGAGTATTTGCTTCCATTGCGGATTTTATAGAATCATATTCTGTTAATAGTGCATTATGCTCTGTATCAAGTTTTTTCAATTCCATTTGGAATTTTTTATCTTTAATATCTATTGTTTCCATTGCTGCTTGATATTTAGCTTCAGCGCGAGCAATTTTTTCATTATCTTCGGTTTCAACGATATCAGTAGCGTTTGTGTAAATAATAGATTGCCAATTTAATTTTTTAAATTCGGAAGAATCGGCTGAATTAACACGTTCCATAGTTATAATACCTTCTTTTAAGGCATCATAGAGCCAATCTTTGCTTGTAACAAGTTTAGAATCAAGAATGGCATAGTTTTTAGAGAAAGTTTCTTTTTCTCTGTCATAGAAATTCATTGAGTGATAATAAGAAACTTCATCGAATTGATTTATACGTTCTTTAGTTTCAATTTTTGCGGGGTCGTCATACCCGTTCATTCTGTACCAAAGGTTAGTGTACCATTGAGATTTGTCTTTGTCATTTACTTCTATTTCTGTTTTGGTTACATCTATATATTGTTCAACTGGTACGGGTTTTGCATCAAGCCATTCATTATAATCTTTGTTAAATTTGTCCTCATTGAATGTTTTGGTAATACTTAAAACATTTTTCAAATCATCTTCAAAAGAATATAGAATTGGCGCTAATACGCATTCATAATTAATGCCCAAGTCACTGCGTTTTTCAACAGCATAATACAAATCGACAATTTTTTGCTCAAGAGTTTTTAATTGAACGTTTCCGTCATTATCAAGATAATAACTACTTAAAAGTTTTTGAACATCCGTTGCGGTTCCTGTTTGTATATATTCAGGCCCAAGAAGTTTTAAAACTTCGTCTATATAATAAGAGTTATAAAGAGGCGTCAATGTTGCAATAAGATTATCAGATGCACCTTCAAGTCTACGATCATAAGCATATAAAGTTGTTCCACTATATCCATTTTTTATGGCATCTGAAACATCTTGCATGTCTGGTGTCGTACCATCAGAATAAATTTGCGAACCGTCTATTTTACTTATAGATATGCTTATAGAATTCCCCGTAGTTGTTGCATAAGATTTTGGATATGCACTCGGAACAGGATTACCGCTTGAATCAAGTGTTAAATCTAACATATGAGCAAGAACATGCAAATAACAAGTTTCCCACGGGTTTTCCATTGTTGCGTGACTAAAACAACCGGCAGAACCAGCTTTAAATTTATCATATAATGCTGTATTTGTTGAACTTGTAGTTATATCCCAATATATAGGATTATTTTTATCAGGTTCTTGGGTTTTCCATTGTGCAAGTTCGGTTAAATAAACTGAATAGTCCGGATTCAATTCTGTAACTTGATAAGCGATTTTGTCTAACAACCCATATCTGTCTAAGAATTCAGCAAGGTTGTTTGTTTCTTTATAGTTTTGGGCATCAAGACGGGAAACAAGAACTTGTCCCGCAGTGTTAACCAAAGAATATTGATTTTTGTATGGTTGGTATTCGTATATAATTGCAGGAGTCAAATTCTCACGAGTCAACTTTGATGCACTGTTATAGTTTGTATATTCAAGTTTTTGAGAATTTAAAGAATCCGCATAATCTTTTTGAGCATCAAGACCAAGGTTTGATAATTTCATTTTTGCATTAGCAATTCGCTGACTCTTGTATTCATTGTCAGTTAATCTTGCTGTTATAGATAATAATCTCGCTTGACTTGACGATAAACCCATTGATTTAAAAAATCCTTTCTCATATCGTTTATCGGCAATTTGAGAATATTTCTTTAATATTTTTTAACCTAATGTAAAGTAATATTAATAAAAAAAAGTCCCCCCAAAAAATTTGAGAGGAACTTTTTATTTATGTTTCTTTATTAACAGCAAGCTGCTGATTTTGATTTTTCTATGCAAGAAATCAAAGTAGAAGCTACTGTTTCTTGTTCTTCGTGTGTCAATTCAGGGAACATAGGTAAAGAAATAACAACTTCTGTATTATGTTCAGTTACAGGCAATGAACCTTTGCCCATGCCAAGCCATGAATTAACTTTTTGGAAATGAAGCGGAATAGGATAATAAAGCATTGCGCCAATACCAGCTTCACCAAGCATTTTGTGTACTTCATCTCTGTTAGGAATTTTAACGGTGTATTGGTGATATACACAATACGTGTTATCAAGTTCTTTTGGTGTTTGAATATCAGGGCAAGATGCAAACAATTTGTTATAATAAGCAGCATGCTCTCTTCTTTGAGTATTCCATTCATCAATATATTTAGCTTTAACTCTTAAGATTGCAGCTTGAATTTCATCAAGACGAGAGTTTACACCAAGTTCATCATTATGATAACGGACCATAGAACCGTGGTTTCTCAAAGCAATCAAGTGATCTCTTAATTCTTCTGAGTTTACTGTGCAAAGACCGCCATCACCCATAGTACCCAAGTTTTTAGTAGGGTAGAAACTGTAGCATCCGATATCACCGAATGTACCAACCATTTTACCTTTGTACAAAGCACCGATAGCTTGGCAGCAATCTTCAATTACTCTTAAATTATGTCTGTGAGCTATATCCATAATCGCATCCATATCGCAAGGCTGACCATACAAATGAACAGGAATAATTGCTTTTGTCTTTGAAGTGATTGCAGCTTCAATAGCTTTTGGATCAATATTGAATGTATCAGGATCAATATCAACAAATACCGGTTTAGCACCAACCATTCCGATAGCTTCAGCAGTTGCAACAAATGTAAATGCGGTTGTAATAACTTCATCACCGGCACCGATATTTAAAGCTCTTAATGCAACATGTAAAGCATCTGTTCCTGAGTTCAATGCAACTGTATATTTGCAGCCGATATATGATGCTAATTCACTTTCTAATGATTTAACATTTGGGCCTAAAATATAGCATCCGCTTCTCATAACTTCGCATACAGCTTTTTCAGCTTCAGCACCAATTTGTGCATACTGACGTTTTGAATCAAAAATAGGTATCATATTAATCTCCTTTATAAACTACCAACATGTCTTTGTTTTATTATATCACAGCTAAATACCGCCTTTATATAAACTTTACATTGTAAGTCACAAATTTAGCAAAATTTTTGTGATAATATAAAGTTAATAAATAGCTAAAGAGGATATAAAATTATGAGAATGTCGAATTTGTTTGTACAAACTATGAGAGAATTTCCGTCAGATGCGGAAGTAATATCGCATAAAATGCTTGCCCGTGCAGGATATATTAAAAAACTTACAAGCGGTGTATACACATACTTACCGCTAATGTGGAGAGTTTTGAAAAAAGTTGAAAATATCGTAAGAGAAGAAATGGACAAAGCAGGAGCGCAAGAACTTTTAATGCCTTTCGTTCAACCAAAAGAACTTTGGGAAGAATCCGGCAGATGGGCAGCATACGGAGCTGAACTTATGCGCCTTAATGACAGACACGGAAGAGAAATGTGTCTTGGCCCAACACACGAAGAAATTATTACCTCAATTGCTCGCGATGTTTTAAAATCATACAAACAATTGCCGACAAATTTATACCAAATTCAATCCAAATTCAGAGATGAAAGAAGACCGCGCTTCGGACTTTTAAGAGGCCGTGAATTTATTATGAAAGATGCGTACTCTTTTGCAACTTGTCAACAAGATTTGGACAAAGAATACCAAAATATGTGGGATGCATATACAAAGATATTCAACCGCTGCGGGCTTGAAACAAAAGCCGTTCAATCAGATTCAGGCGCAATTGGCGGAAGTGTTTCTCACGAATTTATGGTTATAACAGATACTGATGCAGGAGAAAATGATGTTTTCTACTGCGAAGATTGTGATTATGCAGCAAATTCAAACCATGCTGTTTCTAAACTTCCTCAAGCAACAGTTGACGGAGGTTATAACGAAGCAAAAATTGTTGATACCCCAAATGTTGGTTCAATAGAAGAATTAAGTAAATTCTTAAATTGCCCGCAAACAGTAATTTGCAAAGCACTTGTCTATATCGTTGACAAAGCACCTGTAATTGCACTCATTCGAGGTGACAGAACAGTTGAAGAAACAAAACTAATGAATGCAGTTGGCGGTCTTGATATAAGAATTGCAACAGCAGGCGAAATTGAAGAAATAATGAAAGAAAACGGCTTCAATGCAATCGCAGGATTTATCGGGCCAAAAGGTTTGAAAAAATACGGAGAATATGAAGTTAAAATTATCGCTGATAAAACAGTTACTGAATTAAAGAACTTTGTTATCGGTATCAACCAAACAGATAAGCACTTAGTTGGTGCAAATTGGGGGATTGATGTTGACATGCCTGCTCAAATAGAAGATATCAGACTTGTTGAAGCAGGTGATTTTTGCCCTCAATGCGGCAAACCGCTAAAAGTTACAAGAGGTATTGAAGTAGGAAATATCTTCCAACTCGGAACTAAATATTCTGCTCCGATGAATGCAGTTTATCTTGATGCAAACGGCAAAACTCAACCATATATTATGGGATGTTACGGAATAGGAATTTCAAGAACAGCCGCTGCTGCTGTTGAAGCTCACCACGATGATTGGGGTATAAAATGGCCTTTAGCTATTGCGCCTTACCACGTTGTTGTTGTTCCTGTAAGCACTCAAGATGAGGAGCAAATGAAAGTTGCAACCGAAATTTATGAAAAATTATTATCAGAAGGTGTTGAAGCCGTTCTTGATGATAGAAACGAACGTCCGGGAGTAAAATTCAAAGATGCAGACTTGATTGGATTCCCGTATAGAATTACGGTTGGTAAAACGATTACAGAAGGTAAAGTAGAATTTGTAACCCGCGCAAACGGAGAAAAAATAGAAATGACTCCGCAAGAAGCAACTCAAAAAGTAATTGAAGCAGTTCAATCAATAGAATAATTCTAATTACTCCAAACTTTTCCTTCAAATAATGTAAATAACATTTAAGCAATAGACTTTTATAAATTTTATTGTAGAATGACTTTGAACGAGGTTATTATGTCCATTACCCCAATAAATAATTACAATATAAATAGCAAAAATACCCCATCGTCTGCCTTTTCGCAATTCGGCAAACGGGATGTAACTTATGGGCATATTAATATTCAGCCGGATGAACACAAACCAAACACCAAAGAAAAATTTACACCTGAAAAAATAAGAGCTGCTATCGGTTCTATTGGTAGTGTTGCTCTGGTTTTGGGAACACTTATGAAAAAACAAAAAGTTAAAAATCCTTTGCACGTTGACTACAAAGTATCCCAAATGCTGACAATGGCTGCAGCAGGTAATTGCGGAGGGATTTTATTAAGTTCAATCGGACAAGACACAAAAGACAAAAAAAGAAAATGGAAAGAAGGAGCATTCCAGATGATACTAACTTCTGCACCACTTCTTTTTGTTGACGGCGGTATAAAATTATGTGCAAAATCTAAAAACAAATATATAAACAACAACTTTGCAAAAATAATTGCATCTGTTGCAGGGGTTTACACCGGTTCACATTTGGCAGTATGGGTTTCAAACAAATTGAGAAACACCAAAGAAGCCAAAAAGCCGGACAGAAAACTAAAGCCAATTGATATGATTGCAAACTTTGATGATGCTGTTGCGATTCTTGTACTGACAAGATTACCGTTTACAAAACACCTGCACCCTGAAAGACTTTTACCCTTCATATATTCATTCTGCGGATATCGTTCAGGTACCGGCAATACAAGAAATAATTAAATTTATTCTGAAAAATCCGGAGTCGGACTGAAAATTTGGAATGCTTTTAATATGTCTTCCTCATTTACAATACGGCAAACATTCGGATCTTTTATCATAGACAGAAATTCAGCTCTTCTTTTGCTTTTTGTTTTTAAATCATTCTGAGCAGGTTTGTATATAGCTTCTTTTGTACCCATATTTCTGCGAGTACCGGACATAATTTCGGTTGCAAAAAGTTCCAGCTGTTTTTTATCAAAATTACATTCAAACTTTGGTTCAATAGCTGAAATTTGGCTGTCATCCGCAGTTATATTCATCATTTGTTTTGCATAAGAGCTTATTGAATTTATTTTACCGTAAAACTCGTATGAACATTTATCATTAACCCAGCCGTTATTCTTTGCATTTAAACTAAAATCGAAACCAAAGAAATTTATATTTATGTTTTCATTATAAGGAACACAAGCTTTCAAAAAATCAGTAAGCACTTCACTATCATTACCATCAAGGAAGGAATCTTTAATTTTTTGTGAATAGCTGACAGGAATAGTATGTCTTAATTTGAAATAAAAAGAGTTTTCTATTGTTTCAAATTCAGTATCCTGAGCATAAGAATAAGTCCCGACAAGTAGTGCTAAAATAGCAAAAATTATAATCTTTTTCATAAATATCCTCTCAATTCCTTAATATAACATTTGTAAAACATTATCCAAATCAGGTACATTCAAAATTACGCAAGCACCCTGCCTCATTACAACATCTAATAAACGCATATCAGAAGATGAAAAATTTGTAATATTTATACTATTTGGATCTTTTAACATACTTACATTACCCGTGCTGCGCTCTTGTTCTTGCAATATAGAATCTCCCACATACTCAAGCTGTTTTTGCGTAAATTCACATCTGATTTTTGGAGCAAAAGCAAAAATTTCCGCCTGAGAAGGTTCTACACCATACATCCTGTTAAAACTTGAACTTGCTCCGGAGGTGTTAGCATTAAAATTCATAACGCATTTATTGTTAACCCAACCTTGAATTCTCAAATCAAAATCCACATTCATGCCAAGATAATCTGAATCTAAATGTTCATGGTAAGGGGTGCAATTTTTAATAGCATTTGACATTTTTTCTTTTGACCTTGTAACAACAGGGGGCTGAGACATACTATTTGCTGCCGGAGCCTGCTGTACACTATTTCCTGCCGGAGTTTGTTTATATATTTTTCTTTCAGTAACAACTGTTGCAAATGCTTGAGCACATACAAAAATTACTGCAAATAAAGATATAAATATAACTTTTTTCATACAAATCCTCTTTTTATCAGAATATTATACACTACAAACTGAAATTTTACATAATATATTCAAATGGTATTTTACTAAAATTTATTGTATAATTTTCTCTGAAGAGGGATGTTTTATGGAAAAAAATTATAATAATATGCTGATTTTGGGCTTGCTGATAATAGTATGCGGGATTTTTCTTTTAGTGTATTCTTTTTCAACGCATATGGAAATAAAAAATTTATCAAACAAAATTGATTTTGATGAATTAGATAATAATAGCAGAATATCAACTTCTGATAAGTATTATAAACATCTGTTTTATGCAAATTTATTAGAAGAAAAATTGAAGAAAAACGCAAATATTCCATTTAAAAATTCCTCTTGCGTCTACTTAGATTATGCATACCACAACGTAACATCTCTATACAAATTGATATTTAACAGTGCAGATTTTGCAGATGACAGAAAAGACGTAACAGAAGACAAAATAAACAATTTGAATGAAATATTAGACCAATACAGCACCTGTAAGCAAGCTGCCACATATAAAACAGGTTTGAAAAATCTTCAAGATGAAATAGAAAAATCCGAAGAAATATACGAAAGTTCACAACAAAGAATGGATAATTTTATGTACGGCGGGCTTGGCGGAAAAGCTGAATACAGTGAAGATTCTGAAATTCAACCGGCACCAAATCCTGATGAAAAAATCCAAGAACAGGAAGTAATTACCCCACAAGCCATAGAAGCCGGAAATACATACTAATACAAAGAAGATCCTTCGCTTAAACTCAGAATGACGTAGGCATTTTTCCTCCCCTTGGGGGGAGGTTAGGTGGGGGAAGGTTTATCCCCGCCCCTTGCGGGAGGGGGTAGGGGGTGGGGTATATCGATAGGTTTGATAAGTTGGATAAGTTGGATAGGTTTGATAAGTGCAAATCAAGCACAGGATTACTTATAAGGTATATGATAATATATTAATAAACAGCTGGATTGCTTCGCTCCCGCTCGCAATGACAGAAGAATAGACACGCAAAAACATAAACGACATTTACCCACACACAACGGAGGTAGAACCATGCGCAACCATCAGTAACAACATTTACCCCCGCTCGCAATGACATGGGGGAAATACGCAAGATTGATTACGACATCCCCCCCTTGCGCAACCATAGAAGAACCTCGCGCAACCGTTGGTAGCAATATTTACCCCCCCCGCGCAACGGTGTAGAACCATGCGCAACCATCGGTAACATACATTTACCCCCGCAAATTTTATATTTACGTGTTTTAGTATTACAAAACTTAAAAAAATATTGAGGTTGACTCGATAAAGTTTTATAATGGTACTGCATGCTGAAGTTTGGAAAGGATTAAAATAAATGGTTGCAATCGAAGAAAAAACTTATCCTGAATTGGAAAGAGCAATTAGTCCAAATCATGATATCAAATTATTTGCCGGTCGTTCAAACCCACAATTAGCACAAGAAATAGCAAATGAGCTCGGTACAACAATAGGGCCAATGATAGTTAAAAACTTTGCAGACGGCGAAATATATGTTCAGGTTAAGGAAAGCGTTCGAGGAGATGATGTTTTTGTTATTCAACCTGTATGTAATCCTGTAAATGAAAATTTAATGGAACTTTTAATAATAATTGACGCATTCAAACGTGCAAGTGCCAAATCAATCACTGCGGTAATACCATACTATGGTTATGCAAGACAGGACAGAAAAACTTCCGGTCGTGAAGCTATCACAGCAAAACTGGTAGCAGATTTATTAACAACTGCGGGGGCTAACAGAGTATTGGCAATGGATCTTCACACCGGTCAAATTCAAGGATTTTTCAATATACTTGTAGACCACATATTTGCAGCACCTATTTTGGTTAATTATATCAAAGGTTTAAATATAAATCCTGACGAAATGGTTGCAGTATCACCTGATATGGGTGGAGCAAACAGAACAAGGTATTTTGCAAAAAGACTTGATTGCCCTATTGCGATTATTGATAAAAGACGTGACAGACACAATGAAGCAATTGCAACCAACGTAATTGGTGATGTTGAAGACAAAATATGCTTGATGTTTGATGATATTATAGATACAGCCGGAACAATATGTGAAGCTGCTAAGTTATTAAAATCAAGAGGAGCAAAAGAGATTTATGTAGGCGCAACTCACCCTGTATTTTCCGGTCCTGCGATAGAAAGACTTGGTTCTGCTCCAATTACAGAATGTATTGTTACAAATACTATTCCGTTAGATATGGACAAAATGCCGTCTAATATTAAACAAATTTCAGTTGCACCAATTCTTGCGCAAGCTATTTCAAGAATTCATGATGATGAATCCGTAAGCTCATTGTTCGGATTTGAAAAAGAAATGCAAGTAAATTAAAATCTGCGAACATAATAGTTTGAATCTTGTTTTAGTTCTTCTTTAACTTTTAAAAGCTCAATATCATTTATGTTTTGAGTAAGTATTTTGGCGACTTTTTCACGAATTGTATATTCCCCGATATTTTTTGCTCGAAATATAATTTCTTTCAAATCAGCAAGTTCAATTTTATCCCAGAAATAATAAATTGTTTCAAGACACCAGTACAATTTAAAGGCTTCTTTGTTTACTTTGTATTTCCCGTCTTGAAAATCGAATTTTTCAACAATAGATATTAAATTTAAAGTTAATTCAACCAAACTTTTACAGAAAATATCACAAAATTTATCATCTGAATGCAGATTAGAAATCGCACTGATAATATTACGGCAAATATTCCCGTTAATATCAGTTATCGCATCTAAAAATATTTTGTAATTATCGCAAGATTTGAAAAATGGCAGGTATTTTTTATCAGACATAAATTCATCCAGCCTCAAAGACACTGCTTCTCTTATTTTACCATCTTGACCTGTTAAATTTGAAACCAAAATTTGTGCTTCACGAGTAGAATTTATCATATCAAGTTTCAGAGCAGCAATTTGTTTTTGGGGGATATTCCCATTTTTCAACATTTCGACAAGCTCAGAGTGTGAATGTTCTTTCTCATATAAATTCACAGCTTGCATAAAATTTTCATCTAAAGTTTCATAATAAGTATTATTCAAATTTTAAACCTTTTATCCCTGCCCCTATAAATATATCATAAAGAACAATGTTTTTTTACCCTCAAATCGTTTAAATGTATGATATATAAAGATATTATTCTTTTATAATATATGTTAGGAGATTAACACTATGGAAAATATTATATCAGTTTTACAGCAAATATTTATGGGAAAAGAAGATACAACTTGCAAAATAGGTTTATCTGAATATAAAACCGAAATTAAGCCCCAGACAAAGAAATTTACAATGAAAAAAAATCCGCCAAAAGAGCTTCGATTATCAGAATTAATGAGAAAAGAAAGTTACTAAGCTACTTCAATATTTGGCGTGTCATAACAATACTGCCATTTTCATCATAACAATTTTGTCCGACCCAATGCCCGAGCAGTTGTCCATACGGATTGAATATAAACGTTTCATCTTCTGAAACTCGCATGGTCATAGTAACAAGAGAACCCTCAGGAGTATATTTGTAAGTACTGTATGGAGGAGTATTTGAGGTTTTAATTTCCGCATTGATTAATACCCCTTCTCTATCGTAATACCAAACATGGTTTATATCGTTATAATAATTTACTCCATAGCTGCCGTCTGAAAACTTTGCAAGAGTTCTGTCACTCAATTTTGTTTCCCCTTTTAACAAGTGAGAAATATTTTCATCAAAATTTTCATCCAATACAGAAGCCTGCAGTAAAAAATCAGCACTGGGTTTATTATTTTGCAGTTCAATTCTTGCATCATCCTGTGAATACTTAACCCCGCCTGTCAATACTTCTGCCTGACAGGACAACATAAAACCAAATAATACAAAAAACAATAATAATTTCTTCATATATACTATTATAATTATTTTTGTAAAAAATCAAATATGACTTTTGGCTAATTTAAAAAACTTTGATATAATGTAGAAAAGTTATAAATAGAAGGCAGGGAAATATGTATAAAAAGATATTAGCAGCATTATTTGTATTATGTATTGCATTACCGGTTTGCGCAAAAAGACAATCCGAAGAAATAATTACACCTATGGCGCAATTACAAAAACGCCAGTTCCAAACAAGGACATTTTCAGCCAACACTGAGACCTCACTTATGAAAGGGGTTTTGAATGTATTACAAGATGAAGGATATATTGTATATAATGTCAATTCAGTACTTGGATTTATATACGGAGTAAAGGATTTTGACACAACAGATCCTAATGTTGATATCTCAAAAGAATTCGGCCTAACCAAATCAAGGCTAAGTTACAACGGTGTAAAAGTTGCCACACTTGAGTTTGTTGCAAACGTAACACCATATCCGGATAATACAAAAATCCGAATTAATTTTAAACGAAAATTACTTAACGAATACGGTAATGCTCAATTTATTGATGATGTTGATGACGCAGAATTTTATGAAGAATTTTATAACAAACTTGATACTGCACTGTCATTACAAAAAAACGGGGCAGTAAAAAAACAAACTAAACAAGAAATTCAAATTTCAACCCCTCCAAAAGCAGAACCGGAAGTAATTCCTGAAACTGTTGAACAAACTGTTATAGAAGACACAACCCAGCCTCAAAAAACAGAAGTTGTTGAAGAAGTTGTAGAAAGCGTTCCGGCTGAACAAGTTCAAGAAGAGGAAATTTCTGAAAATATAACAGCCGAAGATGATAAAGAAGCTGCGAAATTAGAAAAGAAAAGAGCTAAAGAAGAAGCAAAAGCCTTAAAAGAACAAGAAAAGCTTGAAAAGGAGCTTGAAAAAGAAAAAGCAAAACAAGCAAAAGAACAGGCTAAAATAGAGAAGGAATTAAATAAAATTTATCAATAATTATGAAAAGAATTTTAGCAATATTTTTATGTTTAATATTATTACCTTTAGAGGCTTCCGCTGTTAGAATGCCTAAGGTTTCCGCGCAAAAAAGAATTGAAATGCAAACTCATTATTACAATAATGCAAATTCTCAAGATGTATTTAATGCTGCGATAGAAACCTTACAGAATAGTGATTTTATAATTCAAGATATAAATCCTGAATACGGCTACATAAATGCCAGAAAAACATTCAAAAGCAATTACGTAAGCAAAAAAAGAGTACTCGGCTGGTCAACTGTTTTTGCCGCAGCAACAGCTTACACTGTTTTTTCATACGGTTCCACTGCATATTCAATGTATAGCCCTTCAAGAAGGGTTCTAAACGAAATGCGTAAAAAAAATATTATTGTTGATACAAATGTTTTTGTAGAACCAATGCCGGATGGGACAACTAAAGTAAGATTTTTACTTGTAGAAAAAATCTTACAAAATGCCGATGGATTTTCATTTATGAAAGCAGCGCCAATGAGAATTATCAGAATTTACCGTCCGGAAGTATATGATGAATTTTTCTCTCAAGTAGGGGAAAATCTTTCTAATAAAGGGATATAGGATGCAATACATACCAATAAAACAAGAGAATAAAGACGGAAAAGACATTTATATAGTTAATGCAATAGCATTAAAAAACACAAACAAAACCGTGGTTCAAAAGATCCCGCATCCTTTGGGTACAGATTTTTTGAAATACAACACCCTTGACGAAGCAAAAGAAGCAATCGCAAGAGCCGGTTTTTCGTATGTATTACCAAACGGGCAAAAAGTTACCCCGACAAAAATTACTCCTAAAAAAGTTTCAAAAAGCAGCAATGATTATGAAAATATAATTCTAAACGTCATCAGAGAAAAAATAAATTCATCAAGCCAAGGAGTAGCTCAAGCAGCGATCACTGCACTGGCAGAATTCCCGTCAGAAGAGACTTTTAATATTTTGTTTGAAAAAATAGGAGAAGAAAACGAACTCCTTAGAAAAAATGCCATAAATGCTATATGCAGATACGGAAATATTCTTCAAAACAGAATTATAGAAGCACTCGAGGATGAAAACTGGGTCTCAAAAAATTCTGCAATAACCTGCATTAAAAATCTCATAGAAGATGAGAATATAGAAATTGAAAAATTCATTATCCCCCTAACCCAAGTGGCCAAAGACCCAAATCCCATAGTCCAAGCAAGTGCAATTTCAACCCTTGCCCTTGTCTATAATGCCTATAAAAGAGGAAAATAAGAATGTAACAAGCAAGCATATATTGTCAGGCAAATGCCTGACCTACTTGCTACACGGCTAATCATCTATAAACACGCGTATATCGACATTCAATGCTTTAGCTATGGCGGCAACCAAAAAGAACTTAGGATGTTGTTTGCCATTTTCTATTTGACTAATTGTACGAGTAGAAACCTTTAACAACACTGCAAGGTCCTCTTGAGATAGGTCATTTTTTAATCTCTCTATCTTTAAAGTTTTACCAAATTTTTTTAAATTGTAATCAAGCATAATCTAATTATATATACTTGACAAAATACTGTCTATGATATATTATTCATCTTATATGATGTATATATCATATAAGATGAAATTATACTCATATAAAAGAAGGTAAACATATGGAACTTGAATATTATTTAATAGAAGAAAAAGAACCTATTATCGCAATATCAAGCATTAGTCGGATTATAGACGACTTATTGAGAGATAATTATCATAAATCAGATAAAGAAATTAACGAAAGAATATTAGGATTAAATACTGCAATTAGGATGATTACCTTTTGTATGAGGTATCGCAGACAAGAATATTATAAACAACTTGACAAAAATTATAATGATAATTTTTCATATTCCTCAGAAATACACGAAAAATTATGGTAACCAAATTCAGACAAAAAAAAGGCCGCCGATACAAATTGTATTGGCGGTCTTTTTAATTATTTATAAACTATTTGTTGCAAGTGCAGATTTCACCGCATTCGCAGCCTTCACCACAGTGACATTCAAAATATTTTTTAGCATCTTCCATTTTTACTTTGATACGTCCGTCAACTGCGATACCTTCACCTGTTTTTTCTGAAATCAACAATGGGTTGATATCGAGTTCAGTGATAAAGCTGAAATCTGCTACTAATTGAGATAATCTCAAAATAGTTTCTTTGATTTGATCCATTTGAGCAGGAGTTGTACCTCTTGCACCTTCTAACAATTTGTATGCCTTAACTGATTTAATCATTTCTTCAGCATCAACATCTGTTAAAGGAGCAATTCTGAATGTTACGTCTTTCATAACTTCAATAAATACACCGCCCAAACCGAACATCATCATATGACCGTATTGAGGATCTGTTGCAACACCGCAAACCATTTCACGAGAACCTTTAACCATTTCTTGAATGATTACACCTTCCAAACCGTCTAACAAACCTTTTGCTTCAAGTTTAGAAATAAGGTCTTGATATTCGCTTCTTAATTGTTCTGCAGATTGGATGTTAACTCTTACACCACCAACATCAGTTTTGTGAGATGTTGTTTTAGAAGTCATCTTCATTACAACAGGGTAGCCGATTGAATCTGCAATAGATACTGCTTGATCTTCAGTTGTTGCAAAACCTGATTTACAAACTCTGATTCCGTAAGCATCTAACACATCAATTGATTCTCTTGTTGTTAATTGTTCTCTGCCTTCTCTTAGAGATTGAGCAATAATTTCAGATGCTTTTTTCTTATCAACACTGTATGAAGGGATGTTTCCAACAGGTCTTTCAATCCACAATCTTTGTTGATTTAATCTGTGTAAACCTTCTGCAGCTTCTTCAGCATACATAAAGAACGGAATATTTACATCCATATCAGATAATGCTGTGAAGAATTCAGACTTAGTCATAAATACACCGATAACAGGTTTTTGAGGATTTTTAGCCTTAATTTCCATCAATGCTTTTGCAACATCAATATCTTTCAAACCTAAGAACGGTAAGTAAATACAAATAATCATATCAACATTTTCATCAGCAATAACTGTTTCCAATGTTTGCTTGTAGTGTTCGATAGGAGCAGAAGCTATCATATCGATTGGGTTTTTAACTGATGCAGCTGAAGGCAAGAAACTTCTTAATTTGTCTTTTGTTGCATCAGAAATCTTAGCCATTTGCATACCGTATTCACAAACTGCGTCAGTAGCCATGATACCAGGACCGCCTGAGTTTGTAATAATTGCAACTCTGTCACCCTTTGGAATTGGGCAATTTGCAAAAACTTTAGCTGTTGAGAATAAATTCTTCAAAGAATATTCTCTGATTACACCTGATTGATTTAATAAAGCATTAGCTGCTTTATCAGCACCGGCAAGTGATCCTGTGTGAGAAGATGCAGCAGATGCACCTGCAGCAGATCTACCTGCTTTCAAAGCCAAAATAGGTTTTTTCTTAGAAATTCTTGAAGCTAACTTTCTGAAATTAGCAGGGTTTTGGATTGATTCCATATATAAAAGAATTTGTTCAACGTCATCTTCATTTTCCCAGTATTCTAAAGCTGTTTCAGCGTTAACATCAGCCTGGTTACCAATTGAAATGAATTGAGCAAAACCTAAGTTTAAGTCTTTTAAGATGTTCAAAATACCGCCGCCTAAAGCACCAGATTGAGAAACAAAACCAATATGTCCTCTTTCAGGCAAACTTTCTGCAAAGCAGCCGTCCATTCTAACTTCAGGCAATGTGTTTACAACACCCAAGCAGTTAGGACCAACGCATCTCATACCATATTCTTGAACTTTTGCCAAAAGTGCTTTTTCAGCTGCAGCACCTTCTGCGCCTGTTTCTTTAAATCCGGCAGTAATTATACAAAGACCTTTAATACCTTTTTGATGGCATTGATCAATAGTATCAAGAACGAATTTAGCATTTACTACAATAATTGCCAAATCGATTTCGCCCGGAACTTCCAAAACAGAAGTATAAGCTTGCAGACCTTCAATAATTCCGCCTTTTGGGTTGATTGGGTAAATTTTACCGTTAAATTTGTACTCTTGAAGTCTTTTCATAATATCAGAACCGATTGTGTGTTCTTTTGTAGAAGCACCAACAACGGCAATTGACTTCGGTTTCATAATTTTGTCTAAATTTGCTGTCATTTTAATGTCCTTTCTTTACATTGAAAAACTAACTCATGACAACATTATACACCAAAAATAAATTGGGGCGGATTAATATTATTCACATAAAAAATATTATCTGAATTATTAATAATTTCTAATTATTGTTCATACATTTTTGCATTTCATGCAAAAATCTCTAGCGCAGCTAAACAACGCTGTGCATATTAATTGTTTCAACTTCCTTGATAATCAAAGTATTTTATAAATTCGGTCTTTTGCGAAGTGAGTAATAAATGTTTTACTCTGCAAGGTCAAAGTGAGCATTGTTTGAGCGTTAGCGAGTTTGCGAACTTGGGGCAGAGTAATTACAATTTATTAACGAACGCAGCTCCAGACCGCGGGTTTCTTTCTGACCGCTTTCTTTGACCGCCCAAAGAAAGCGGTCAATAAAAAGCTGAATAATTAAAATCATACGTTTAAAATATTATTATGTATAAATAATATTTTTTATGTAAATATTTTTGTAAAATATTTACTCCTAGTAGCCATTTTGTATCCATTCACGAACTCGAAGAGTTGCACCGCAATCATTTGCAATTTTTTCACAAAGCTCTATATTATGATGCTCACCCTTGTAGCCTTCAACAATACTTGCGACTACATCAATACCCTCATTTGAACAAGCATTGATAAACTTTTTAACTTCGTCATACGCGCCCTCAAATGACGGTTGAGAAAGTCTGTTATACTCTTGAGAATTCTCAGCATTCAAACTGACAGAGAACTCATCCACTAATCCTTTTAACTCCGGAACAATATTGCGTTTATACACATAATTTGCATGCCCGTTTGTGTTAACTCTTATTTTTACATTCGGATAATTTTCTTTAATATACCTTGCAACCTCTTTTAGAACATCCAATTTTAAAAGCGGTTCCCCATAACCACAAAAAATGACTTCTGAAGATAACTCAAATTTGTCCAGTTGCTCTATAACATCTTTTGCTCCAAAATCTTCGCTATCAAGCCACAATTCCTGACCTTTTACATCATCCTTATCATTGCGCAAACAAAAAATACAATCATTTGTGCATTTATTTGTAAGATTTATATAAATTTTTCCATCAAGTTCATAAACTAAAATATTCGCCATATCTCTACCTCTACTGACATTATGGTATGGACATGACGAATTTGCAAATATTCATGTCAAAATTTATGTCGCAAAGTAATTCATCAAACCTTCGTGTAAAGTTTCGTCTTTGCAAAGTTTTTTAAGCTTGGAAATTGCTCTTGTCTCAATTTGACGAATACGTTCTCTCGACACTCCGTACTGAGAACCGATCTCATCAAGGGTCTTTTTCCCGCCGTTATTATCTAAACCATAACGCAAAATCAAGACATCTCTTTCTTTTTGACTCAATTGATTAAGTATATTTCTGATATCTTCAAGCATGTTATCCTGAAGGACACGGCTATCAGGGCTTATCGTAGATTCATCAACGATAAAATCACCGATTTTTGATGAATCATCCTCTGATGTAGACGGAGTATCCATACTAACAGTTGACTGAGCGGATTTTATAATTGAATTTAATTTTTGAACAGAAATACCCATTCCGTATGCAATTTCTTGTTTTGTCGGAGTCCTTCCAAGTTTTGATGTTAAATCTAATGTTGTTCTTCTTATCTTTCCGATAGATTCTATCATGTGAATCGGCAGCCTGATAATTCTTGCCTTATCGGCAATTGCTCTTGTGATTGATTGTTGAATCCACCAAGTTGCATAAGTAGAAAATTTGTAACCTTTTTTATAATCAAATCTTTCTGCAGCTTTTATTAAACCAACATTCCCTTCTTGAATTAAATCCAAAAAAGATAACCCTCGGCCAATGTATTTTTTTGCAATACTTACAACAAGCCTTAAATTTGCATTAACAAGAATATCTTTTGCAAAATTATCATGGTTTTCTTTAATTCTTTTGGCTAAATCTGTTTCCTCATCAGAACTTAATAAAGGAATTTTACCTATTTGTCTTAAATATATTTTCACACTGTCATCAGTACTAATTGTAAATAAATTTTCCTGAACTTTTGGATCTTCAACTGATTTCAAGATATCTTCATCATCGTCTTCTTGTTCCGCTTCAAGTTCTTGCAACTTGTGAAAATCAACATCTTCATCCGAAATATCTGATGCAGGAATAAAATCTATATTTTTTACCTTTTTTGACATTACAAAGCTCCAATCTTAATACATAATAATACTAATATCAATTATCGTAACCATACTTATGTATTATTTTTTGCAGTTTGAAACTAATTTTTGTCTTAAAGCTTCAAATAATATTGCACTCATCGCATTAGAAACATTCAAAGAATTAAAATTGTTCTGCATAGGAATTTTTACCACAAAATCAGATGCCTTTAATAACGATTTTGAAACTCCTGCGTGCTCTGCGCCCATAATTATTGCATAGTTCATATCATGATATTTGATATCATAATAATTATCATTCGCACTTGCATCTGTTGCAATTATCCACCAGTTGTTATCTTTTAATTTTTGAATTGCGTTAATCAGGCTATTTACTTTTATAATAGGAATTAAATTTACTGCTCCTTGACTAATTTTATCAACAGTAGCATTTACTTGAATATTACGATGGGAAGGAATAATTATCCCGTCTACACCCGCACACACACAAGTTCTTATTATTGCACCCAAATTGTGTGAATCTTCAACCCCATCTAATACAACAACGGAACAAAACCTGTTTTTATAAGACATTTCAGCAATAAAATCATCAATATCCACGTATTTTATAGGAGAAATCTGTGCTATAACTCCTTGGTGGTTAAATTCTTCGTACGCTTGAAATTTATCACGACCGACAAATTGGTATACAATTCCTTTTTGCTGTGCTATTTCTTTTATTTTATTTATCTTTGTATCCGTATGAATATTTTTGGAAATAAGTATCTTATTTATTTCTCTATTACCCGCATTTAACGCTTCAAGAACAGAATTTTTACCATATACAACTCCATCCATTACTTAGAAACCTCCAACATTCTGTCAAGACACCTTACGGCTCTTTTTGCAATATCATTATCTACCGTAATTTCATTCTCTTCAGTTTCTAACACATATAAAACATCTTCCAATGATGTCATCTTCATATTCGGACAAACAATATTACTCTTTATCGGAATAATCTCTTTATTAGGATAATCTCTTTTTAATCTGTCCACAACACCCTGCTCTGTTGCAATAACAAAAGATTTCTGTTTGCTATTTTTCACAAAATTCATAATTCCTGCAGTACTGCCGACATAATCAGCTATTGAAGATACCGACATATGACACTCAGGATGAGCAAGAACAAGTGCATGCGGATATTTTTTGCGGGCATTTTCAATATCAATAGGCCTAATTTGCAAATGTGTCGGGCAAAAACCCGGATATGTTATAACTTCTACATTTCCTAATTGCTTTTCGACCCATTTGCCTAAATAAGTATCCGGCACAAATAAAATTTTACTAACACCCAAGCTTTTTACCACCTCAACTGCATTTGAACTTGTACAACATATATCGCACTCTGATTTAACTTCTGCAGTAGAATTTACATAACAAACAGATGGAATAGACGGATGTTTTGAAGTAAAATCTTTTAGCTGTTTATAACTTAACATATCTGCCATTCTGCAACCAGCTTCTATTTGAGGCAACAAAACTTTTTTATCAGGAGATAACAACTTTGCAGTCTGCGCCATAAAATAAACCCCAGCAAACACTATAATATCTGCATCTGTCTTAGCTGCTACTTGACTCAGATATAATGAATCACCCACATAATCAGCAACCTCATCTATTTCAACAGGTTGATAGCAATGCGCCAAAACAATAGCATTTTTAAGCTTTTTTAATGCTTTAATCTTGTCAACTATATTGTACAAAAATAATTACCTCCGTGTATCTTGTAAATGTATGTTAAGTTTTTCCTATTCGTGAAATATATTGTATAATAAAAATGGAATGTAGCAAAGAGAGAAAATAAATACTTATGGCAAATTTTTTAGATAGTCTTGGGATAGGCGGGATTACAGCTGGAATTGATGTGTATGTTTCTATTTCTTCTTCTGGAATAGCAGAAATGGCACTATTAGATCCTAAAACCCACAAAATAAAAGCATATGCACAAGGACCTATTAACTATAACGAATCTATGCGCGAAATTGAAAGTGCAGACCATTTCAAGAGTGTTATGGAAGATTTATTTGCAAAATGCAATATAAACCCGCAAAAATCAAATATTTACATGGCAGTTCCGACAGTTTGGTTCGGATATAAAGATAATGTTCCTTTAATGCTCGATGACAACGGAGTTACAAACGTAGTTATCGGAGAATTGGAGCAAAGTTACGTATTCAAACGCAAAGATCCTCTTCCGTATTGGTTCGATGCGGCAGCAACAAAATCAGACTCTCGTAATATTTTTTATACGGCGATTCAACAAGATTCTAAAGATATGTTCCAAAACACATTCAAGGCTTTGGGCGCAAAACTGATTAGCATAACTTGTTCTACTTTTACAAATTTAAAAGGTTTAATCGTAACAGAAAAAATTTCTGAATTAATTGCCAGTGATGAAACCCCATGGGATTTATTAATCATTAATAACACAGGTTTCCAACTATATGGAATGAAAGGCAAAAGTATAACTGAATATGTAGAAGAACCAATTGCCCTAAAAACATATGACGGAGATGAAGCATATGCTGCAATTAACAACGCAGTTCAAATTTCTCTAATGGGAATAGATGCAGGAACTTTAGTTATTTTGTCTGAAACAGATTTAATTTCAGCAGAATATTTGAGCCAAAACATACAATTCGGGGGTAATATACTTGCTGTTGAAGATAACAAATTCAAAGAAAATCCTTTCATGGATTTTGGTCTTGATGTTATTCCTGAGCAGCAAATCAATATATCGCTAGGAATTATAGGTTTAATTTCTCCAACAGATTTATTACCTGTTAATGTAGATTTCTTAGAAAGTCAAGACACCAAAAAGAACGTTTCTGCAGTTATTGAAATTCCTTTAACAAAAGACTTTACATTAGTTTTGACCCCGCAAAAAGCATTAATTTATGCACTAATATTACTTGCTATATTCATAATTCCGCTATTATTATGCTTTGGTTTAATTTCTACAATGATGACAAATATCAATAAGCAAAATGATGAATTGAAAAATGAAATTTCATCAATAGAAGCCGAATTAAAAACATACAGTCAAACAGATAATAATTCATTTGACCCTGTAAATGAAATAGAAAAAGTACTAAAAAACAATCGTACCAAAATTATCGCTTATGCATCATTAGGAGAATCTATTCCTAAAGATTTATATTTGACATACTTTATGACAGGTGATGATGGTTATATAGATATAAAAGGTTGTGCAAATTCCGTAGAAGATGTATACCTATTCTTCAAAAACTTAAAAGATTCATTGTATGAGTCAAATTTAAGATTGAATAAATTGGATTTGAAAACAGGTTCTTTAGATTCAATAATCAATAGTGAAACATCAAGTATAGATACAGCACCTTATGTATTTGAAATTACAAATATGAGTGATGACCAATTAAAAACATTTATGAAATTACTCAGAGATACGAATAAAGACAAAGACAAAGACAAAGACAAAGAAAACAATAGCAATAACGAAGAACAAGCACAATAAAGGATTATAAATAATGGATAATGAAAAATTAAAACAATTTTTGGTTCCAATTTTGGTACTTGTAATAACGATTCTGGCCATAATATTCTTGGCACCAAAAGTTATTCAAAATTTTCAAGATTATAGAACTGTAAAAGCTGAAGTTGATAATAATACGATTAAGCTTAATGATAAAAAGAAACAGCTTGAAGATGCAAAGCGCAAGGCAGAATTAGAAGCTCAAAAAGAGAAGAATGTATCACAAGAAGCTAAAGCATTCTATAAACCAATTGAAACAGGTTTGGATAATGAAGCCGTTATTGCCGGAGAATTTGCTGAAATTTTAAAATTAATAAGAGCAAACCAAATTAAAGTTCGCTCCATTAAATATGATTACAATCCTGAAGATGATAATTTCGTTAAAAACGGTGCAGATAAATATAAAGTTGCACGTCTAAATATGGAAATGATTGGTCACTACACAAACTATGATAATTTCCTTAGAGAACTTTATAAACATGAACACTTTTTAGATATCCAATCAGTAGAAATAGTTCCATATAGAAAAGATAAACGTATATTACTGATCAATTTCAAAATGAAATTATATTCAAAAGTTTAAATTTCAAAAGAGGAAAAATTTATTCCAAAAATTTGATTTTTGGCAGAAATACAAGTTTGGCAGAAAGCAGTTTCTAGAGAGCACCTTTTAGTGTAATTCTTGAAACTGCTTCCGCATCTCCCCCTATAATCATCAGACAAAAACGGACAAGCATACACCCCTTGTGAAGTTAAAACTCTGCCATATTGGCAGTCTAATCCCGAATTTTCATATTTTATATTTTCACTAAATTCCTTAGTTTTATCGTGCCAAGGAACAATCTGAAGATGAGAAGAATTAATATAATAAGAATATTTGGAAAGAATTTCTTGAAAATTTTCAAATAAAACTGAAGGTGTTTCACAATAATAATTTGTACAAACGATAATAGGCATAAATCCATATTTAGCAAGATGTTTTACTGCAAAAACAGCTTGTCTGAATGCACCTCTGCCGCGAATATAATCGTTTTTTTCTTCATTATAATGATCAATACTTATTTTGAAAATTATTTCATTAGAACTTTCATCTTCAACTTTTTTCAGAAATCTTGCTTTTTTTTCATTTATAAAAGAACCGTTTGTGCATATACAAACATCTGAACGCTTTAAACAAAGCCTTAATATAGCATTAAAATCAGGATGCGTCATAGGTTCTGCACCTGTAAGATAGATACATTTTATATCTTCACACATTGTATCATTCAAAGCTTGCTTAACTGTTTCAATATTTATAAAATCTTCAACTTTTTTATATTTAGGGAAATCTATATAACAGTGACTGCAATGTTGATTGCAGGATTTAGCAGTCATTTCTATAAACAAATTATTTAAATTTTTCATTGATACAATTTCAGATTGGCAAACAGAACTTTTCATGATATTTTCTCCTCTTCTACTGATCTTTGTAATTTATATTAAGACAGTTATTATTTTAATAAATTAGCCAATACGGTATTTATTCATGGTAAAATACGGCTATGGTAAAGATTTTAGATTGTACAACAAGAGATGGCGGACACGACACAAACTGGTTTTTTGATAAAAAATTTATTGAAGAACTGACATTTTGTATGAATAAATCTCAGGTAACCTATTACGAAATAGGATACAGAAATTTTACAGATAAAGAAAATAAAGGAAAATTTTTCTATTGCACACCTGATATATTAAAAGAATTCCAAACAAATAAACAAGATTTGCAAATCGGGATAATGGTTGATACTTCAAGATATAACGAAAATGATTTTCCGGGCGCAGAAAATGATTATGCAAATTTTATACGAATAGCAACACATCCCGATAAAATACAAAAAACTCTGGATATTGCATATAATCTACACAAAAAAGGTTATAAAATATTTGTACAACTTATGGAAATACCTAATGTAAAAGAAGAGCATTATAAAATATTAGAAAATTGGCGCCACAAAAATATTTTAGAAAGTTTGTATATTGCAGACAGTTACAGCACAGTAAAGCCAGAAGATATTCCAAGCTTTTTTAATAAATTAAAATCCATCGGTTATAATTCTATAAGTTTTCATGCACACAATAAACATAATTTAGCTCTGCAAAACACTTTAAAAGCGATAGAACTGGGTGCATACAGCGTAGATGTAACATTAAACGGAATGGGCAATAATCTTGATGCCATAGAACTTTTCAAATCTATAAACTACACTCAAAAATACTACCAAGAACTGACTTACGCCAAAAATTGCCTGTAATACTGTGCATCTTCATTTCTTATCACATATTTTGGAGCATATAAAACTCCGTATTTTTTTGCAATTCTGTCAATTGATGAAGTTGCGGAAATTATAACAATTTTTGTATTTTTATACTCTTTGAACATTTGTATTTGCTCTATCAACCATTCCCCTGCGAGTTTTGGCAAAAAATTTGCCTCCATTTGTAAATCGGTAAATATTACATCATAAGGAGAATCAAGTTCCAGCTCTACTTTATTTAATGCTTCATTAGCATTTTGCGCAGTGTGAATTTCAATATCATCAATATTCAGATATTCAATGTTACTTTTATGAAAACGCACCCAACCCGGCACATCATCTACAATTAAAATCTTCATACGCATATTATACAACATAAATTATTGTTTTAAGATTATGTTTTTTGTAAAATTAACATGCGCTATTTTTAAAAAGGAGAGAAAATAATGAAAAAATCAATTAAAGATTTAGGCGACATCAAAGGTAAAAGAGCATTAGTCAGAGTTGACGTTAACGTACCTTTGGATGAAAACAAAAATGTAACAGATGATACAAGAATTCAAGCTATTGTACCAACAGTTAATTATTTAACAGAACGCGGTGCAAGAGTAATTCTTATGGCTCATTTGGGCAGACCAAAGGGAGAAAGAAATATGGAATTCTCTTTGGCTCCTGTTGCAAAATATATGAACAAAGTTTTTGGTCAAGAAATTGTATTTATTCCTTCTGTTGAAGAAGCAGCGCCGTATGTTGAAAAACTTCAAGACGGCCAAATTGCACTTTTGGAAAACATTCGTTTCTACAAAGCAGAAGAAGCAAAAGATGATGATATGACTTTTGCTAATGAACTTGCAAAATTCGGTGATTTCTATGTTAATGATGCATTTGGTGCAGCTCACAGAAACCATACTTCTACTGCAAAATTGGCAAAAATTCTTAAACCTGCAGTTTCAGGTTTGTTAATGGAGAAAGAAATCAGATGCTTATCACAAGCTCTTGATAATCCTACAAGACCATTCACAGCTATCGTTGGCGGAGCAAAAGTTTCTTCAAAAATCGGTGTTTTAGAAAACTTGCTTGATAAAGTTGATAATATGATTATCGGCGGTGGTATGGCTTACACATTTGTTAAAGCTAACGGCGGCAAAATCGGTAATTCAATTTGCGAAGATGATCAAATCGAAACAGCAAAAGCTATTGAGGCAAAAGCACAAGCTAAAGGCGTTAAACTTGTTATGGCAACAGATGTTTTAGTTGCTGATGATTTCTCAGGAAACGGAACAAACAAGTTTGTTAAGATTAACGAAATTCCTGACGGATTTGAAGGTGTTGATGCAGGCGAAGAGTCAAGAAAAGCTTTTTCAGATGTAATTAAATCTTCAAAAACAATCTTGATGAACGGACCGGTCGGCGCATTCGAAAATCCGAAGTTTGCAGAAGGTACTAAGGCTGTTCTTGCTGCAGTTGTTGAAGCAACAAAGAACGGTGCAACTTCTGTTATTGGCGGCGGTGATTCAGTCAGCGCGGCTAAGAAATTCTTCAAAGCTGAAGATTTCACTCACGTATCTACAGGCGGCGGTGCTTCTTTAGAATTTATTGAAGGTAAGGTATTACCTGGTGTTGCTGCTTTAGATGAAAAATAAATAATTTAAAAAAAAATACAAAATAACCGGCTTTGTACAAAGCCGGTTATTTGCATGGATTGACACACCCTAAAAAAAGAGTTATCATGTAAGAATGGAAAACATGAAAAAGTTTGGGTTCACTTTAGCTGAGGTACTTATTACTCTCGGTATTATAGGTGTTGTTGCAGCAATGACAATACCTACGTTAATTGCGAATACAAATTCTGCAAGATTTAGAAGCCAATACAAAAAAATACTTTCCACTTTAAGCCAAGCCGGTAAAATTGCACAGGAAAGATATGATTTTAGTTATGGAGATGTCAGCGAATGCGTTGCAATATCAGATGCTCCGGAGTCTACTTATACCCTATGTGCTATTTTAAACGGTACATTAGCGGGTCACAAATTGAGTTTTGGCATGCCTGAGAATTATACTCCGTCAGGAATAGTAGAAGGTACAGCTCCAAATGGTATGCCTACGGCGGATAATGCGGCACACGTGTTACTATCAGATGGATCCATGTTGGTATTCAACAAAAATATGAAGGGTTGTACTATTCCTTTAGGACGAGGAGTAACATATAAAGAGGGTGAAACAAAAAATAAATCGTTAGGTTCCCAATGTTATGCATTTATAGATGTTAATGGTCCGACATTACCAAATAAAGAAGTTGCATGCGCAGATGGCAACACAGATGACCTTGACGTTGCTGCAGAATGTGAAGTTTCTTCTGATTTTAACCGCACAACTGATATATACCCAATCGTTTTTCATGACGGCACAGTAGAACCCGGAACAAATGCTGCAAGAGCTATTCTGCAAAAAACGAAATAACCTATAAATTTAAAAATATAACAAAATGGAAAGGGCCTCGTCGGCCCTTTCCATTCGTATGATGAACTTAAAACGCAGAACATGCTGCTATTAATATTATTTACTATTTTTTAGAAATTTCAACCCCTAAAATTAAATAATATCATTTTTTATTTACAATACTTCAACCATTTCTTCTAATGGCTTAGAAGCCTCATGCCTGTCAGATGGTTTGGCATCTTCAGCAGGGTACCCGATTGGGAACAACGCAACAATTTCATAATCTGTCATTTGAGGGAAAAGTTCCTTTAACTTAACAGGATCGAAATGGCCGACCCAAGTTGTGCCAAGACCCAAATCTTGAATTTCCAACATCATTTGAGTAGCTGCAATTGAAGCATCTATTTCAGCAAAATTTTTCCCATCGAAATTTCTCACATAAGCACCCGCATTTTTCGCTCCAACTGCAAAAACTAATGAAGTCCCAAACATAAACGGAGTCGCCTGAGCCACTTTTTTAACTTCGTTTTCTGATTTTATAACCCAGATTTTAAAAGGTTGTGCATTTATTGCCGTAGGTGCAATCATGCCTGCTTCTATGATTTTATCAATCTTATCTTGCTCGACAGGCTTATTCGAAAATTTCCTGCAAGAATAACGTTCATGAGCCAATTTCAAAAAATCCATATATTAAAACTCCTTTATACCTTCTTGCTTTATTATATTACAAATAAAAAAAGCGGATACAATTTTTTTTGTATCCGCTTTTCACTATTTTATATGCTTAGTTATACCAGCCGTATCTATTAGACTCAATTATATTATCTAAGCTCTGAAAATGCGCTTTTATACTGGCATCTTTATATGTTATAACATATCCCGTTCTATATGGAATACCGGGAACAGAAACAAATTCAGTTTTTTCGATTTCGGAATTTTTCTCTATCGACCTTAAAAATTTTTCTTTTGCAGGTTTAAGACTTCTATAAAATTCTTGTACCTCTTTTATTACCTCTGCGACTTTTCCATCAACAAATTTTGGGACATCAGGTTTTAAACCGGAAATCCTAGGGATATACCTTTCATCGACATTAGGAAGCAATATAGCGGCAGCATTCTTTTTAATTTGTTCACTCATAGCATTACTTAAAACATAATCCCCTTTAGAACAGGTTTTAAGAGAGTTTTTAATAACGTCAAGGATAAAATTATGACTTATATCCGTATATACATGTTTTAAAGCTTCATCTACCTCAGGAATATCAGCTAAACCATCTCGTCTTGCTTTGCTGATTATATTATTTCGTTCTAATTGAGATAAAAATTCTTCTTGTCCTTTTCCTGTTAACAGAAAATCCATCATACTTTGAGCTGCTTTTGACTTACTTTCTTTAAACTCATTGGCAACTTTTATTGCTTCATTAGGCATAATAGCTCCAAGTTCGTCAACAGATTTGACTGTTGACATTGGTTTGAATTTATCTGCAAATTCTTGAGCTTTTTTAAGTTCTGCTTCTTTTTCTTTAAGTGCAACTGTTTTAGCCTTAATTGTGCCTGAAAATACTTCTTTTAAATCTGCTATATCTTCTTGCGCATCTTTTGCTTTTTGTTCTGCACGTTCCAAAGAAGATTTAGTTACTTTTAACTCTTCGGCAGTGACTGCTTCTTTATTAAAACCGGCTTTAACTGCAGCAAGTAAAGACTCAATAACATCTTCAACTTTGTCGGTTTTTAAACCAAAAGCACCTTTTAAATCTTTCATAACATCTGCCAATTTTACATCTTCAAATTTTGCTAAATCACTAACAATTTTATCTCCACGAATACCTGTAAAAGCTACTGAGCTTTGTACTGATTGATTTTGATTATTTCTATTATAATTTTGAGAATAATTTTGGGTAATTGGATAAATTCGCATTTTATACATTCCTTTCATAATCACTACACGGGTATTAAAAGATATAAAAAAAAATGTTGCTAAGCATACAGATAAAAATTTACAAAACTAAAAGAACTTCCAATAATAGAAGTTCTTTTAGCTTTTTATTTTTAACTATCTTTTATCTGTTGGTTTAATCAAATGCCAGCCAAACTTTGTACCGACGGGATTTGATATCGTACCCATTTTTGTATCAAACGCTGTTTCAGAAAATTGAGGTTCCATTTTATCTCTGGTGAAAAAGCCTAAGTCCCCACCTTTCACACTTGACGGGCAAAGAGAGTATTTTTTAGCAGCTTCTTCAAATGATATGCTGCCGCTTTCAATATCTTTTTTTAGGGCAACTGCTTCTTTACGTGTTTTAACTAAAATATGACTTGCTCTGACTTCTCTCACATCTAAATTCGGATTTAACTTCATCGCAAGTGCAGAACGTTTCTTTAGAGAAGAAGAACGCTCAAGTAATTTCAACTCACGACCGATTGGCGTATCCATTCCATAATCCGGACTTGATGAAATAGGACTGGAAACTTTTACATTTGTATTTTTTGCATTTTCATCTTCAGGTGTTGTATTTTTCGTTTTTAAATTCTTTTGAGCTTTTTTCTCAGCTTTTGCCAACTTTTTAGCCTCTTTTTGAGATTGTTTTTGAGCTTTCTTCTGCTCTTTTTTAGTTAAAGCAACCGGTTTTTCCGGATTCAAATTTTGTTTTTCGGCTTCAATTTTAGCCTGTTTTTTCAAAGCTTTTTGCTGAGCTTTTTCCAATTTTTTTTGATTTTTTTCTTGCTCTTTTTGAGCTTTAATTTGTTGTTTTTGAAGTTTTTTATTTTCTTTGAGTGCTTTTTTATTCTGTTTTACGGATTTTTCAAGTTGTTCTGTAGAGTACACACCATCAGCCGTGTATATGTCAGCATAGGAACTAAGATTAACCCCGCTAATAAAAATAGCCAACACAACCAAAAGACTAAGTATATTTTTCATTTTTCTCTCCTATTTTCCCCATTTTACATTGAAAAAAGATAAAAATAAATACTACAACTGTATCGAACGTAACACAAAATAATACCTATAATTTCCCCAATACACAATCAAAGATATAAAGTTATTATCTAAATCTGTCGCATCCAAATATGTATCAGGTATAGGTTTTCGCTTAGATGAATCAAAATGTTTGCCCACAAATTGCAAAGCTTTTTCTCTGATTTTTTGAGGGGTAGTCATTTTTATTTGAGGCAAATTATTTTTATAAAAATTCATTGGCACCATTTCTTTTTTATAGCAAGGAACAATATATTTAACCTTTCCTGCTTCTTTAAAAAGAATATACCACTTTCCTTCGTGTTCACGAGGGGTTAACAAATAATACCCCGGTTGAATAGCAACAGATTTAAAAAATAACGGAGCCGTTAACCTGAACAAAGGATACGGAGACCAAGTTGAATACATTGTATCTTGATATTCATCAGGGTCAATATTATGAATATATTTAAAATTCGGAACAGGCATATCTCTATACATCTTTTCAATATCGATATTATCAATATCGATATATTCACCTTCAGATATAGGATTTCCGTCAACATCTTGAGGGTATGATGTTTGTTGAGAGGTTTGCTGATTTTGAGGAACCGGCGCAGATTGATTTTGCGAATTTTGAGTTTGCGCCTGTTGAGATTTATTTCTATTCCAAAAAGCACCCCAACTAGGAGCAACAGAAACAAATGAAATTAAAATTAAAGTACATAAAAACTTTCTCATACAAATATTTTAATATTTTTTTTTAGAAAATCAATCATTTATGTAATTGAAAAGAGCCCTTTGTAAAATACAAAGGACTCTTTTTTATCAAAAACAACAAATTAATCGTCATTCAAGAACTTGTACACAATACCTGCTAATGCGCCTGCAACAAGGTTCATTAAGACAGTCAAGCATACAAACTTCCAGCAGCAGCATGAACCCAAAACTAAAGCAGAAATAGCAACAGCAGGATTGAATGCGCCCATGCAAATTCCGCCAACAGCGAATGCACCAACCATTACAGTTGAACCGATTGCTAATCCGTAATATGAATTACCTGCAGTTTTTGAAGATGTTGCAGTCATTAATACTACATAGCATAACGCAAATGTAAATAATAATTCACCTGCAATAACACCCCAAATATCGAACGGTACAGCAGGACATGCCGGAGCTGCACCTAACAATTTAACAACATAAGCTGCAGCAACACCGCCTAAAATTTGGAATACAGCATAAGGAATCCATTCTTTAGCAGGCAATGCTCCTCTTACGACAGCAGCCAAAGAAACTGCAGGGTTATAATGACCGCCGGAAATATATCCGCCTGCATAAACCATTACCATTAATGCAAAACCTATTGCTAAAGGTGCAATAACACCAGGACCGCCAAATGCAGCTGTCGCTCCTATTGTAAATATCAAGAAAAATGCCCCGATAAATTCAACAAGATACTTTTTAAAACATTCCATTTTAATCCTCCTATTAAACTCTAATCTCTTCTTACACGACCGAAATTATATTATAATATTTTTTAAAATTTGTAAATACTGTTACATTAAAAAGTAATTTTAGGTTCTAACAAATCCAAAACTTCGTTATACCTCAATTTATCGTGAGTGTACCACCAACCGATAAGCGCCTCAAATGCGGTAGCTTGCCTGTATTCAGATTGCATACTCCTTCTGCCCACAGGAATCTGCAAATTTCTTGCACGTCTTGAAATTTCTTGTTCATCATCAGTTAAATGTTCATCCAAAAAATGCAGCAATTCGCTTTGGAACTGAGTTTTTACAAGTGATGTAGTAATCTGATGCAATTTTTTTGAATTATTCGTCTTGAGAATTGTTTTTTCCCTGATAAATAATTCCCAAACTGCATCGCCAAGATATGCATAATTTCTCAAGTTTATTTCTTCCATAGGAAGATTTTACTACAAATATCCGAGTGTTGTATTTTATTTTTTTTTTGAGAAGTAAAAAATATTTTAATGGGCCTTTAAATATGAAATATTTTTTTAAAAAATTGTTTATACTAATCTTGTTGCTGACCCCGCAAACAACATTTGCAGAGCCATACAACCAAAATAGTAATATTTCAAACGAAAAATACTACGAATATTTCCAAGCAGTTATAAACGATAAATCCACAATATTTAATTCCCTGAATTTGTCCCCCGAACAAAGATGTTTATACGAACAAATAACAACAAAATATTCCCCACTTTATAAGAATGCTTTAAAAGAAATATTAAATGAAAACAAAAAACAAAACCCAAACAAAAACATAATAAAAAAGTTAGAAAATGACATAAGGAAATTATCACACAACGAAGATGCAGACCTAAAATCAATACTTAACAGAACACAAAAAAATAAATATAACCAAATTAAACATCTTGAAAAACATGACCTCAAAAAAGAAAACCGCATGCCAAATTATTATAAGCTCAACCCTCAAATGCTCCCCTTTGGGAACCCTAAATGCGATTGAAGATAAAAGTTAAAAATACATATAATTTACTTTTTTATTGTTTATTATATAATTTCAAATAGAAAAATATTAAAGAGGGATATAAAAGGTATGGTTAAAAAGATTGCATTCATTTTCCCCGGACAAGGAGCCCAAATTGTTGGTATGGGAAAAGACTTATATGACAATTACCAAGAAGCTAAAACAGTTTTCAACAGAGCTGATGAAGTTTTAGGGAAAGATATTACAAATATATGCTTTAACGGGCCTGAAGAAGATTTAAAACAAACAATAAATACTCAACCTGCAATTGTGACAATGTCAATTGCGGCATTAGAAGTTCTGAAATCAAGAGTAAAAATTAAACCTATATTTACAGCAGGACACAGCTTGGGAGAGTATTGCGCAATGTATGCATCTGATGTCATGGATTTAGATACGACATTAAAGGCAATACAAAAAAGAGCAGAGCTAATGAGTGAAGTAAAAGGCGGGACAATGGCCGCTGTATTAAATGCCCCTGCAGGTTCGGTTGAAAAAGCAATAGAAGAAGCGTCTTCACTAGGCTATGTTGATATCGCAAACTACAATTCCCCTGTTCAAATTGTATTAACAGGAGAAGAAAATGCAGTAGCAAAAGCAGGAGAATTACTTCTTGAAGCCGGAGCAAGAAGAGTTGTTCCATTGGCGGTTTCAGGAGCATTTCACTCTAAATTTTTAGAGGGAGCAAGCAAAGAATTCTCTAAATTTGTTTCTGATTTAGATTTATCAAGCGCTTCTATTCCTGTTGTTACAAACGTTGATGGAGCTGCAACAATTTCAGCAGAAGACTTTAGAAACAAAATGCCACGACAAATCTGCACATCAGTTCACTGGACACAAACAATTGAAAATATGGTACACAACGGAGTTGATACATTTGTAGAAATCGGGCCGGGTAAGGTTTTGGCCGGATTATGCAAAAAAATCACGCCGGAATCTACCGTATACAACGTGTACGATAAAGAATCTTTAGAAACGACAGTTCAAGCTTTGAATGAACAACTTGCAAAGATATAAGATACAATAAATAAAAACGCCTTGCATACAAGCAAGGCGTTTTTATTTACAGCTCTATATCCTCAACAGTATATAGCATATGCGTTGTTTCCTGTCGAATTTTTCCGTCATCACCTTTGATAAAAAGCAATGGAAAAACAAATATCCATCCTACATTAGCCCAATATCTGTTATTTCCTTCATCGGAAACTGTTCCCGATAATCGTATAATATCATTATTTTGCGTAATTATACTGAATTCACCAACCTGAATATTTCCTGGAATACCTAACACACAATTGTTCTTCTTTTTAGTAACTTTTGCCAAAACTTCTGTACCTATTGGTAATACAGTTTTATTATTCACTTTTACAGGTTGCACAACAGCAAATTTGACATCATCACCTATTTTTAAATCATCAGCATCTATTATTTTTTGCGGTTGAACAACAACCAAGGTACCGGAAGGTACATTCAAAGCAAATGCATGCATTTGCAATAATAAAAATACCAGCAACAACGTAATAATCTTTTTCATTTAATACTCCTTTCTTGTATAATATAACATAAAATATTAATATATTGCACTTATTAAATTAAGTGTAAAATTGGAGTATATAAATTATGTTAAAATACACTTAAAATAAAGTGTATGAATAACAAATTTAAAATAGAAAAACCGGAAATGATAAATAAAACTTTTAGATTACCTCTAGATCTAGTCGAAAGAATGCAAAAAATTGCTCAAAATAAAGAGGTTTCATTAAACAATCTCATTATTCAATGTTGTGAATATGCATTAAAAAATATAGAGTTATAAATGTAAGATTGCACATAAATCCACTGAAAAACTTGCAGGTTCATATTCAATAATTCCCTTTACAAATTTATATTTATGGTATAATTTAGCCATTGAGGGATTTTATATGATAAATAAGGAGAAAGATTATGACAGACAGAAAAATTGCTTTAATTACAGGGGGTTCAAGAGGAATCGGATTTAGCTGTGCTAAAGAATTAGCTAATAACGGATGTGACATCATCATCAATGATATTTGCGATGCTGCAACAGCACAACCTGCAATAGACGAAATTAAAGCTTTGGGTGTAAACGCATGGTTTTATCAATTTGACGTATCAAATGATGAACAAGTCAAAGCTGCTGTTGATAAAATGATTGAAGAACACGGACATATCGACATTTTATTAAACAATGCAGGGATTACAAAAGACGGTTTATTCTTAAGAATGGATGCTGAACAATGGGAAAGAGTTATTAAGATTAACTTAGGTTCTGCATATTATGTAACACATGCTGTTATCAAATACATGATGAAGGCAAGACAAGGTTCAATTATCAATATGTCATCAATCGTTGGTGTTCACGGTAATGCGGGCCAAGCGAATTATTCAGCTTCAAAAGCAGGTTTGATTGGTTTAACTAAAACTCTTGCAAAAGAATTTGGTTCAAGAAATATCAGAGTAAACGCTGTATGCCCTGGATTTATCCAAACTGCAATGACTGCTAACTTAGGAAACATTGAAGAATACGCAAAAGCAATTCCTATGCAAAGATTTGGTACCCCTGAAGATATCGCTAAAGTTGTTAAATTCTTAGCTTTAGATACAGATTACGTAACAGGTCAAGCAATTGAAGTTGCAGGCGGTTTAATGCTATAAAAATTTAATCAATATATACATAAAAAACGGCTAAATATTTAGCCGTTTTTTTATTTCTAAATTATGCACCAAAATCAATTGTTAATTGTTTCCCTTCATTTGCGGGTTTTGGAGGAACTTGTTTTGGAATTACATGCTTTTGCATCTCTTTTGGGGCTGGCGGATTTGAAGCTTTTACATCCTTTGAAATTACAGATGATTCAGCTTTTATTTGTTTTTTAGGATACAAAATATCTTCTAAATCACTAAAATGAACTCGCTTTCCGCTTAGAGCATTCAATTGATATTGAACAGTTTTTCTTATTTCATCTTGAATTGCACGGCTATTTTTGTAGCGAACATGGGCATCCCTTACAGGGCGCAAATCCGGCATTGAAGAATTTTCGTGGAACTCATAATCCTCTAATGCATATTTTTTGTTCCCGCGTTTATCAACACCAACTTCTTTGAAAAAAGCCCTTAACATTATTTCTTTATTATCTTTTGAACGTAAAACAACATCATCACTTTGCGCATAATGAATTGCATTTTGGTTTACAGATTTGCTAAACCCACGAACATAAGCATTATTAGAATGGCCATTCGCCCACAAAGAATCTGTTTTAGCAAGTCCTATTTGCCCTACGCCTTTTATATTTTCAACAACAGAAACATCAGAACCTGTAACAATATACCCGAGTTTGTGTTTTCGATACAATGAACGCGTAAGGTTAAACCTGCGATAATCCGCATCAATATTTTTCAAATCCTCAATTAATCTTCTGTACACAGCAGATAAGGTTTTATTATTTTTACTTTTTCTTTCTATACCAAAAGTTGTTCTTAGATTTTCAATAAAATCAGTATTTAGAGAACCAACTATTTTGGAATTTAATTTTTTATATGTTTTCGCATCAACAGAAGGATTTACAAAAGTCGTATACAAACCATCTGCAGATTTTACAAAAATACCTACACGCAGCGAACTCCCAAAGTTCTGATTATAATTGCTGAACCCAATAGGACTTACATTCATAATAAACACCTTAATTTATAAATTGATACAGATAATACATATTAAATCGCAAAATAAATATTTTTGTCATATATATTAAACTTTATTAACAAAAGTATGTACGTAATGTAAATTTCTTGCAAATTTTTTTTCTACAAATATAATTATAGAAGAATAGTATTATAAATACGTATTAAATTAAAAAGAGGAAAAAAAAAGATGAGTACATTAGACACAGTAAAAAAAGTTGTAGTAGATCAATTAAGCGTAGATGAAAAATTAGTTACACCTGAAGCACGTTTCACAGATGATTTAGGTGCAGATTCATTAGACACAGTTGAACTAGTTATGGCTTTAGAAGAAGAATTCAAATGCGAAATCCCAGATGAAGACGCAGAAAAAATTCAAACAGTTCAAGATGCTGTATCATACATTGACAGCAAATTGTCTCACTAATTGAGTTTTTAAAATTGAATTTTATAAATACGGGAGTGGGACGGGTTCGTTTCGCTCCCGTATTAGTATTATAAAGTTTGATAAGTAGAATAAGTAAAATAAGTAGGATCAGTTTCTTTAAGTTATTTATGCGTTATTTATTCGCAAATAAATTTAGTATATTTGTAAAGCACTTATCAAACCTATCGAACTTATCAAACTTATCCTACTAACAATATGAATAAGGAAATAACAATGACAAAAAGAAGAGTAGTAATAACAGGATTGGGAGCAGTTACACCTTGCGGTATAGGCGTAGACAAATTTTGGGCTAACATGCTTGCAGGTAAAAGCGGTATTTCTACAATCGAAAGAATGGATACAGAAAAACAAACCGTAAAAATAGCTGCAGAGATTAAAGATAAAGATTTTGACCCTGAACAATACATAGACCCAAAAGAAGCAAAAAGAATGGATAGATTTACCCAATTTGCAGTGGTAGCAGCAGATGAAGCTATTGCAGATTCCGGGATTGACGAAGCAAACATTGACCCATACAGGATTGGTGTTATCGTAAGTTCAGCTGCCGGCGGGTTTAATACATTTGAAAAAAATCACATGATAATGATAGAAAGAGGTCCAACAAAAGCTTCACCTTTCACGGTTCCGATGTTAATTGTAGATATGGCATCAGGCCGTATTTCTATTAAACATGGTTATAAAGGTGTCAATAAAGTTGTTGTATCAGCTTGTGCAACAGGCACACATTCTATCGGTGACGCGTTCAGAAGCATTCAATATGGAGATGCTGATGTAATGATTGCAGGCGGCTGCGAAGCAACAATAACAACTTTAGGTATAGGTGCGTTTACCGCTTGCAGAGCACTTTCAAAAAGAAATGATGAGCCTCAAAAAGCATCACGTCCTTATGATGTAGACAGAGACGGTTTTGTAATGGGTGAAGGTGCAGCAGTTTTGGTATTGGAAGAATACGAACATGCAAAAGCAAGAGGAGCAAAGATATATGCAGAAATCGCAGGCTACGGTCAAACTGCCGATGCTCACGATATAGTTGCTCCGGACCCTGAAGGTAAAGGCGCATTAAAAGCAATGGAATTTGCATTGAAAGATGCTGAATTAAAACCTGAGGATATTGATTATATTAACCCTCACGGAACAAGTACAGGGCTTGGTGATATGGCTGAATCACAAGCGATTGCCCAAATTTTTGGTGATAAAGAAAAAAATCCGAACTTGCTTGTATCTTCAACAAAGAGTATGCATGGCCATATGCTTGGCGCAACAGGTGCTATTGAAGCTATTGTTTGCGTAAAAACAATCACAGACGGCAAAGTTCCTCCGACAATCAACCTTGATCATCAGGATGAACACGTTGCAAACCTTGATTATGTACCGCACAAAATGAGAGAGAAGAAAGTTCGCGCAGCGCTTTCAAACTCTTTCGGTTTTGGCGGGCACAATACAACTTTAGTATTTAAAGAAGTATAGAATAAGTAACATAATGCAAAAACGACGATTATTCTAAATCGTCGTTTTTTATTGATTTTATTTAGCCCTATCAAAAAACGCAGCAAGCTCTTTGTGCGGAATAATATGACTAATCGGGCGTCCGTGAGGGCAAGTGTACGGCATTTTTGTTGTACGCCATTTTTTAATAATTTCTTGCATCTGCCAAATTGATAACGGGGTATTAGCCTTCACGGAGGCCTTACAAGCAGTAGTTTTGAGGATATTTTCTTCCATATTATCAATATCCCCCTCAATGTTTTGCAAAATATCAGCCATAATCTCTTTTGGATTAACTTTTGCGAGAATTTGAGGAACTTTTCTGAATATCAATTCATTTTCTTTTAAAAACTCAATACCGTAGCCAAATTTTTCAAATTTATCAAGATTTTCTTTTATAAGCTCGGCCTCGGAAGATGAAACCTCAATAACATCCGAAACAAAAAGCATTTGAGAAATTATATTCGTATCATTTTGAAGTTTTTCATAGTTGTATCGTTCTTCTGCAATGTGCTGATCAACTATTTCAAGCCCGTCTTCTACCTCTATCAAGATGTATGTATTATGATACTGACCGATGATTTTGTCTGGATTATCTTCTGCTTGTTCAACCTGTGTGAACATTTGCTGTTGTTGTGGGCTTGATGTTGTCACATTTATTGAAGTATTTTCAAATTTTTCACTCGGAATATAAACGGTATCATTCTTTTCATCAATATAAACATCATCTGCAGACTTTGGGAATTCAATTACTGAATTATTTTGTACCACCGGCTCTTGAATGTACTCGGGTTTAGTAAATTTATATACATTTTCCCTTGTCTTTTCCACATAATTTGAAAGCCCGCCTTCTATAGCAGAATATATAAAATTAAAAATTTGGTTCGGATTTTTGTACCTGACTTCTTTTTTAGTCGGATGAACATTTACATCAACATCATGAGGTGGGATTTCAAGATTTAAGACAATAAATGGGTACTTATTATTTGCGGTAAGTGTTTTATACACCATATCAATAGCTTTTTGAAATACAGGACACTTGACACTTCTTGAATTTATATAAGTGTGATAACTCTTCTTACTTGAGCGTGTATAGTCAGGAGTGCTTACGTAACCGCTAATTTTCAGGCCTGAAATTTCATCCGTTTTTAATACTTCTTTTAAATTTTGAGTGACATCAGATGAATAAACCTCTTTTATTGTTTGATTAAGATTATTTTGACCTGTTGTTTTTAAAACTGTTTTACCGTATTTTTTTAATTCAATTGAAACTTCGGGATGCGAAAGCGCAATAGCCTGAACAATTTCCTGAATATAAGAAAACTCTGTATTTGAGCTTTTCAAAAATTTAAGACGCACAGGCAAATTATAGAATAAATCACGAACTTCCATAATTGTACCCACAGCACATCCTGTTTCAACTTGTTTTACTTCAGAATTTTCACAAATTACTTTTGTACCGGTTTCAAAATCTTTAGTTCTTGTAGTACAAGTAACTTTTGAGATAGAGATTATACTTGCAAGAGCTTCCCCCCTAAAACCAAAAGTATGGATGTCAAACAAATCAGCATCTTCTTGAATTTTACTTGTCGCATGTTTTGAAAAAGCCAAAACAATATCCTCAGGATGAATCCCTGAACCGTTATCAGCAATCCTTATATCCCTGCAATCATTAGTAATATCAATACTAACTTTTGTTGCTCCTGCATCAATTGAATTTTCTGTTAATTCTTTTACAACAGATGCAGGACGTTCAATAACCTCACCTGCAGCTATTTGATTTATAAGATGCTTAGATAACTGTTTAATTCTGCCCATAACATCAATCCCTCAATCTATACAAATGATAGCACAAAATCATATAAATGTTTGATTACAAATCATGATGAATTTTATAAGATTATTTAGTAAATATATGGGAGGAAAAATGCCTAAACTTGCAGGAAATACTAAGTTAAAACCGACAAAAAAAGCAGATTTACAGGTTGTCAAACAACCTGAGGTTAAAACAACCAAATATAGCGATATTAATCTTAAACGTTGGAAAGATTATGCACATGTTTTAACAAGTTCATTATGGTTGTTTCCTTCAAGATTAAAAGAGCATGGGCATTCTAACGAGTATCACGGCAATTATATTCCTCAAATTGCACAGCAAATGTATGAACGATATACCAAGAAAAACGATATTGTTCTTGATATGTTTTTTGGTTCGGGTACTTCCGGCATTGAAGCAATCAATATGAACAGACGCTGCATTGGAGTAGAGTTGAAACAAGATTTGGTTGACAGTGTTTCTCAAAAATTTACTTCAAAACAACTGGTTACAGATGTTAATATTATCTGCGGAGATTCTACAAGCGATGAAGCCGCAGAAAAAGTTAAAGCAAGACTTGAAATTATGGGCGAAGAAAAAGCACAATTTTTGATGCTTCACCCGCCTTATGATGATATTATACGTTTTTCCGATAAAAAAGAAGACTTATCAAATTGTGAATCCACAGAAGAATTTTATGATATGTTTGAAAAAGTAGCAAAACATGGTTATGACCTATTAGAGCGTGGTCGTTTTGCTTGTTTAATTATTGGCGATAGTTATAAAAATTCCGAAGTTCAACCTCTTGGTTTTGAATGCATGAACCGTATGCGAAAACTTGGGTTTGTGTTAAAATCTACAATAGTAAAAGACATTCAAGGCAACGAAAGAGGAAAAGGAAGAACCGCTAATTTATGGCGTTATAGAGCTTTAGCAGGCGGTTTTAGTATATTTAACCATGAATATATTTTCGTTTTCCAAAAGCCGTAACTACAAATAGAAAGGGAAAATGAAAGAATGAAAAACGGAATAGAGAACGGTTACTATCACGAGATTACACCGCAAGGTTTTGGCTTGGTTATAAAAGCAAAAGAAGTACTTTTTTCTGATAATTCACCGTTTCAAAAGGTTGAAGTGTTTGAATCTGATTCAAGCTTAGGCAGAGTTTTAACACTTGATGATTTAATGATGGTAACAGAAGGGGACGAATATCATTACCACGAAATGATAGCGCACATTCCAATGATGCAGCACCCTTGTCCAAAATCTGTTTTAGTAATCGGCGGGGGCGACGGCGGAACAGTCAGAGAAGTACTGAAACATAAAACAGTAGAAAAAGTTGTACTTTGCGAAATAGACGGAATGGTTATCGATGTTTCAAAAAAATTCTTGCCAAGTGTGTCTTGTGCTCTTGATGATCCAAGAGTAGAAATTAAAGTCGAAGACGCAATCGAATTTATCAAAGATAAAAAAGACGAATATGACATTATTCTAATCGATTCAACAGACCCAATGGGACCTGGGGAAGGCTTATTTACTGATGAATTTTATACAAACGTCAAAAATTCTCTCAAAAAAGGCGGCATAATGGCGGCTCAATCGGAATCTCCTGTTACAAATCACCACGAAATTAAAAAAATGTATGAACAATTACACAGAGTATTCCCAATTGTTTCAACTTATACATCAAATATGCCAACATATCCTGGCGGATATTGGGCTTGGGCTTTTTGTTCGGTTGATGTTAAACCTTTAGAATACTACAATGACGAACGAGCAAAAGAAATTATTCCAACCTGCAAAATGTATAATAAAGAATACCACAACGCACGTTTTGCACTCCCAAATTACTTAAAAGAATTAACTTGTGCAAAAACGAATGTATAAATAACAAAGTATAAAAAAGACCGGCTAATTGCCGGTCTTTTTTTCTTGCACATCTGAGTACTTTTTATATGTTTCTACAACATTTTTGTAATCTTTTGGAATATTTATTATCTTATGAGGTATATAATACGGATTTGTATACGCTGACATCACTTCTGCACCTATATTTTGCGCTGCGCCGGCAGTCTGTCTTAGCATTTTATTTTCAATTTGGTCAATTTGATTTTGCCAAAAATCTATACGCATCGGATTACTCGATTCGTAATCATTATATGTATACATATCAACAGCATCCGAAACGTCCATAACATCATCAATAGCCGGGGTATTTCTTTTAAAATGTTCATTTATATAATCGTGTATAACTCTAAAAACTTTCATATAAATATTAAAGCATTAAAATAATAATTTTTCTATTAACGATATTACCTACACTGAAAATTAAGAGGGGTGGAGTAGGAATGAAGTATGACATTACTTCTCCCCTAAGGGGGAGACTGGGTGGGGGAGGGTCGTCATTGCGAGGAGGAACGGTAGTGACGACGCGGCAATCTAGGTAGAACAAAAGGATTCAAAACAGCTGGATTGCTTCGCTCCCGCTCGCAATGACATATAAATTTTACGCAATCATTGACTACAACATTTACCCCCGCTCGCAATGACAGAGGAAACAGATACGCAAAAACATAAACAACATTTACCCCAACACACACAACCGATCTTGAATACATTTACCCCCCTTTTGCGCAACCATAGAAGAACCTCGCGCAACCGTTGGTAGCAATATTTACCCCCCCCCTTTGCGCAACCATAGAAGAACCTCGCGCAACCATTGGTAATATACATTTACCCCCTAGAACCAAGGAGACATAGTAAAATCATCATACGGGCGAGAGAGATAATATATTCTTTGCATTCGTCTGTAATGTTCAAGTTGTTGCTGCTGCGCCTGCATCTGTCTAATATACATAAGTTGCTGTTGTTGAGCTTCATACTGTTGCTGCTGAATTAGTTGTTGCTCTTGCGCATATTCAATTTTTTTTGTTTGAACATAATTTACAAAATCTTGATTTAGTGAATTAAACGCATTAGTTAAATTTTGCCCGCTATATTTTATTAGATATTCATTAGCAGTTCTATAAAACTCATCTTGCTTATTCGTTAATTCATTTATAGAAATATTTTCAGGCAGCTGGCTCACAATATCAGACCAGCTTGGAACCTTTATAAACTGTTTAAGAGTTGAAATTTGTTTTTCGAGTTTTTGCTGTTCGAGCTCAGCAATCATTTTATTTACGGAAGTAATCTCATTTTCATTTAGAGTAGAGCTTCTTGCTTGATAAAGGTATTGAAGTTTTTTAGCATCATTTGGTGCAGTGGCTTGAGCTTTCATAAAATTAGCATAACTATATCTTGCTTTTATAAGCTCTAGCGCCCACTTATGCGCTTGTGTATAATTTTGACTTTCGATATAAATTGAATACATCAATTCCTTGTTATCGTAAGTCATATTTTTAATTTTTTTCATATAAGATATTGCAGAATCATATTCCCCTAAATAGAAATAACAAGTTGCGATATATGCATATACAGAATCTTTGCCGGAGCCTTCAAATGTTTTAAAATAATCAAGGGCGTTCTGATACTGTTTAGCTTTCAAATATAATTCCCCCTTAGCAAAATTAACAACATCAGCACTAAAAATTTGGTTATACATATCAGTGTTTTTTATTTTATCAAGAACTCTCAATGCCTCATGCCAGTTACTTCTTGCAATACACAGATTATAATATTGAATATAGGCAGGGAAAAAATCTGCATATTTATAAAAAACTTCGTTCCAATCGCCTTTATCAATAATTTTTTGCACTTTTTTAACATATTTATAATCTTGTTTTTCTTCTTTAGATAATGTTTTTTCAAAATTTTTGTCATCCTCTTCAGATAACTGTTTAAAGGTTATAAATATTTTTTCTTCATCAATCAAATAATAACGCAGATATTTCCCGTAAGGCATACTCGCATAGCTTTTTGCGGTCGTTGAGACATTATCTTTTGTCAAAACTACCGCCTGCACATTCAAACATCCTGCACACAATATACATATAAAGACCAATAATGCGATTTTTTTCATAAATTATTTCCTTTGAAATTTAGCACTCAAATGGGTAAACAACTCTTTTGCATACTCCATTTTAAAACTTAAGTTTAATGGAATATACACCGCTAAACATATAAATGCAACAAGTAATATTTTAAAACTTTCAAATACAAATTTCGGCAGAACTACATAATTATCATATTGAACTGCGGTAAAATAACACACACCCAACGCAATAACACCCGCAACAATCATCTTGAAAGCGTTTACAAAAAGAGATTTATAATTCATGCTCATCTTCTTAGTAATAAAATATCCTAAAACGCACGCATTAAACAGAGTTACCAGCGAAGTTGAAAGAGTAATACCTCCAATTCCATACCCCATTTTTGATATAAATACCCAGTTTAAAAGAACTTTTAATATTATAGATGAAAAAGCAACAGCAAACGGTGTTGCCGAATCATTAAAGGAATAATAAACCCTTGTAATAGAATCTCTAAATACATAAGGAATAATAGAAACAGACAAAAACCACAACGCTTCTGTTACCATAAATGTTGCATTTGCATCAAACTCCCCGCGTTCAAACACCAAACGTACCGCATCAGTACCAACAACTAAAATTCCGATTATAATAGGTATTGCCCCGAATAAAAGAACACCAACTCCCTTATTAAAATAATTTCTAATACCCTCATAGTCTTTATCAGCGACTAAACGTGCAAAAATAGGGAATAATGGCACCAAAAACGCAGTAACTAATATCCCGACAGGGAACTGAAATATTCTGTTAGCATAACCTATTGCCGTCCAAGCACCTTCCGAGATTGAAGATGTGAAAAACATATCAACATAAATATGAATTTGCCCGACAGTTGAACTTAATATCGCAGGGAATAACAGTTCGCCAATTTCTTTGAAATGAGGATTATTCGTAAACTCAAAATTCGGTCTTAGTTTATAGCCAAGCTTTCTAATATTAGGATACTGTATAATTAGCTGCAAAATTGCTCCCACAGTAGTCGCCCAAGCAAGAGCATATCCTTTTTGATCACTCGGCACAGCAACAACAATTCCGATTATCGCAAGGCTCATAATTATAGGAGATAAATTTGGAAGCATAAATTGCTTATAAATAATCAGTATTCCGTAATAAATGCCTACAATGCCGCCAATTACAAGCAATGGGGTCATAATTTTCAAATGCATAGCCGCAAGATCAATCATTTGAGCGGAACCGCTTGAAATAATAAGTCCCATTATTTGCCTTGGGAATATATACATCAAAACAGACAACATTAAGAAAAATAGTATCGTTGCGGTCATAAATGTGGAATACAATTTATTAACTTGCTCAGATGGTTTTTCATTTAATGACGGGATTAATTTTGAAAAAACAGCAACCGTAGCGCTATGGAACGGGCCACCAACCCCGCCTAAAAGTATCAAAGACAAAGACGGAATTTGATATGCATAATAATATGCATCTGAAACCAAAGAAGCACCATAATAATTAGCAATAACAATATCCCTGACAAATCCGACTAATTTGCTGACTATTGTAACAACCATTATAAGCCAAGCCGCTTTTAATACACTTGTAGATTTATCTTCTTTAGTTTGAGTACTCATACTGCCCTGCCAGTTCTACATACATTCTTAACCCTTTATTTATTCCGGCATTTGTCGGATAATAAAATGTTATCGTATTCATTCCTTTTTGTATATAGGAATTTAAATTTATCCTATTTATGCGTTCTTTTGAATCTAAATGAAATTTGTAATCATACCCGTTCACATTTAATTCAAGATAGTTAACCTTATATTTATTATCTATAACCAAACATGCCTGCCCATTTTTTGAATAAAAAGATCTTACAGCCTTGTTTTGCTCACTATTTGATGAAAGGATAAACGGAACAGTACCCAGAGTAATTCCTGTGTAATAATGCTGAAGGATTTTTTCATACGGCATATTGAGTTCTGTTGCCATGTAACCTGCACCATACTGGCTCATTCCGACACCATGCCCGTAGCCACCGCCGTATGCCTTAATCTTTACTAAATTCCCATCATCATCAAATTCTTGCTTGAACACAATATTAGCACTTGGCAAAGCCTTACCTTTATTTGTGAATAATCTTCTTATTACAAGTTCTTTTTCAACCTGATAATTTCCATTATCAGTTTCTATCTCAAGCTTCATAATTTTACCTGAAACACCACGTTCCAAAACATTTATTCTTAATATTTTACCTATTACCTGACCTTTATTTACTACAGGATGTACAAATCCTGCAGCACTTTGCGCTGCAATATGGTTTTGAACTTCTTGCTGCAATTCGGCCTGAGTCCATTCTCTTTCCCATCTGTAATATGAAGAATTTTTATCAAATGAATCTAACTTTGAGGTATAAAAATTTTCCACAGCAGATTCATTATCCAGTGGTGAAAATACATCATAATCGGGTTTTCCTATAAGGTACGGTTTGTATTCTGCAGGAAAAATTTTAGTTTTAGGGTCAGAAAATGCATTATGATAGCTTTCTGTATAACCTCCCGCAGTAGAAGAATACAATGCTAAAATCAAATCCCAATCATACAAAGCAACTATTCCTCTTGTTTCCTCTACGGCTCTGTCTGATAAATCTTTTTCGGTATTCGCACCAAAATAAACCTGACTTGCAACAGAATCCACAACATCATAATTTGGATTTGATTTTACACGCGGAGCCAAAACATAATTCCTTGCCGCAACACTCTGGGCTTTTAGTGCTTCTAACCCAAAATGAACAGGCATTTCATTTGGTACAACACCACGCAAATATTCTTCAACATCAATACTGTTTACAATATGGAATTGTCCTCCGCCGTTTGCATTGACAAGTTCTATATCACCACGGTACATAGCATTTTTCCCTGCTCTTTTTAGGCCTTTAATTCCTATTAAACCGTTTGAATTTGTTTTAAAAGAAACAGGACCCATTAATTTTGCGATTTCAGTTCCTGAATTATCCTTTAATACAAATATATTACCGGACATTGAAACATTTATTTCTTTACCGGCATCATATATCCTCACGCAATTTTGATCATTATAAATTCCAAATTGGGTATTTGAATATATAGTTGCATTTTTCCAAACATAGGATGAAAAATTAGCATCACCTATACCAACTCTAACTATTTTTGATTCAGGCTTATTTATTTCTATGACCTGCTTTGCAATAGCAAGAGTTGCAGGCGGAATATCATCTAACGAAAACGCGAAAACTTTTCCTATACTTAGCACTGCCACTATTAATGATAAAACCGCCAATCTTTTCATATATGAATTATACAACAAATTTGAATAGTTTCATGATAAAATTTTCATAAGATGTTCAGCAAAAACGAAATAATTGAAATATTAAAAGACGATACCAAAAACGATTGGTTATTTGCACTTGCAGACAAGGTTCGCAAAGAAAATGTCGGAGATGACATCCATTTAAGAGGGCTAATTGAATTTTCTAATATCTGCAAGTGCGAGTGCAAATACTGCGGCTTGAGAGCACCTGATAAAAATATTCAAAGATACAGAATTTTAGAAGATGAAATAATCCAAATTGCAAAAAATGCGGTTGATATGGGGTATAAAACAATTGTTCTCCAAAGCGGAGAAGATGCATATTATACAAAAGAACGTATGGTTGATATCATAAAAAGAATTAAAGAGTTTGACGTTGCCCTGACTTTGAGTATTGGAGAACGTACATACGAAGAATACAAAGCCTTTAAAGACGCCGGTGCAGACAGATATCTGATTAGAATTGAAACAACCGATAAAAAACTTTACAAACAAATGCACCCCAATATGGATTTTGACAACCGTATAAGATGTTTGAAAGATATTAAAGCCCTTGGTTATGAAGTCGGAACAGGATGCCTTGTCGGACTTCCGAACCAAACAATAGAATCTTTGGCTGATGATATTTTATTTTTCAAAGAAATTGGCGCTGACATGGTTGGAATAGGACCATTTATTCCTCATCCTGATACCCCTTTAAAAGATGCTGATACAGGAAGTTTTACACTTGCACTGAAAGTTATGGCACTTGTCAGAATTATGCTTCCTGATATAAATATCCCCGCAACAACAGCGATGGAAACCCTTAACCCTAACGGGCGTATAATCGCACTCCAAAGCGGCGCAAATGTTGTTATGCCAAATGTTACATCACTTCAGTATAGAGAAAAATATGAAATCTACCCAAACAAAATCTGCACTCACGAAAGCCCTGACAAATGCAGAAATTGTATTGGCGCAAAAATTAAATCCATAGGCAGAAACATCGCAACTACTTATGGGAATAGCCATAATCAAGGGTAATTAGATTATATACTTCTGCAAAATAAGTTTTTTAAATGCCCTTGCATAAACGTGCTGAGGTTCTATTTGTAAAAGTTTTTCCAAATATACAAGACATTTGTGATAATCTTCAAGTTTTTTATACGCAGCCGCCATAGCATAAAGAGCATCCTGAAACTCCGGATCAAGTTCCAACGCTTTTTCTAAATCTACAATTGCCTTTTGTATATCGGGATTTTGAATATCTTTTCTGGAAAGAATAATTTTTGCACGGTTGTAATATGCATCCGTCATTCTGTCATCAAGTTTAATAGCTTTGGAATAATCAAGCATAGCTTCATCATATTCACCCAAAGAATGGTAAGCAGCCGCACGATAAAAATACGGAATAGCCCAATCTTTTTTAAGGTCTAAAGATTGGTTAATAAAATCAATCGCACTTTGAAACCGTCCGTTTTGGAATTCGTATATTCCGTTATCCAAAAAATACTTGTAATCGCCCATAAAGATATTATACAATGTTTTGCAATGCATTTCAATGTTTTACTGTATAGGTCAGGCTAAAGACTGATCTTGCATGCTTAAATTTTCTCCCCTTACGAGGGGAGAAGAAATTCGTCATTCTGAGGACAAAGTCCGAAGAATCTTACAATATTTTTCAGTGATTTGTATTAGAACAGATAATTATTTAGCCCCTCACCCTAACCCTCTCCCTAGGAGAGGGTACATTATTATATATCTACCCCAATCTGAACAACCATAGAAGAGCCTTGCGCAACCATTGGAAACAACATTTACCCCCCTTGCGCAAAAATTGAGTTATATGTGCAACCGTTGGAGACAACATTTACCCCCCCCTTAGCGCAAAAATTGAGTTATATGTGCAACCGTTGGGAGCAACATTTACCCCCCTAGCGCAAAACCTAAGTCCCTCACGCAACCATTGAAAGCAACATTTACCCCTAGGCACGCAATAATGAAGAAACTCTGCGCAACCATTGGAAACAACATTTACCCCCTAGGCGGAGAGAGTAAAGATTTCGTAGATTTCTTCGTCTGAAAGTTCTGTAATAATCTTTTCGCCTTCGTAGACTGCCATATCAGCAAGTTCTTTTTTAGATTTAAGCATTTCGTCAATCTTTTCTTCAAATGTGCCAAGGGTAATCATTCTGTGAACCATAACATTTTTATCTTGTCCGATACGGTAAGTACGGTCAGTAGCTTGATCTTCAACAGCAGGATTCCACCACAAATCATAATGTATAACATTTGTAGCACGTGTAAGGTTGAGCCCTGTGCCACCGGCTTTTAGGGATAAAATCATAACCTTTGACTCATCATGATTTTGGAATTTATCAATAAGTTCTTCTCTTTGAGAAACAGTCAAGCTGCCGTGAAAAAACAGCGGTTCAATATTGCATTCTTGAGCAATAACTTTGCATAAAATATCACCCATCTCTTTGTATTGAGTAAATATAAGTGTTTTTTCGCCTCTATCGAGAATACTTTGAACAAGATCGAGGCATTTTTCCATTTTACCGGAAAGTTCTCTGCCCATTTCGCCTGTTTTCAAGAACTGATAAGGGTGATTGCAAATTTGTTTAAGCGCGGTAATAAGTTTGAAGATATTTCCGCGTCTGTTAACACCGGTAAATCCGCTAATTTTTGTCATCATTTCATTAAGAGTTTTTTCATATAAAACAGCTTGAACTTTGGACAAGTAGCAATATTCGTTGAGTACCATTTTTTCAGGTAAATCTGAAATGACATTTTTATCGGTCTTCAAACGTCTTAAGACGAAAGGTGAAATAGACATCTTGAGTTTGTCAGCTCTTGAATGTTCTTTAAACCTTTCAATAGGAATTGCATAACTCTTTTGGAAATCACGCAAAGAACCCAGATAACCTTTGTTGATAAAATCAAATATACTCCAAAGTTCTGTTAACCTGTTTTCAACAGGAGTACCGGTCATAGCTATTTTAACATCAGCCTTAAGCATTTTTATTGCAAGAGTTTGAGCGGTATCAGGGTTTTTGATATTCTGAGCTTCGTCAACAATAATCATACCCCAGGCTTGTTTTTTAATCTCTTCAACATCAATTCTCATAATTGCATACGTTGTTAAAATAACATCATGCTTAACATCAAGCTGTCTGTCAGAACCGTGGTAAATAACTGCATCTAAATTTGGAGCGAACATTTGGAGTTCTTTCATCCAGTTACCCATAAGAGTTGTCGGACAGATAACCAAAACCGGTTTTTTGAGTTTCTTTTCTTCTTTCATTTTTAGAATTAAACTGATAACCTGAATAGTTTTCCCAAGTCCCATATCATCAGCCATACAAGCGCCAAAGCCTTTGGAAATATTTGTCCACAGCCATTTGAGCCCAACTTCTTGATATGGTCTTAATTCGCCGTTCAAATCTTGAGGAAGTGTTATATCCACAGGTTTTGTAAAATCAGATAATACTCTTGCGAATGCGGCATCATAATCAAAATCATATTGATCTAATTGTTTTGATAACGATGCATGAATAAGTTCCATTCTTGATAGTGTTTTAAAATTAGCTTTTGCAATTTGTTCAAATATTTTTTTGCTTTCATTCTTATCAATAAGAACATATTTATTTTTATATTTTATTAAACCATCATTGGTATCAACAAGTTTTTGGAATTCTTCTAAAGATATTTTGTCATCCCCGATAGCAACTTCGTAAGAAAAATCTAATATATCTTCCAAAGACAATTTTGATGAAGAATTACTATTAATAAGATCTGCCAAATCCCCGGCTCTTGATTCTTTTACTTTTGCATTTATAGAAGCACGAGGGATAACAATATTAGAAAGTTCTTTAGGCAAAACAACTTCTATTTGTGCTTTTTGGAGATAATATGCGGTCTTTGTAATGATTTGATAAACCTCATTCAAATTCAAATCCAAATACAATTTGTCTTCATCTTCAAAAAGATCTTCTAATTCCGGCATATAACGAAGAGCATAATTTAATTGTTTTTCTACAATTCTTGCTATATCGTTTGATTTTGCGCCAAAAACTTCTTCATCCGTATAAAGTTTATCAATAAGAACTTCTTCATCGGTTTTTCTGTTTTTGATATAAACTTTTAGCCTGAACACTTCGTCTTCTTGTTTTTCAATTTTGAAGAAAGGTATTACATCATATTTGCCCAAATACAATTCGTCAAACCAGTTGGTAAAACTTTCCGCCAAATCTCTACCTTTGAGAACAGATTTTCTTTCCAAGTCTTTTAACAAATATGTACCCGATTGAACATCTTTAAAACGGAACATCTTTATATTTAAGAATTTATAGAGAACATAATTTAAGTATTCATAAATAAATTCATAAATAAAATTCTTAGGTTTTTCGCCTTTTATAAACAAATCTTGAGGCATACATTCTTCAAACTGATTTATTATTCTTGCCATTTGGGTGTTATTTATAATCGGTTCATAAATAATCCTAAACATTGCTCCATTACGTTTTACTGTTGGGATGAAATATAATTTTTCAATCAATTTCATAACAAAGTAGGTTAATTTGTTTAGGTAAATAAATGTTTCAGACAAAGCTTCGTGATCGACAACATTACCAAAACCGCCAAAATAATCCATAACTAAATCCCAGGCAAGGAAATATCCCCTAACCCCATCCAATTCTTCGGGTCTGAATCTGAATAATGAACCTTTTGACTTCAAATAATACTCAAAATTATTCGTCGGGGTGACAAAAAATGAATATTTTCCATTCTGGTGAATTAAATAAAAATTAGTATTACGAGTAGGAGAATTCGGGCTCAAAAATACACCCGCAAACTCATCCTCAACTATTTGATAAATCATACTTAATGTATAGCGAAAATCCTTATTTTTAAAGCCTTCCGGATCTTCACTTAAATTAAAAAACAATTCATCAACATCATTCTTTTTAAAAGAAAAATCTATATTTAAATTTTTTGCATCGTTATTCATAATTTTCCCTTTATAAAGTTTGATAAGTTTGATAAGTCGGATAGGTTTAATAAGTTCTTTACGGTTTGTTTATTAATGTCTTTACAGTTCCCTGTTTAAATAAAATAAAAACCTGAAATGTACTTATCTTACTTATCCAACCTGTCAGACTTATCCAACTTCTTTTATCAACGATTTCCCCGTCATTTCTTTTGGTTGTTCAATACCGAACAATTGCAATATAGTTGGAGCTATATCACATAAAGCACCTGTTGGCCTCAACTCAACATCAGCCGGAGCATTTATTAAAACAAACGGGACTTCATTTGTTGTATGTGCAGTATGAGGTTTTCCTGTCTGTTCGTTAAACATTGTTTCAGAATTACCATGATCTGCCGTCAAAAGCATAACAACACCGTGTTTTTTACATTCATCGGCAATTTTTCCTACGCACTCGTCAACGACTTTACAAGCCTTGGTTGCGGCTTCGATTACGCCGGTATGACCAACCATATCAGGATTTGCAAAATTTACTAAAATAAATTGATATTTAGGATCGTTTATTGCCTTTAAAACATTCTCACAAACTTCAGGAGCACTCATCTCAGGCTGCATATCATAAGTTGCAACCTTTGGTGACGGAACAAGAACTCTTGATTCGTGCGGCTGAGGTTCATCAATACCGCCATTAAAGAAGAATGTTACATGAGCATATTTTTCTGTTTCAGCAGTTCTGAATTGATTTATACCATTAGCTTCTAAAACATCACCCAGAATATTTACAAGTTTTTCTTTCGGAAATGCAACAGGAAAATTAAAACTTGCATCATAACTTGTCATTGTCGTGTATAAGATATTTTTAAGAACTTTTTTACGGTTAAATCCATCAAAATCAGCAAAGTTTATCGCCTTTGTAATTTCTCTTGCTCTGTCAGGACGGAAATTAAAGAAAATTATCGCATCATTATCGTGAATTCTTGATTCTTCTCCGCCCACAACAATCGGAAGAACAAATTCATCAGTTACACCGTTTTCATAAGACTTTTTAACACCTTCGACTGCAGAATTTGCTTTTTCTCCTTCGCCGAGCAATAGCGCATTATAGCCTTTTTCAACTCTTTCCCAACGGTTATCCCTGTCCATTATGTAATAACGACCGACAACAGTCGCAACAGGAGGGAGATTATATTTCTTTAATTCATCTTCTACTCTTTGCAAATATTCACAAGCACTTGTAGGAGGAGTATCACGACCATCCAAAAATGCGTGTACATAGAATTTTGTCAAACCATTTTGAGCCGCAAACTGTATTAAAGCCAAAATATGATCTAAAGATGAATGAACACCGCCTGTTGAAACAAGACCGTAGATATGTAATGCGGAATTGTTATTTTTAACGTGTTCAACAGCTGCCAAAAATTTTTCATTTTTGAAAAATGAACCATCCTTTATAGCATTATTAATTCTGGACAAATCCTGATAAACAACTCTGCCGGCACCCAAATTCAAATGACCTACTTCTGAATTACCCATTTGACCTGCAGGGTGGAACATTCACCGGATGCGCAAGTTTTGTTGCATCATATTTTTCAGAACCGGTAGAAATTCCCCATCCGTCCATAATACATAATAGAACTCTTTTATCCATTTTATTATCCCTTCTTTCCTCTAATGCAAATATTAGTGTAACAAGAACATATTTATTTTTCAACACTAAAATTAAGGATAAAAGGCGATTTTAAACCTCTGCGCTGCCATTATTTTTTAATTTTTCAACAACTTTTTGTGAACCTTCCATTTCTTTTGCATAATCAAGAACAAAATCCGTCGCCTCTTGTTCTCTTAAAAGAGCTTGTTGAAGTTCTTCCACCTCATCAAGATTTAAACCCCGAACATTCTGACCACTTGAGCGTAAATATTGTTTCAATTTTTTTTGAATTCCATATTCAAATCCCGGCAGACCCGATTTGAGAGAATACCATTTATAAAAATTTTGCAATATTGAGTATTTATCAACAAAATTTTTATCTATAACAAACATTGGCTTTGTATACAACCTAAATCTGCGCTCTGTTATAAATGATAAATAAACCGCTTCAAAACCCTTTTGCTCAGAAATTAACCCCGGTTCTTCTTTAATAGGGGCCAGCGCTTTTTGGGCATTTACCAAATAATGTACATCCGTTCCCGCAGCCTGTACGTAATTCAAAAGTTTTTCACACTCACAATTTGTACTCTTTATTATGGCTAATATATTATTTTTAAATTCCGCTTTTTGCTCATTTGAAGAAGCTGCGGACAAATCAATTTTATCATGATACACACTTTTACCTGAAGGATTTAATTTTTTCAAAATTCCGACAAGTTTTGAGCGTATATTTTTTGCTCGAATTACTGCAAATATTTGTTTTATTTTTTGCACAAAACCACCCATAGTATAAGAATTGTATATTAACATATACAATTCTTACACCTCTAAACGTATGAATTATGAATTTAGACCATTAGAAGTTTTTTTACGTCGTTACGTTTAACTTTTCTTGTAGTGGTTTTAGGAAGTTCTTCACGTCTTATAACCACATTTGTAGGACGTTTATATGATGCCAAACGCTGAGATAAAGTTTTGACATCAACTTTTACCATTCTGTCAATATCATCATCTGAATATGAGTTGTATAATTCATCTTTTGGAACAATAACAGCAGTAACTTCTTCTGTGCCGTCTTTTGAACCAAAATTTCTTGAAGTTCCCAACACACAAACTTCAGAAATATAATGACTCTTTTCTAAAACACATTCTACTTCTTCTGGGAACACTTTCTTGCCGCCTTGAAGAACTATCATATTTTTTATACGACCTGTGATATATATATGCCCGTCTTTATCAATTTTTGCGATATCACCGGTATGAAGCCACCCATCCTGATCGATAACTTCAGCCGTCAATTCCGGTTGATTGTGATATCCTTTCATAACAGATGGACCTCTTAATAAGAGTTCGCCTGTCTGCTCATCTGTTCTTGCCTCAAAATGAGTCAACGGATGACCAACCGAACCGAGTTTTTCAGGCCTGTCATAATTTACAGACACAACAGGGCTTGTTTCTGAAAGTCCATAACCTGGATATACTTTAATACCGATGGTTTCAAAAAATTTTGCCACATCAAGATCCAAAGGTGCGCCACCTGAAATACAGCCGAAGAATTTGCCGCCAAAGCCTTCGTGTATTTTCTTAAACAACATCTTCTTGATTTTATAATTCGGTATAAATTGCGCACAGAAATACATTGCTTTAAACATAACTCTCGTAAACAACGGAGCTGTACTAATTTGTTTTTCTATTCCTGCTTTTAACAACTTCAGAAATGCAGGAACAACAATCATAAACTGAATTTGTTTTTCTTTCATAATGCCTGAAATATCTTTAGGCTTCAGACTTGTTGTGTAATACACAGTATGCCCCGCATTCAGGAATGTTGAAAAACCTACCGTCATTTCAAACAAATGATTCATTGGTAATATTGAAAGCATATTAATTTTTTGTTTTTTAGGCAAAATGATATCAGCAACTTCCATCAAATCTTGCAATTGAGCATTAATATTAGCAAAAGATATCTCTACGCCCTTAGGCGCCCCAGTTGTACCTGATGTATAAATAATTAAAGCCGTTGACTTTGAACTTCTTTGACGCCAAAGCGCATCATATTTATTAGGTAAATCATAAATATTTTTAACGCCATTAGTATCAGCGTGTTCATCAATTACTAAAATATGTTTGATTTCCGGAACTTTTTTCTGCAATTCAAGTGCAGTATCAAGATAATGTTGAGATACCAACATTACAGTCGGTTTACAATCTGTTAATATAGATTCCAATTCGTAAACAGACAACTTAATATCCAAAGGAACTGTAATAGTACCTGTCAAAACTGATGCAAATACACATGAACCGTACTCAGGTTTTGACTCGGATAATATTGCAAGAGTTTCACCTTTTTTAATTTCAGCATCTTCTATAAGATATCTGGCAATTTTTCTTGATAATAATCCAAGTCCTCTGTATGTAAATTCTTCCCAACCGTATGTTCCTTTAATACCAAGAGCAATACGCTCTTCATAGTCTGATGTTTTATGTTCTAATAATGATAAAATATGACTGTTTCTCAATTCCATAGTCCTACCCCTAATTTTACAATAACATTCTATATTTATATAGCAGAAATGTCAATTATATAAACATTATACACATAATATTTATGGCTCAAAAACCATCGCACCGCATAAAGACTCTTTTACTCTTATAACACGCTGATTTGAGCTCCCTACCCAGTGAAGATTGTTATCATTTAAAGCTTCAACATATTCACCTTCTGCAATAACATCAATATCCTCAATGCCTTCCAGATTTTTAATCTGCTCCCACGTATAACCTGTATAAAGCCAAATATCTTTCTGCGGAAACACTTTTTTAAATTTTTTGATTAGCCTGAAAACTTCATCCCTGTTACCCGGAAACAAAGGATCTCCCCCGCTGAAAGTAATACCTGAAATATAAGGTTTATCTAATGCTTCAAACAATTCATCTTCAGCTTCTTTATCAAAAGGTATACCGCCGTTTTCATCCCAAGTTTCAGGATTTTGGCATCCCTTGCAATGATGATTGCATCCTGCAACCCAAAGGACAACCCTCAGACCTTCCCCATTCAACATATCCTCTTTTGTAATATTATGATAATTCAAAATATATCTCCTTTGATAAAATACTAGGCATTAAGACTTGTAAAATCTTAGTGCCTTAGCATTTTTTATATCATTCGTAAGACCTACATACTAACACGGTCTTTAATTTCTTCCATTTTGTGATCAGCAAGTCGTGAATCACCTTTTACTCTGGAATATGATAAATAACCGTTCATTCTATCAATTTTTGTCAAATTACGACTGCCGCATTTCGGACAAACATCCATATTTAATTCTTCATGTCCGCAATCATCACAGTATGACAATGATAAGTTTACACCTTCATAAAATCCCATATCCATAGCTCTTAATACAAGTGTTTTGACAGCCTCTGTATTGTAATCAAGAGGATATTTTACATATTGAATTTTACCGCCGTTCATCAAATCCCAAAAACGCTTTTCGCAATCTTGTTTTTCAATAGGCGTAATATGTTCGGATACATGACAATGGAAACTGTTTGATACATATGGTTTATCAGACACTTTATCAATCACACCATATTTTTTACGGAATTGTTTAACCTGCAAACCGCAAAGATTTTCCGCAGGAGTTCCGTACAAAGCATATAAATATCCGTCTTCTTTTTTGAACTCAGCAACTTTTTTATTGATATACTTCATTACTTCAATTGCGAACTCACCGTCTTCTACCAAAGATTTGCCGTTATAAATTTCTTGCAATTCATTCAATGCAGTAATACCAAATGAAGCTGTAGCATATTTGAGCAAAGGTTTAATCTTGTCATGGAAACCTAAATGACCGCCATAGAAACCACCTTCGCAATATGCCAGAGGGTTTACCGATGCTCTCATTTCGCCAAGATAATCATAAGTACGTTTGTGAAGTCCTCTTATCATTTCCATATAGTAATCTAATACTTCATAGAAATCTTTACCTTCTTGCTTAGCTTTTGCATATATCATAGGCAAGTGCAAGCTTATTGCACCAATATTAAAACGACCTACAAAAATTGGTTTATCATCTTCATCTGCAGGTTCAAATCCGCCTCTTTCATACCAAGGTGATAAGAACGCTCTGCAACCCATCGGAGAAACAACTCTACCATATTTTTTATACATAGAAGCAACATAACCTTCTCCTGACAAAGACAACCAATCAGGGTACATAGCTTTTTTAGAGCATTCAATACCTGCTTCAAATACATCGTAATTGACTTTCCCCTCGCCATGAAGATTTTCATCATATAAGAATACAATCTTAGGGAATAATACAGGTTTTTTGTTACCTTTTTTGCCCTGACCGTCTTTTCTTACATTCAACATAACAATTGAAGCCATTTTTTCGAATTTTTCAGTTCCCAAACCTGTTGTAACTGTGATAAACGGATAATCACCACGGCTTGAAGCTACTGAATTAAATTTATATTCCCATCCTTGGAAACCGTCATGGAAATCTTTTTCAACATCTTTTGTTGCAATCTCACTTGCTTTTTCTTCAGAAACACCCATTTCAATATACTTGTTATATTGTTTGTCATAAGTTTTCTGAGCATAAGGTGCCAAAATTTTATCAACTTCCGGAACAGTAAATCCGCCATATTGTTGACTTGCAGCAGCCATTACAATATCACCGATAACGTCAAACGCAACTTCCAACGATTTTGGTTCATTGTACCAAAGGTTACCCATTTCAAAGCCGCCTTTTAAAACGTTAGCAACGTCAAATAAACAGCAGTTCATAGTATCACGTCTTGCAGACATGTCATGAATATAAATGTAACCGTCACGAATAGCTTGAAGTTCCGGAACCGTTAAGAAAAACTTTTTGTATAATTCTTTATTCAACTGATTGAAGATTAAAGAACGTTTTGTAGATACCAAAGCTGAATCGGCGTTAGAGTTTTCTTTATCACCGATATACATAATTCTTTGAGATTCTTGATAAACTTTATCAAGCATTGTAACAAAATCAATTTTGTAATCTCTGTAATTTCTATAACTTTTAGCAACTTTCGGATTAACATCTTCTAACGCATTTTCAACAATACAGTGCATTTTAGATATATCAATTTGTTCATCACGTGTTGCATAAACACTTTGATTTACATGATCACAAATATTTTGAATATCTTCATCATTAAGTTCAACAAGCATTCTTGCTGCTGATTTTTTTACAGCATTAACAACTTTTTGAACATTATAATCTTCCAAAGTTCCGTCTTTTTTAACAATTTTAATATTGCTCAAGTCAACTTTTTGAGACATATTAACCACTTTTTTAATTGGATTAATAGTTTCCATTGATCTTGGTTTAGACACATACGAAACTGAGGACACGTCCTCTAAATCTGTACCACTAATGCTTACAACTCTCCCGTTGTTTACGTTATTCATGCTAATCTCCTTTATTTAAAGGGCAGAAATGAGACAATCTATTATCTACAAACTACTTTCCTTTATCCCAAATTCCTGTCATAGACTGTATTTTTGTTACTTTTTTTATTTTTTTATTTCAGCTAGGGCATGCCGATTTTAGTAAATGCTGTAAAGTATGGGGCTCCCACCCAATCTTTCCTAAACTGATTACAATTATTGTACTACAAAATTTGAAAGCATGGAATACTTTTAACAAAAATTTAAATCTAAAGATTGACAATTTGTAACATGTTCCCTAAACCTTTTTGCCGACTAAATTTTATAAAAATCATCCGCTCAAAGTATTGCCCTGGTTGAAATTTTTATAAAAGAGTAAAAAGTACTTGAAAAAAAAATATATTTATGAAAAAATTGACTTGTGCCAAATTTTGGGCACAACAATATGGCAAGGTAGCTCGCCCGAGTGAACGAAGTGAGCGAGAAGATTTAAAATTTCTTGAGAGCGCGCGCTCGAGGCTGCTGAGCCGGATGACAACTAAATAATTAACGAAATATGGCAAGGTAGCTCAGCTGGTGAGAGCGCACGGCTCATACCCGTGAGGTCGAGAGTTCGAATCTCTCCCTTGCTATTTTTTTGCGTCTTTTCGGTGCATTGAGCACCGCTCACGGGTTGTTTGTGCTCTGAGCACAAACCCTCTCGCAAAACAATACTTAATTGTTTTGCTCGGCAGAGTCCGTGAGGTCGAGAGTTCGAATCTCTCCCTTGCTAATAAAAAAGAGATAGATTCTTTCTATCTCTTTTTTATTGTTTGGGTAATGATGAGAATATAGTTTAACAGGACATTTCATTTGAACTCTTAAATTGATTATTTGGCAAAGTTCAGTGTGTGTTTAGGTTTGGGCGGTCGGAAAAAATCTTTTTATGCGTTACCAAATGGGACGAAATGTCACTTTATTTGCTCTTATTGTCCGGCAAAAGTCCGGGGAAAAGATTTTTGCATGACCAACTATAGCCTGCATTCCCCCGATTTTACTAAATTGCACGGTTAAAGTGATTATTGGACATTTGAAGGAAAGTGTGAGTAAATCAAAAATTATTCTGCATGAAATTTACCTTT
>CADCKD010000004.1 GCA_902801985.1 uncultured bacterium | reverse complement strand
TGACGACAAAATTTGTGATTCGAAGATGCGAGGGGTAATTTTTTTGCATTAAAAAAGAGCCTTACGGCTCTGTTATTAAAATTACCCCCAAGCGAATTCGAATCGCTGTCTACACCGTGAAAGGGTGTTGTCCTAGGCCTCTAGACGATGGGGGCACGTAGTCTTCGGTTTTCATTCTATCTTGAAAAAAATTAAAAGTCAACAAGGCTATTTACTTTTATTTAAATTTCTGATTTGATCAATTATTTGGGATATTTCAGATGATAAATCTTCTGTTGTTTTTAAATTATTTTTTACCATATGCGCGAATTCAACTTTTTTAAATTCATGCATACCTCTGTGTTTAAACACTTCTTCTAAGAATTTAGTTCTCGGCAATGTTTCGTCAATTGTGTCACGATCTATTTCAGAAATATTTTTTAATTCATAATCCAAAGTTCTTTTTACCAAACTTAATGGCAGCAAATCCTCAAATTCACCACATTCAAGCACATGCACATAATCAGACGGGCGCAATTTGGTCATTATTTCCTTAGAATTTGAAATCCCATCTTTATCCAAAAGTACAAATATCGGAATATTGAGAATTTCAGAAAGATCATAATATAGGCGTACCACTTGATTTTTCCCACCGGCAGAAATTACATAAACCCCCTCTTTATCAAATTCATACCCGCACAGTCTTCCGAATTCAGGCAATAATGTTTCTTCTGTCGCACCTTCAGCAATTATAACCATTTCAACCGGAAACAAAAGAGATTTTTCATGCCTGTTTTGGGCCATATTACATTCAGAGCCCAAATCTCTTAACCATAGCAAATTTTTTACAGACTCATCGTTTACAAGCTCGATACACGCTTTGTAATTTACATTATTATCAAGTAAAAATTCTACATCTTGAGAAGCTTTAAATACTGATTTTTCATAGTTTTTTAATTTATTATTTATTACAAAATCATTTTCACACCATACCCCAAGCGATTTTAAAGAATCATTAATAATATTACTTGCGTATTGTGCCAAAACATCGTAACTCATATTATCCAAATCCGATTTATTAAATTTTGGATTTATCAAATTGTGAAGAATTAACTCCTTAAAAACACGCAAATACTTAGTTTCCGTATCTTTAAATCGAGTCAAACGATCTATCGAAATCAGTAATTGTTCTTTGGTTAACGGTTTTAACTTATATTCTTGCAATACTTCCCCTTTATTAAAATTTATTTACAAAGCCATCTTTTAATAGCAATTTTTTTTCTCTTTATTTTTTAATATTAATGTGGAGTGTCTATGGTAGAAAAAATTAATTCATTTATTCATCAATATAATAATTATAACACAACAATTCATCCTGTTGTGAGAGAACAGTTGTCCCCAAAAAGTATCAATTATACAAGCAATAATAATGTCAACAACTCAATACCATTTGGGCAAACCACACCAAATACAGAAATAAGAACACAGCTTAGCGGGAAAGAGGAGAAAAAGAAATATACCGATATCACATCTCAACTGGACAAAAATAGCAGAAAAGTTTTAGAAACTCTTTTGAAAAACGGTATATTACTAAACAACAAATCCGGTGATAACAGCACCGTTTTAGACAACTTACATAAAATCATTACAGAACCAAGAGCACAAGGACTTGATAATATAGGCATTTTAAAAGATACAATTGCTACAATTGCATATCCGTATTTGATTACACAACAATTCGGAAATATTCCTGAAAACTACAAACAAGCAGCAATTCAAGCAAATGGTCAAGGCAACCCTAATGATATAAATGTAAAACAATCAGGAACATGTGTTGCTGCAAGTACAGAATTTAAACTTGCAAAACAAATGCCTGCAGAATTTGCAAGATTTGCGCAAGAATTGAGTTCTCCTAAATTATCCGTACAAAAGAACATTAAACTTGAAAACTTAGCAGACAATACACTTAACGGTGTATGGCTATTAAACGCTTTTGACATACCTTTTGAGATGAAAGACTACAGCAATGCATCACTTAGTTTTGCACCTGATAAAAATGCAATAGTAAGAGCTCAAATACAAACAGTAGACAAAGATCCTTATGAAAGGACACCGCTTGATGTATTGATGCAATCAACATTTATGCAAATCGGTTCTCAACAATCGTACAACTCTATTACAGACAAAAGAGCCGGAAAATTTAATCAAAATGATAAAGGTTTGATTGAATTTGAAAAAACATTCACAGAATCTGTAGTATTTGATAAAAATATTCTTTCAGTAACTTACCAAACAGTAGATGAAAACGCCAGACTAATCGGCTACGAAACAGATTTGAACACAATGAAGAAGCATCTTACTGACGCACTGAATATGGGTGAGAATATTATTATCGGATATACTCAAACTGATGCCAATAACATTATTATAAATGGCCACGAAATTACTATCGTCGGCTACAAACAAGAAAAAGACGGCAAATTAACATTTATATGCAACGATACAGATGATGATGTTTCTAAACCTATTGAATATTCAGAAGATTTTCTTCTTCCGAAAATTCATCATGCTGCACTACCAAAAGAAGTAGTCGAATCAGATATGGATATTGTTCCTAACTGGGTTGAAGGCATCGCCATGTATAAAGAGATGAAAGCTCAATCAACAAATAATAGGGCAGTTGCTTAATTTTGCTTAATATTTTTCATAAAATAGGCAAAAAATATATTGAGAGTTTTTAATATAATTGCAAGTATGAAGGTCCATTTAATATGATTAATACATCCTATACTCAACCAATTCTTAAAAATCAAACATTAGGAACTCCTATAGGTCCGATACAAAAAGTTGCAGAAAATAAAACTTCTGCAAGCACACCTTCAACAGCTCAGAATTCAAATTATAAATCCATATATAAAGATTCTAAACCATGCCATACAAGTTGGTTTTATGTAAATGACATACACGGCAAAATGACAAAAATGGAACGCATATATGGTATGTCCCAAGAATTTGACACAACACCGGCATCAAAAAGGTGGAATTTCTTTAAAAACATCCCTGAAGACACTATTAAAAAATTCAAAGTTTCCTCAGGAGATATCTCCATTGGTAACAGTCCTAAAAATAACCAAGTTGCATATAAATTTTTGGATTGGTGTAAATTTGATGCATCACAGCTTGGCAACCACGAAATGGATGTTGTTGAACCCGGTGATCTTGCAGCACTTTTAGAAAACACCAAATGCCAAATGCTTGCACTGAACATTGAAGTTAAAAAAGATTCTCCGCTAAACGGCAGATTTAAAAATTCAGTTGTATTGGAAAAAGACGGGGAAAAGTTTGGCATAATAGGCATTGCACCTTCAGATATGTTTGACAGAGTAAAAATGAACAATTCTCTTCAAGATATTAAAGTACAAAATGTTGATGAGACAATAAAACATCTGCAACAAGAAGTGAATAACCTTAAACAACAAGGAATTAATAAAATAGTTTTGTTATCACACAGCGGGATCAACAATGATAAAAGAATAATAAAAGAAACAGAGGGCATAGATTTAATCTTTGGCGGACATACCCACGATTTAATTAAAGGTATTAAACAAGGAGAAAATTTATTTTACTCCAAATCAGGAGAACCTGTTATTATGACCCAAGCAGGTAAAAACGGAGAATATGTCGGAGTTTTGAATGTCGATTTTGACGAAAATGGTATTATTAAACGTGCTCAAAATAACATAATTGCAACAGATTCATACTCAAGACCATTGTATATTAAAGATTCGGTTGAAAAAATTATAGGTAAACCGGAAATAGTCGGTCAAGTAAAAGAAGCTGTACCTCTACCAAAAAATATTCTTATAGAAGATAATCCACACGCAAATATTATCGTAGATGCAATGCGCAGTGAACTTGGTACAGATATAGCATTACTCAATGCGGGCAACATAAGAGGAGCATTCACTTCCGGCGCAGAAGTTGACTCAAGATTAGTTTCTGACATTACACCGTTTGAAGATAAAATGATGATATTGAATTTAACTGAAAAACAAATAGTTGATGCTATAAAATACGGTTGTAAATCTATTCCTACAAATACAAAACCGGGAATACTGTTTGTATCCGGTCTAAAATATAAATGTAACAAACAGGGAGAACTCTTAAGTCTTGAATTTATTGATAAAAACAATAATTCACACCCGATAGATATAAATAACCCGAGAACAGATAAAAAATATACAGTCGCAGCAGATGACTTCTTTGCTATGGGCGGAGATAATTATCTTCCAAACAATCCTAATCCTGATTTTGTATTAAGAACTTTTGATATGGACAAAAATAAACTCGCTTGCGACCACATAAAGAAATTACAGCAGCCATTTGATATTAAATACGACGGAAGAGTAGAAATAGTTGATTAATACCCGTATTGTTCATGGGCATTGAGGTAATCTCTAACCGCATTCAAAGAAGACTGGACTATACGCGTAACACGCGACGGTGACAAGCCTATTTGAGTTGCAATATCTTTAACTTGCATATTTCTGTAAAATCTATATTCCACAACCGTTCTCTCTTTTGGCGGCAATTTTGATATAGCAGCTCTTATCATTTTACCCATTTCAGAAATTTCTGCACTCTCATCCGGAGTTGCATGATTATCTTTTATGAAATCGAACGGAGAATCATTATCTGAAGCATCCGCAGCTAAACCATCAATAGACAAAACAGTTTCATAAATCGCTTCACGAACTTTTGCCTGTTTCATATCCATGCCGTCAACTGCTTCTTCTTCCTCATAATCATCAACGGCTTTATGTTTAATCGAATACCATTTATATCTTATACGTAATTCGTTTCTTATGGCCCAACGAACAGCAGTAGCAATATATGCAGCATTATATCGAGCAAGTTGCTCAGGTGTCTTATTTTTCACCATAACTTGAATTGCGATAATACCAATTGATAATAGTTCTTCATACTCAATCATATGCGCAGGAATACGCCTATGTTCAACTCTTGCAACTTTTTGAACAATGTCTATATATTCTTGTAAAACTTTTTTATCTTCTTGTGCCATAATACTACCAGTCAATAATACTACAACTTAAAAATTTAGCGTTCATATATTTGGAGTATTTATTAATAACCTCTGCTCTTTTTCATTTTATAAACGAACATCAAAATTTCTGCGACTGCTTTATACAATTCCGGAGGAATCGGATGATTAATTTCTACCATTCTGAATAAAGCTCTGGCAACAGGCGGATTTTCAATAACAGGGACATTATGTTCTTTTGCAATATCAATAATTTTTTTCGCAATCAACTCTGTACCTTTTGCAATAAGCATTGGAGAATCCATTTCTTCTGCAACATATTTAAGCGCACAAGCAACGTGAGTAGGGTTTGTTACAACAAAATCCGCCGTCGGTACAGAATCCATTGCCCCCTGCTGAAGCATCTGCATACGTCTTTGCCTTAATTGAGCTTTAACTTGAGGGTCACCTTCCGAGTTTTTGTATTCATCTTTTATCTCTTTAAATGACATCTTCTGATCTTTTAAAAACTTCCATTTAGTTACCCCGTAATCAGCTGCGGCGATAACTAAAAACGCAATACACGCTTTGAATATAAATTCTGTAATAATTTTGCCAAACTCTATCATTACAGCGAAATTATTATCAACTGCAGCAAGCATTAAAATAGATTCAATATGCTCTTTATATACAGACCAGCCAATATAGCCTAATATTATTACTTTTACAATGTTTTTGAATAACTCAAACAAAGTCTTTATTGACATTATATTTTTAAAATACTTTGTGGGATTTAATTTATCAAGTTTAGGCATTAACGGCGCGATTGCAACAAGCGGCCCCACTTGAATAAAATCCGCTAATATCGCAACAAGCCATGCAATAAACAAAATCGGCCCGATAATTAAAGCTGCCCCCTTTATAGCAACAATTATGATATACGTATATCCTATTTTATCAAGATGGGCAGTAGGTATTTGCTCATACAAAAGTGTAAAAACCTGAACAATTTGGTTCCAAATAAACGGAGCTAAACCAAATATGACAGAAAATAAAACAAGCAAAGACACAGCCGTAGAAAAATCTTTGGATTTTACTACCTGACCTTCCTTTCTGGCACGCTCCAGCTTTTGCGGGGTGGCGTCAAATTGTTTATCTTCATCACCCATTTTGCTTGAACCTTTCTGATAAAAATATTATAGCATGTATATAATGATAATTTATAAGTGGTAAAAATATTAAAATGTTTTTATATATGCTTCTCGAAATAATTGATAATTTCAATCAAAGTATTCACACCGCCAAGATTGCCTGACTTGGTTACAATCCACTGATTTGAATTAACACTTCTGCTAAGTGCAATCGCAGGCAAAACTTCATCCACAAGTTTTAATTGATTAGCATTTATTGCATTACAACATTTGTAAGATGTTTCACCTCCAAGGGTTATTAATATTGCATTTGTTTTTTCAAGAACTTTTTTAGTTAACTCTGCCAAATAATCCGTTATTGTACTTGCAAAATCAGATTTTGTTAAATCAATATTATCCGCAAAACCGTCAAAATTGTTGAGCAAATTAGAAGTATGAACAAGCACAATGTTATGACCTGTTAGATTTGAAACAACTCTTTCTACAAGGCTGTCTTCAACACCGGACATGATATTATCTATATTTAGCTCGATAATCAAACTATTTTCTTCAAATTCATCACTTTGTTCGAATTTATTTATTTGATTTGCAGTAATTTGAGTAGCGCTTCCTGAAACAATAAATTTTGGCAATTGAGGAAGTTTTATTGGCAAAACTTCTTCAGGTTTTTCAATCGGGAACCATTCATTGCTCAGCACTTTTGCAGTTGCAGAATTTCCGACCGGTAATATTTTGCAGCCGGATTTTTTGATTGCAAGGACTATCTGTTCAATATCGATAGTAGATACAGAATCAGCAATAATAATTTTTTTACCCTCTGATAATAGACGTTTTATCTCCATAACAATAGGCCCTGCACCATCTAATACAGTTTTCAATTCGATAGATCCAACAAGATTTTCCAAATTTTGTCCGAGCTGGCGTTTTAACAGCGTAGGCAAATGAGATTCCGTAATCGGTGAATGAGGGTCCATGGCCATTTCTGTTCTTTCGATTGGAACACCTTTCAATAACTGATACCCTCCAACCGTTATTCTGCCTTCTTGAGGGAAAGCCGGAATTACAACAGCTCCATCCCAGCCCAAAACTTCTAATGTTGATAATATTTCAACTGCAATATTGCCTCTTACTGTTGAATCAATTTTTTTATAAAAATAATCAGGATTAAGCTCTTTTGACATAAATTCAACGGCATCTTTTACACGTTCAAAAGCAGATTGCGCATCAATATTTCTAGACTCGGTAGAAATCGCCCAAGCCTGTGCACAATATTCTTTTGGCTTTTGAATATCATCTTTATTTAAAATTATATTTGTATCAGCGCCGTTGTTTTTGAATTGCAGAGCGGTATCATTCGCCCCTGTCAAATCATCAGCAACAATAACGGCAATATTGGAACTTGTTATCATAATACTGCTTCTTCTACGTCTTTTTTAGATCCTAAAAGTCTTATATTATTTGCGATTAAATAAAAAGTTTCTCTTTCATTTCCGGTTGTTTTATCAGTCCATTTTCTGTTTGCAATACGTCCGTCAACCGCAATCAATCTACCTTTTTTAATATATTCGGATGCAAATTCCGCTTGCTTGTCCCAAACTTCAATATTAAACCAATCTGTAACTTCAGCTTTGGTTTTTGCATCCCATCTGTTTACTGCAACTGAAAATGTTGTTTTTGTTTTTCCTGATTCAAAAGATGTAAAATTTTCGGATGCATCTCTTCCGACTCTGCCTACAACTGTAACTGTATTCATACTTTTTCCCTCATTATTTATATATTTTCACTAAATCTTTTACTTTATCAAGAACCTCACCTGCCCTTTGACGAGCTTTTTGAGAACCGGTTCTGATAATTTCCTCTACGAGTTGAGGATTTTGTTCATAATATCTTCTACGTTCTCTTATTGGTGAAAGCACTGAGTTTATCTTTGCTCCTAATTCACGTTTACATTGAGCACAGCCTCTCAACCCTTTTTCGCACTCCTCACGAACTTGTGCTACTTCTGATTCAGAACCAAATATTTGCCAATATTTGAATGCGACTTCGCACTCATCAGGATGACCCAAATCATCTTTTCTGAGTCTTGAGCGATCTGTAATTGCGGTCATAATTTTCTTTGCAGTTTCTTCTTCGGTATCAGAAATTTTTATATCATTTTTAAATGATTTACCCATTTTATTACCGTCAAGCCCACAAATTAAAGCACATTCATTCAACAGAGGTTGAGCTTCATGGAAAAATTCTCCGTACAAATTGTTAAATCTTCTTGTAATATCGCGTGTAATCTCAATATGGGCAACTTGATCACTTCCAACAGGAACCAAATCCGCATTCATCATCATAATATCTGCACTCATCAAAACAGGATAGCCCATTAAGCCATAATTTATTTGGCTGCCTTGACCTTCTTTGGTTTTTAAAATTTTTGCCATATCTTTCAAAGTAGGATCACGTTCAACCCAGTTTTGCGGAGTAATCATGCCAAGATAAACATTCAATTCTGCGACTTCCGGAACTAAAGATTGAACATAGATAACGGATTTTTCCGGATCAATTCCGCAAGCAAGCCAATCTGTTATAACATCAATAGTATTTTGGCGAAGTTCATTTGTATCATCATATTTTGTAGTCAAAGCATGCCAGTCTGCGGCAAAAAAATAGCAATCATAATCATCTTGAAGTTTTACCCAATTTTTAATAACTCCAAGATAGTGCCCGAGATGTAATTTCCCCGTTGTACGCATTCCTGACACAATGACTTTTTTCATAAAATACTCCTTATTATAAAAGTATTATAATACAAAAATACGTAACACATGCTATTTACATATATTATGCAGCAGGACTATTACTCAACTAATAAACTCATAATAATATAGGCCGTTATATTGCTTCAATATAACTTTCAATATCTTCTTCGGTATTCATTTCTGTCGTGGCAACAAGAATTGATTTCTCACTTAACTTAATACCGCCAAGTATATTATTTGCTCTTAATTTTTCCAAAAATTTATCGGAATTTTCAACTTCTATAACAAACTCATTAAAGAAATTTTTATTTTTAACTTTTATTCCTTTTGAAGATAATTGTTTTGCAAGTTTATGAGCCATTACAGCAGATAAATAGCCTGCTTGATAAAATCCTTTTTCTCCCATAACAGATAGATATAATGTTGCACACAACCCTATCAATGCCTGATTAGAACAGATATTACTTGTTGCCTTTTCTCTTTTTATATGCTGTTCTCTTGTTTGAATAGTAAGGCAAAATGCTTGTTTGCCATCAGCATCTACTGTTCTGCCTGCAAGTCTTCCGGGTAATTGACGCATAAATTTTTCTTTACAAGCAATAAATCCCGCACTAGGACCGCCAAAATTCATTGGAATGCCCAATGTTTGAATATCTCCGACTACAATATCCGCTCCGTATTCTGACGGAGGTTTTAATATTGAAAGCGTTGATACATCTGTACAAACCACCAGTAAACAATCTTCATGTTTTTGAGGGGGCAAAATTTCTCCATAGTAATTTGGAGTTTGTATAAGAACACATGCATATTCAGAAGTATTTTGAGGAATTTCGTCAACCCAATCTACTTCAATATTTTGAGGATGAGTATAAGTTTTAATAACCTTTTTGTACTCAGGATTTAGCGAATTTAACACACAAACTTTATATTTTTTTTGAATTCTGCAGGCCATTAAAATGGCTTCAGCGCATGCACTACCGCCATCATAAACAGTAGCATTTGAAATATCCATTCCTGTCAGGCGGCAAATCATTGTTTGAAATTCGTACATAACTTGAAGTGTGCCCTGCGAAATCTCCGGCTGATACGGAGTGTAAGCCGTATTAAATTCAAACCTGCCCGCAACTTGTGCAATACAAGCCGGAACAAATTTGTTATAAATTCCGCCACCCATAAAACAGATATAATCAGATTTGTTATTTTTTGCAAGTTGTTTTACTCGTCTTTGGGTTTCCATTTCGCTGAGCCCGTCACCGAGTTTTAAATCTGCCATACGTGCTTGCTGCGGGATTTGTTTAAATAAGTCTTCTGCGCTGTTTATACCCACAAAATCACACATCTGTTTTGTTGTATCTTCATTATGTACTAAAAAATTTCTCATAATTATTCCAATTCTGCTTTGTAGTCATCGTATGTCATTAAATCTTCGCTGTCCTGCTGATATGAATTTGAAGAAATTTTTACCAACCAGCCGCCTTCGTAGCAATCTTCATTTAATTTTTCAGGAGCATCTACAAGTTCTTCGTTAACTTCTATAATCTCTCCTGCAATTGGCATATAAATTTCTGATGCAGCTTTGACAGATTCAATATTTGCAAAAGTTTCACCTTTGCCGAAACTATCTCCAACAGAAGGTAATTCCAAAAATACAATATCTCCTAATTGTTCTATTGCATAATCAGTAAGCCCTATTGTGTATGCGTTTCCGTCTTTTACTACATATTCATGCGAATTTGAACATAACATTTCTTCTTTAAAGCTCATTATCATACTCCTCTTTATACTCTATTTCTTTTTTGAATAAACGGTCTTTTAACAATTTTTGCATCATGTAATTTTTCTCTTATCATAATCTGTACAGTTGTATCTGTGCAAATTTCAGGCAAGTTCTTTACATAACCCATTGCTATATTTTTACCTGTTGAAGGGGATACACATCCGCTTGTAACTGTTCCGATTTTTTCACCGTTGTAATATATATCATAACCATGTCTTGGAATGTTTCTATCGAGCATTTCCAAACCAATAAGTTTTTTTGATACTCCGTTTGATAATTGCTCCATTATAACACTTTTACCGTTATAATCCGCTTGTTTATCTTTAGGAACAGACCAGCTTAGACCGGCTTCAACGGATGTTGTATTTTCATCTAAATCATTTCCATACAAATGAAGCCCTGCCTCAAGCCTTAAAGTATCCCTTGCACCGAGACCAATAGGTTTAATTCCGAATTCTTCCCCTTGTTCAAGTATTTTATCCCACAAGTATTGTGCATATTTATTTTCAAAAAGGAGTTCAAATCCGTCTTCACCTGTGTATCCTGTTCTTGACGCTAATAATTTTATACCCTCAATCACTGCAGGTTTGATGGTAAAGGATTTTTGGTTTTCGTATTGATAACCCATTTTTCGCATTAAATCAATTGCTTTTGGCCCTTGAATTGCCAGCAATGAATAGTTATGCGATTGATTATCTATTGAAACATCATAATCTTTTTTGTTTATAGAAAACCAATTTACATCATCCTCAACTCTTGAAGCATTACATATCACTAAATATGATTCAATTCCAAGTTTGTATATTATCAAATCATCAATTAAGCCGCCGTTTTCCTTTGGTAATTGGCAATATACAGCTTTTTCATATTCAAGTTTGTCAATATTTTGCGGAACTATTGAATTCAAAAATTGTGTTGCATCTTTCCCAAATACAAAAACCTCTCCCATGTGAGAAACATCAAATAATCCGACATTTTCTCTTACAGTCTTATGTTCTTCAATAATAGAAGTATACTGTACAGGCATATACCATCCTGCAAAATCAACCATTTTCGCATTTAGTGCAATATGTTTATTGCATAAATAAGTTTGTTTAACCAATTTTCACTCTCCCTTTATAAAATCATTCTTTCACGGGAACGCTGTTTTTGTCAATGGTATATTTAGATACATTAAAAAAATTTTATTCACTTTTCTTTTTGATTGTGATGCAAAAAGAAAAGTGAACCGAAAAGAAAAACACACTATTATCTACGCTGCCTTCGGCATCGTTCCGCTCTTAGGATATCTGTTTAATTTGTTCATACGTTTTTGCCTTTTAGGCAAAAATCGAGGGCGAACCTAAATAACGGTTCGCATACCTCACCCCAGCCCCTCTCCTACACTTTAGGAGAGGGGGATTTGCCCCATCATACACTCTTCTAAGGCATACCCAAACAACCATTAATCAACATACATTTACCCCTCCGACCTTTACGAAGCGAGCAATAAATGTTTTATTCTGCAAGGTCAAAGCGGGCATTGTTTGAACAAAGTGAGTTTGCCCGCTTGGGGCAGAACAATTACAATTTATTAGCAAGCGAAGTTCAGGTCGGCGGGTTTCTTTTGGGTCACTTTTTTTGCCCGAACAAAGAAAGTAACATTATGAAAGAATAATTTGTTACTTTGTGTTCGAATTATTCCTACGTTTATTTTAATAATTGTTTATATAAATCGATTTCCTTTTGAGATAATTTTTCAGGAAGCACTATTTTTATTTTGGCATTCAAATTTCCATATCCGCCTGATTTTTTTGGAAGCCCCAAATCTTTCAGCCGTAGAGATTTTCCGCTTGATGTCATTGGAGGAATTTTTATTCCGATACTGCCGTGAAGTGTTTTTATCTCTTTTTTACATCCCAAAACTGCTTCCGGAGGAGTGATTTCTACTTCTTTAGTTAAATCAGAGCCGCAAATTTCGTATTCAGAATCTTTTGGCATTATAACAAGATATAAATCACCCTTTTGACCATAAGCATCTGTTCTGCCTTCGCCTTTAAGTCTTATTTTTTGCCCTTCTTTAATCTCTTTTGGAAGCTTTACTTTTATGGATTTTGTATCGTTAATTATTCCTGTTCCGCCGCAAGCACTACAAAAACCTCCGCCGGAGCATTGATCACATTTTCTCATATCTTTGAATTTGACATTGATAGGCTCTGATGAAAACAAATCCTTCGCCGTAACATTGAGGTTCATTGTTATATCTAAATCTTGGCTTTTAGGGGCTTTTGATGCTCTTGACTGCGCCCTGTGCTGCCTTTGCGCACCGCCTAAATCTCCGAAATCAAATCCGGAAAATCCTCCTCGGGCAGCACCACCACCCATCATATCACCGAAAAGCGAACTGAAGAAATCAGAAAATCCTCCCATATCTCCACCGCCAAAGCTAAATTGCTGATACCCGTTTCCGCCTTGGAAACCAAAATTCTCAAACCCCGGAGGCGGAGTATAATCTGCTCCTCCTTGCCAGTTTGAGCCAAGACTGTCATATCTTTGGCGCTTTTGCTTGTCTCCTAAAACTTCGTATGCCTCATTTATTTCTTTAAATTTATCCTCTGCTTCTTTTGTCTTATTTACGTCCGGATGGTATTTGCGGGCAAGTTTTCTGTATGCAGATTTAATCTCCGATTCACTTGCATCTCGTTTTACACCTAATATTTCATAATAATCTCTATACTTCATAAAAAAATATCTCCTACCCTACATGATAATATAAAATAGAAGATACTTTTTGTTTTTTAATTATTTCTTAATGATGTCAAAATAAATGTCGGACATTACAAAATGTAACATCCGACTATTTATATATAATGCAATCTGATTAATTTACTATCTTAGACTAACTTTTACAGCAGGTCCTTTTTGTTGAATGTCTACTTTGTTTTCTCTTGCTAACCAGCCTAAACCTAAATCTGCAAAATTGCCTTTAAGATCTAATTCTTTTTTCATTTTTGCAAAAGAAGTTGTTCCGTTTGTGTGCAAATAATTATATATTTCACCTGCGCTAAATCCGATTTGTTCTTCTAATGATAATGTTCTTTTTGATGATGTAACCATGTTTTTCTCCTTCCATACTAAACTGTGTTTGTTGTATTTAATACACTCTTTCAATGCTTTTATACTACACGAATTTCAAATTTAAAACATCATTTGAAAAAAGTAGTTTCTCAAGGGGTATTTTATGCTAAAATACTACATAAGGAGTATTGAATTGTTTATTAAGGGAAGCTTAGCCACAAATAAAACGGATATTTTAGTTGATGAATATGTAAAATTACTTGGTCATGGTGTTCATGCTTCCGAAATTCTTGTATTAGTCCAAAATTCTACTCGCAAAGCAGAATTTCAAAAACAAGTTTTTGAAAAATTGAGCGTTGATTGCATTGAAAAATTACAAATTCATTCCTTCTTTTCGCTTGTTTATAACACTGTTTTAGATAACTGGGCTTTTTTAGAAGAGAGAAATATTTTTGAAAATCCTGTAATACTACCGAATTTATGCGGTTTAGAGGTTTCACAGTTTATATTAAAGGATATTTTAAAGGATGTAAAATTCAAAGGTTATAATTCTCGAATGTCTTTACTGCAACAGATTTTTAGAAGATATTCTTTAATTATTCAGAACAATTTAACTCCTTTAGAAGTGGAAGAACGTGCAAAAATATTAAAAGAAGGTTTTTCTGATGAAGCCTCTCTTGCGATTAGCAAATTGTTGAAAAAAACTTTGGAGCTGCGGGGATTTGACTATTTAAGACAATGCTTGTTGTTTAATTTTATATATAAAAATACCTCATATTTTAGCGGTATAAAATATTTATTTATTGATGATGCGGATGAATGCACCCCGATTTGTATTGATTTTGTGGAATACTTATCGAATCAATTATCTGATTTTTACATCGCTATTGACCCGTTCGGTTCAAGCAGATGCGGCTATTTAAGTGCAGATAAAAATAATTTTGAGCATTTAAAGAATATATTTAAAAATAAACCTGAAATTACAAATTTGGACGAAACATCAAAAATGAAACATGACGTTCAAAATTTGTACAAAAATGTCCTTTCAGATGAGAAAAACATTTTGGAAAATTTCTCTCAAGTTTCCTGTTCAAAGCGTTCTGAAATGATTGATATTGCCGTAAAAAAAGCAAAATACTTGCTTGGCAGCGGGGCGCTGCCAAATGAAATTTCTATTGTAACTCCTATTGTGGATGAGATGCTAAAATTTTCACTAAAAGAAAACTTTAAAAATATAACTCCCCTATATCTGACAGGGAATGAAAAACTTATACAAAATAAACTCGTTTATGCCGCTATAACTATTTTGAAGCTCAATACAGATTTAAAAGATACAGTTAGTGAGTTTGATATTCGTGTAATTTTATATGAAATTTTGCGCATACCATTAAAATACTGTCAAGAAATATTAGAGAATTTTGAGAAAACTAAAAATCTTATTCCTTATGAATTTTCTCAAGAAGAATACACTAAAGAGTATCAAAAATTTCTTGAACTTGTAGAAAGACTTTCCGCTTCCGATAAAAAATTATCAGAGCAAATTATTGAAATATACAATGTTCTGTATCAATTCAATTCTATTGATAAAAACGAAATTAATAAATTTAATTTCTTTATCAAACAGATTACCGATTTTGAAAATATTTTCGGAAAAGATTTTGCAAATAAAAAATCCGATATAATTTTGCAAATAGAAAACTCCATTATTTCTGAAAATCCATACTCCGTGTTGGAAATTGACAACGATAATCTTATAATCTCAACCCCGCAAAAAATTATAGATAATCAGGTTAAAACGAAATACCAAATTTGGCTTGATATATCGAATTCCGAATGGGTAAAATCAGACACAGGCCCATTGTATAATGCCTGGGTTTTCCAAAAAGACTGGGATAAAAATGAATACACAATAGAAGATAATATAAATCTTTCAAAAGATAAAAATGCGAGAGTTTTAAGGAAGTTAGCACTTTGTGCATCCGAACATATTTATTGTGCATTTAGTTTGTTTGATTCTAACGGGGTGGAAAACTATGGGGCACTGGAAGAATTTATTATTACAAAAGAAGACGATATTATTGAAGAAAAAGAAGAACAAGTTTTCAAAATTGTACCAAGGAATGACCAAAAACCTGTATTAGAATATAAATCAGGCTATATGGGTATATCTGCCGTTCCAGGTGCAGGAAAAACAACCATACTTCTTGCATTGATAATAAAATTACTGGAGCGAGGGATAGATCCGGAACGCATTTTTGTTCTAACATATATGGATTCTGCCGCAAGAAATTTTAGAGAAAGAATAAAAAATGTACGCAAAAATTCTTCCAAAATGCCAAATATAAGTACTATCCACGGTCTTGCTCTAAGAATACTCAAAGAAAACGGAAATTACGAAAAACTTGGATTGAGTGCTGATTTTGAAATCTGCGACGATTCTCAAAGAACAAGAATATTAAAAGAAATTTCCTCTCAACTCGGGCTAAAACAAAAAATGGCAGAAGAATTTGATAAAGCAGTTTCAATCTATAAAATAGGGCGCGGCGTTTTTCCTGAAAATATTACCGATAAAAAAATGAAGCAGTTTAGCGAATTTTATCTGAAATATCAAGAGAATTTGAGAGATTTTAACCTGATTGATTATGATGATATGCTAATAGGTTCGGTTAAGATTCTGGAAGAAAACAAAGATATTCTTGCTCATTATCAGGATATTTGTGAATATATTATTGAAGATGAAGCACAAGATTCTTCGTCAGTTCAACAGAAATTAATTGCACTGTTATCAGGCAAATACAAAAATGTAATAAGATGCGGAGATGTAAACCAATCAATCACTGCGACTTTTTCTAATGCGGATGTGGAAGGTTTCAGACGCTTTATAACAGAGAATCAAAACGTTAGTATGGATTGTTCTCAAAGATGCGCTCAAGGAGTTTGGGAGTGCGCAAATTCTCTTGTCAGATGGAGTCTTGCAGATGAGTTAAGCAAGAATTCGTTTTTTGAAATGTATATGCACCCTGTTGAAGGTAAAAATCCTCAAGATAAAGATGCCGTATCTGCACAAATTTTTGACACCCCAATAAATGAAAGAAACTCTGTACTAAATCTTATAAAAACGACTCTGGCAAAACATCCTGACTATACGGTAGGAGTGCTATTAAGAAATAATTTTCAAGTTACACAATGGCAAAGTTTATTGGTAAATAGCGGATTTAGCGTAATTACAAGAAATCAATGTCTTGAACAAAAAAATATATTCAGGAGTATATTTGCAGTTTTGCAAATAATTCTACACCCGTTTGATAACAATGTTTTAGGGGATAATTTTGATATCCTTTATCAAATGGGAATATATAAACAAGGGCTTGGTTATGAAATAAGGAAATACGAAAACCCAATTATTACAATAGATTGTGACAATTTTGCAAACACTACTCTGGAACAATTTTATTGGGATGTAAACTATTGGATTTCATTGTGTTCCTTGCCGCCTAATGAACTTGTGATAAAGATTGCAGAAGATTTAAGACTTTTAAAAACAGATATTGATAAATCAAATATATATTTGATTTCAACTTTAGTTAAAAGAATTTGCATGAACAACAATTCTCTTGAATATGCCGTTAATCGACTGGGAGAACTTGCAAAAAGGCCAAACTTGAGCGGTTTTAAATTCTTTAATGAAGAAGATGAGGATGATAAAAAATCAGCACAGGGTAAAATTCAGATAATGACCATGCACAAATCAAAAGGGGATGAGTTCAATCTTGTTGTACTACCGGAATTGAGTGAAAAGAATTTGCCGTTATCTGTCGAATCTATCACACTAAAATCCGCAGATTTTCTGGAAGAAATAAAATCCTTGAATTCTCAATATAAGCAAAAAAGTGAGTTAGAATTGAAGCAAGAAACACTGGCTGAAAACTTAAGACTTTTATATGTCGCAATTACCCGTGCAAAAAATAAATTATTTATTTGCACAAGTAAAAAAGAACAAAGTTTTGGTAAACTAAAAGATTCCGAACCGAATATGATATTTAGTGAAATATTACAAAATGTGGAAAGGGGCGAAGTATAATGATTGATATTTTTTCTCCGAATATGTTAAAAACTTATGTATCCTGCCCTAAAAAGTTCTATTACACATATATAGAAAATATTTCCGCACCACAATCACCTGCACCGTTTGAAAAGGGTAAAAAAATTCACGCCCTTGCAAATTATAATCTCCAGGGAATAAATATCGAAAGACTTGAAACACAGTTAAATGAAAAAGAAAAAGAATTATGGGAACTTTTAAAGGAAAATGAATTTTATAACAAAGAATACTTCAAGTCAGAATTCCAAATTAGCGCAAAGATTGAGAATTACTGGGTAGGAGGTCGAATTGATGCCCTTGTAAAAGACGGTGGGGAATACTACATCCTTGATTACAAAACAGGTTCAATACCACAAAATCCTGAATATGATTTCCAAACAATGATATATCTTGTTTGTGCGGACAGATATTTAAAACAATATGATTCTTTAGCATTTGTCTACATTAATTTAAAAGATAAAAAGAATTATATAATAAAGTTTACACCTGAAATAAGAACCATATATGAAAATAAAATTGCTCAAATCTGCAAACAAATAAGCAATTCAAATATTTATCCAGAAAATCAAGAAAATTGCGCAGGTTGTATATATTCCAAATTTTGCCTATAAAACTTGTTTTATAGCTTCTATCATCCCGTCATAATCTGCAATGCTTTTCCCTGCAATATCAAAAGCTGTACCATGTCCGGGGGATGTTCTTATAATATCCAATCCGATAGTTGTATTTACTGTTTTAATTCCCGCAACTGTTTTTATCGGTATTAAACCTTGGTCATGATAATTTGCAATATAACAGTCATATTCATCTTTTTCATTTTTTAAATAGTGTTCTGCTGCCTTTACAAACAAAGTATCAGCTGGCTGCGGCATAGAAATATCAATTCCGCATTTTAACAATTCTTTGACCGCGGGAATTAAAATCTTTTGTTCTTCTGAGCCTAAAATTCCGTCTTCGCCGGCATGAGGGTTAAAGCCGCATAGTGCAAATTTTGGCAATTTTATATTAAAATCTTTTTCAAATGTTTTAACAAGATTTTTAATTTTTGTAATCACAAGTTCTTTTGTAAGATTTATTTCTTTAAGTGCACAGTGTCTTGTTAATAACAAAACTCTAAAATTCCCGGCAACAAAAAGCATTTCCGCAAGTTGATTGTCGTGAGCCAAATATTTTTGCAGAACTTCTGTTTGACCGTTGAAATTGTGCCCCGCAAGATGCATCGCACTCTTTGCAACAGGTGCGGTTACAATCGCTTTTGGCTTTATTTGACAAACTTTAACTAAAGACTGAAACGAAAATTCTCCGGCCTCTTTTGTAATTTCCCCCGGTTTTATATCTTCATTTTTGTACGGAATTTCAATTATTTCGTAATTTTTGTTGAGTTTCCCGTAGAAATCGAGAATATTTTTGTTGCTTATTATAGCGACCTTATCTTCAGGCAAATCAAGTTTGTTCAGAGCTTTGATTGTAATTTCTGCTCCGATTCCGTTCGGGTCCCCTGTTGTGATTGCAATTTTGTTCATAAGTTTATATTAGTATATTAGTTTCTTAGGTGCAAGGGGGTTGAGATTATTCAGACCACACCCATAATGAAAACCTCTACTAAAGAAACTTTGGTAGAGGGAAAAAATAAATTATAGGGGAAAAGTCTTTATAAATCTTTATTTATTACTTTTGTTTTATTGGAGATCCTGAAATAAATTCAGGATGACAGAATCGCTTGTTTTTGCGCAACCGGTGGGAGTATCATTTACCCCTAGCCCTTAGGTGCATTTTGTGTAGGTTTAGCGCAATCATCGGTAAAGTACATTTACCCCTACCCCTACCCCTGGAAGGCTTTGAATGATCTGTCAATGTTCTTTGATAGGGCACTTTTAACAGATTCATATTCTGTTTGCAGTGCATTGTGTTCTGTGTCTAAGTTTTTCAGTTTTCTTTGATATTTTTCATCTTTATAGTTAATATCTGCTAAAGCTTTTTGATATTCTGCTTCAGCTCTTTCTATTGCAGCGCTGTCATCTCTCTGAGTAATATCAGGACAAGATGAAAACATTTTTGTTGTCCAAGATATGCCTTTTAAAACTTTTAGTGCAGGTTGCCCTTGGACATTAACCTCTTCAGTTGGAGTGTAAGAGCCCATTTCAATAGAGATATCACCGTGCGCTAACGCATCTCTAATCCAAGATGTGCTTGTAAGTAACTTGTTATCCAGTTCTGCATAGTTAGGATTAGCTGATTTTGTAGTAGAATTTCCGTTGATACGGTACCACAAGTTGGTGTACCATTGAGCTTTTGTTGTATCGTCGTATGTATATGCTTCATCTTCCGTAATTCCGAGCTCTTCAAGTTCTACGTTGAAGTTGTTTAAATGTTCCATGTAATCGACGTATTTACTATATTTGGTTGGATTAGTAAGCTTAATTTTAGACTCAATGTATGCATCATAGGTTACTGTGTTTTCATATTGGGTTCTGATATCACTGAGCATTGTAGCCATTTGATCAAGCAATTCTTGTGGATTACTATACGACCTATATATTCGATCACCCAAGGTTATATCATATTTATCTTTCAACTCTTCTGCTATTTTATCTGGTTCTGTTTCAGCTATTTCATATGGACCGTAAAGAACTTTTTTAGGTTCTTTAGTTTCGCCGTCTTTAACTACTTCATATGTTCCATCATCATTTTTCTTAAGTTCAGTAACTGTAAAGGTCTCATTTCCTGCGGAAAGTTCTTCAACCATCTTGTTATAATTTGTTAATGCAACATTGTAGACTTCTTTGTTAGTTTCGTATGCATCAGCCCATACTTTTACATCATGGTCTGCTTTATAATTATCCATCAATGTTTGCCAATCTTCTAAGTCTTTTTTATTTTCTTTAAGATATTCATAATTTTTTGCTAGATCCAGAGTTCTGAAGTTTGCTTTAACACCGTAACTTTCTATAAAATCTTTCAGTGTCTCAGCTTTATCATAATGGTATGCATCTTCTCTACTCAAAAGAGCCTGTCCGGCAGTGTTAGAGAGCATATATTGATTTTTTGATGCGCCGTATTGATATAAAACGGCAGCAGTTAACGGAACATTCTGAGCGTTTCCTTGAGCATCAAAAGTCATATAAGCATAATCTGTTGTGCTTAATGCTGCTAAATAAGTTTCGCTTGCTTGTTGAGATTTTGTAGCAAGACGCATTTTAGCATTAGAAACCTGCTGTGACTCATATTCGTTACTTGTCAAGCGGGCTGTTATGGATAAAAGTCTTGCGTTTGAAGATAATCCCATTGAATATTCCTTTCGTTCATGTCTTTAGTCGGCATATTTTGGGTAATTCTTTAACAATTCTCTCATATATGTAAAGAAATGTAACAAGTTTTATATAAATTGAATATAAAAAGTCAATATTTTTTTAATAGAAGTTTTTATATATATGTAAGAGATAAATAAAGAAAAAGAAATTTCCGAAAAGAGAAAAGAGAGGACAAAAGTTATGGCAACATTGCTATTATTTTCTGATGCAGTTACAAAGACATATCAATCAACATCTGAAGCAATAAATGACGTAAGTGTTAATTTAAATAATAAAAAAGTCGTTAAAAAAACATTGTCTCAAATGATGAAACAATCATTCTTCCAAGGGGCAAATCGTTTTGGAACAAATTTTATAGCATAAAATGCACAATCGTTGGAAATTAGGAAAAGACAAGGAAATTTATTTAGGATAGGAATAGCAAAGACCCGTAAAAACGGGTCTTTTTAAATTAATCTTTCATCAAAACGTGGTTGCCGTTTATTGTAACCCAGTGACCGCCGTCTGCATCTGAGTCTGAATTTGAGCGTCCTCGGGATGAAGATTTTTGTTTTTCGAGTTCATCACGTGTTGGAATTCCGCGTTCTTTTAGTTGTTTCATAATGGCTTTTTCATTTTGAACAAATTCCTCTTTGCTCATATTTTTAAGGTCTTCCCTTGTATATATATGCCCCACAGGAGTGGCAAAGCCTGTGGGAAGACCTAAGGGATTTTGTATATTTTGTAATATTTTATTATTTATTTCTTGTTCTGTTTCATATGGTGAAGGGATATGATATAGCCCGCCATACTGATATTTGATATTGTTAAAAATATCTTTTTGTTCTGGGGGTTGATATTCTTTATTTGTTATCGGCGCAACATCATAATTCTGAAATTTTTTCATATAATCACTAACCTTTACCCCATTTTTATCCGGTAAATCTATCTTGCCACCAGATTTTAAAAATAGTGCAACGGTGTCTGAGCCTTTTAAATGTGCGCCTGCAAGGAGGGCAGAAGCGGTTATGTTTATGCCTTTTATATTTTGACCAAGGTATCTCGTTGCGCCTTTGTTTATAAGTTCGTTCCACTGGGCTCGTTTAAACGCAACTTGGGCATTTTCTTGTGCTTTAGGATTATTTAAAAAATTCTGTAAGCTATAAATGCCATCTTGTCCTGTAAATTGACCTGTCCAATCATTATTATATTTGTTTTTAGGTTTATAGTAGCCCGCAGCAACCATAGCTTGTTCTCCCATTTGGTATTTGCCAGCATAACCATAGCGGTTAACAACATTATACCGTCCGCTTGATTCGCTTGCTCCTAAATCTCTGTAAAATTCGTCTAGTGTTTTAATCATGTTTTTGTCCTTTCGTTTTTTCATGCAAGAAAAAGGTATTTTAGTAATACCTTTTTCTTTATAGTTGTACATATTATTTTTATTTTTTATTTTAAATTTTTAGTTCTTTCAGGTGTTTGCGGCATTTTTTTGTAGTTCCATTCATAACCGTTATTTTTAATGATGCATAACCAAAATCATTATCCATACCTCTTTCAAAATAAAATTTTAAATCATAGTACTCGTTTGTTTTATTTTTTAAAATATATAAATTTCTAAGGGGGGAAAATTGTATTCCTGATATGCAAATATTAATGTATTCATTTTTAATTTTTTTAAGTATAAATAAATTCGTTCCATCATACCAACCTTGGAATGATAGCGGTTTTGCGTATCCTAATATTTCGTTTGTGCCGTCATTGTTTAAATCTACCTTGTATGCGCAAACGGAATTTTCAGAAAAGTCCCAAAATTTAAGGTCTTCCGGAGGATATTCTTTTTTTATAAATTCATACAATGTTTCATTTGCATCTTTTTCACCGTTTTTAAAAATAATGGCTTTATAAATAACAGGGTCGTTGTATTTTGTAATAACTTCAGCCTGTACATTGCAAATGCTGCATAGGCAAAAAACACTAATAATAAAATATTTAAAGATATTCATAAAATCTTCCTCATAATATTATTGTATCAACTAACAATATCATTTACTTAATAATAATTCAAGAATATAAACATTATTAATCTTTCATCAGTACGTGGTTGCCGTTTATTGTAACCCAGTGACCGCCGTCTGAATCTGAGCCTGAATTTGAGCGCCCTCGGGATAAAGATTTTTGTTTTTCGAGTTCATCACGTGTTGGAATTCCTCGTTCTTTGAGCTGTTTCATTATTGCTTTTTCATTTTTAACAAATTCATCTTTGCTCATATTCCTAAGGTCTTCTCTTGTATATATATGCCCTACTGGAGTGGCAAAGCCGGTGGGAAGACCGTTTGGCATAACACCACCGATACTGCGTGTAGGTGTGTATGGGATTTTTGATTCTTGAATACTCTTTAAACCGTTGACAAAATTTTCAGCTATACCCGTATATTTTCTTCGGTCATTAGGATTAGTTATTAGTTGCCCGTTACGCATTCTGTTCATGACTTTTACAGCAATAATATCATTCCGCTGTTGTTGAGATAATTTCATAAAATTATCTCCGTATTCTTTTTGAATTTCCCGTGCGATTTCACGACCTTGATTATTATTCCATGAGTCCATGTTCCATTCTCCCTGTGGATTATGAGGGGTTCGGTATTCATGACCAATATCAAAGGCTGTACTCCATACATTTCCATATTTTAGATACATTTCTGTGCTCCCAAATGCATGCTTAAAAGCGTCTGCTTCTACATTCCAAAATTCATGCCCTTTTCGTGGATTCGTTTCAAATCCAAATTTCTTTTGATAATATCCTGTTTTTTGAACTAATTTGTCATTAAATTCTTTTTGTAATTCTTTGTTCTTATAAAAATTATAAGCATCTTTATTTTGTTGTAAAAAATTTGACATCTTTTTCTCCTTTTCTTTTTAATGTCTTTGTAATACAATTGCCGTATGAATTTCCTTGAATATAAAAAATATTTTTTTATAAATGTATCTGCTCTGTGGAGTCTTATTGTTGTATATTCTATAATAATCTATAGCAAAACTGATTATCCTCCTCCAGCACCAAATGATTTTATAGCAATCGGTGGTGTTGAGATTTTTGTTATGATTTTAAGCATAATAATTTTATTGTGGTTATTTGTTTTTACTATTTTGGAAATTTTGATTAGAAAATATCTAATCGAAAAAAAGTTCCCTAATTTTAAATTAAACCTAAAAATTAAGATACCAAAGTTAATTGTTGCTATTTATAATGTGATATTTTCTATTGGATTTTCATTAGCGTGTGTGTTATTTTTAATGGCGTTGTTTTCCCTTTTTATTGCGACAATTATGTGGATTGTCAAGTTATTTTAATTTTTTTTAGCGACTATCTCCCATTTGGTATTTGCCAGCATAACCGTAGCGGTTAACAACATTATACCGTCCGCTTGATTCTTTTTGCCCAAGTGCTTCAAAGTAATCCATTGATGAGTTTGTAAATTTTTTCATTTTTTTCTCCTTTTTTCATTACAAATAGAAGGTATATTTCTATACCTTTATTACTGTGTGTACAAAATTTATAAATATTTATAATTTAACGCAATGTATACCATTGACCGTCAAAATATCCATTTATATTGTATTTGGTACCTGTTGCTGTTGTTTTGATATCATGGTAACCATTAGTTTTGTGTTTGAGGATGTATATTGGATATTTAAGATATGTATTTAGTAAGCTAATGTCTTTATAATTATTATTTTTTTGTTTTTGTAATATAAATACATTGTATGCTCCCATTTTCCCTGAATGAAACCATGATGATGTTGCGATTATTTCATTTACTCCATCATTGTTTAAATCTATTTTATATGCGGCGATTGTTTTTATACTAAAACTCGGAGAAGATTTTATAGCAGGTGTTTCTTTTAAAATATAGTCGTAAACAATTTCATTTGCATCTTTTTCGCCATTTTTGAATAAAACTGTTTTGTATATAACAGGGTTATTATAATTTGTTATAACCTCGGCTCGCGCTATGCAAATATTGCAAAAACATAAAATGCCGATTATAAAGTATTTAAAATTTTTCATAAGTTTTTCCTTATATATTATTATATTCATAAATAATATAATATTCTTAATAATAATTCAAGATATAAATGTTTAAATTAAAAAATCAGGCAGTCATATATTTTGTCGATTTTTTCTTTCATATCAATGAATTGTGATTTTAAATCATCATAACTGTTGCGAGTTACAAACCTTTCTTCTATATCTGAAAGAATTTCACGATGCTTACGTTCAAGTTCTTCCGGCGTAACTACTATTCGCTGTTGAATTAAAAATACCAATACTACAACCAGTACCGGCGCATAATAAATTAGTGTTTCTGTATTCATATTTTTCTCCTTTATAAAACTATCGGCCAATAAAAATCTACAAGATAACTTGCAGCATCAAACGGATGGGATAAAAATTTAAGCTCTTTTGATTGCTTAATTTGGGTATAACTTGGGATATCTATTTTGGAAGTCCCTTCTATATATCGAAGATTGTGTATATTGTATAAAAGTTTTTCACATTTTGGGGAAATATAGAGCCCTATCTGCCCTGCGGCATTTCGAACTTTGGCATTGAACGCGGCTACACGATTTTTTATTGGGGGATTAAAGGCTTTAATCTTTATTTCTGCATCATAACCAAAGGATAGTAATTTCTTTTTTATAATTACATAATTTGTATACTCACTTGTACAGCTGCGATTGTCCCCTGAAGCATCACCGTTTACTATAATTTTGCCTTTATGATTTGGATATCTTCTGTAAAATTCGTCACAAGTTTTGGAGGTTGTAGTATTTTCCAAAACCAGCTCATCAAAATAAAATACTTTATCTTCAGTTTTGTGCGCCAAAACCCACGCCATCGGATCTACGTTAAAATCACAACTTATATGTACGTCGAAGTCCTCTCTATACGGAATATCTTTTATATTTTCTTGAGTGAAGTCTTTGACAACAAGATTATCGCTATAATTGCCTGTTTGCCCGAGAACAAATGTATTGTAGTATTTTTCATCATAAAGCTGTTTTAATTCTTCACAAAAACCTTGAGGGAGGTAAATATTTTGTGTCGTCGGGGCACAAATTATTCTGTAATTTGGCGGAGGATTTATAAAAAATGTGGTATAAATCCAACCTTGCTGAAGTTCGGGATTTGTGTGCCCAAAAATTCTATAAGTGAATTTTCCCCAGCTTTTTCGTACTCTTTGGCGCATTCTGGCAAGAAGCATTTTAAACGTATCATAAGGTATATCAGACATCTCTTCTATTTCAACAAATCCCAAATTCAATGATTTCAATTTATTTGGCTCATCAAAGTGTCTGAATAATATTTCAGAACCGTTATGGAATATGAGTTTTTGCTCTGAAGAATTCCATTTATAATCAAGCCCTTCTTTGAATCCGATATTATCTAAGTGCTCAAAATAAGTTTTTAATGTTGTATCACGCACAAGAGTGTAAGTTTGAGCACCAACAAGCCCTCTTATTCCCGGGTATTTTATTGCAAGCAATATACCAAGCAAAGCTCCCGCAAAAGTTTTTCCCGAGCCGTAACCACCTTGATATACAGCAATATCAAGTGTATAGTTGTGAGGAATTTCTAAAAATTCCCTTTGTGCATCTAACAATTTGTATTTCATATTTTCACCTCTCAAAAATTGACAAAGAAAAAGGGAAGAATTATATCTTCCCTCATTAGGAGTTATACTATGCAAAGCTTTAGTAATTATTGAGTATTTTGTGCATCTTTAGAAAGGAAATTGTTTGCATTTTCTACTCCATATTGTTCAAGTGCAAACTTAAAACATTCAATCCAGTTGATACGTTGAGAAACTTCAGGATTTTGGACAAAAGATTGAATAACTTCAAATAACTCTTTAAGTTTGGATTTTCTCTCAAAAGTTGCTTTTCTGTCGCCGTATCTGTATATGTAATTTGAATTTCTTACTTTGTCATCTATGTCGATAAATTCATTTCGCCCTTTATCGTTGATAAGTATAGATTCTTTTCCGATTTTGAAGTTTGAAATAAGTTCAGCAGTTTTTTCGACCATCGGAACAATTACTTTTCGGTTAATTGATTCAAGTATCATATTCAGTCTGGCTTCCTGCCCTCCGACAGAGTAGTTTATTTCGGTTGCAGTCCTGTCAAATGATTGCAAGTTACCTGACATATTTTTGAATATACCTGTGGCACTTTCTGTTGTGGATTTAAAATAGTTCAAAAAGTCCCATCCGGTCATAGCTTTATCAAACGATAACGGCGTAGGAACAGAAGTCATAAGCGTTGAATCATATTCAATAATTTTACCGGGACTTATATCTTGAGTGCCTCTAAAACATCCTTTAGGAGCCAAGTATGGAGGATTCATCATTAGAGCTAATGCATCAAGCTGCTTATTCAAAATTGTGGATGAAATATTGTTTAAAATAAGTGCAACTCGAAGCGGAGAAATTCCCCTCCCTGTTGACGGGCATTCAATAATATTGGCGTGAATAAACGGATTTATGACAAAAGGGTTAGCTTCTAATCTTATAATAACCTTTCTGCCGGCAACTGAAATCAATTGATTTTTAAGTGTTTCACCGTTCGGGAGTTCTATATCGCCCCAAAATTCAAGTACCTCAATTTTATTATTTGAATATTTTTCGTTATATCCTTGTTTTTTTGCCATCACTCCTTTCAATAGTTCCAGCTTTTCTGTATTTAACATGTTGTTTGATTTATTTGTTTTTATTTCATCAAATGTTTGATATGTTCTGTAAATTTTCGAACATGAGTCCCAATTCGTAATTCCGTTTTTGTCAAAAACAAAGTCTTCATAATTGACAAATTTAACTTTGGCATTGTCATATACAATTTTGTCTTCTATGGTAAAGGCGGCATTAGTATTATTTTCTATTTGTTCTTTTATACTGAGAGGACGTCTTACTTTTTTAGTACGTGTCTCCCATCCGATAAATAGAGTTACTTCTCCTGTTTCAACTACGGAATCTACAATTTTTTCTATTTCTTCGGTAACTTTCATTTCCTCAAATGTATTGACAAGCATTGCTTTTTGCTTATTTGCATACTTTTGGGACTCAAAATCTACTCCCGAAACATCAAACATCCCATCAGGGTGAGAGTATAAATTTTGCATAATATGCGATTTTAATGTTTGAGAAAGTTCATAAATCTCCGGAAGCTGTATTTTGCAATCCCAACTGTTTATTGTTGGAATTGTTGAGTTGTAAATCGCATTTGAAATAAGCCTGTTATCTGATTTTTGCTGACTTCTTTGCTCGTCATAGTAATCATATTTCTCAATGATACTGTTTAATAAAATTTGTTCAGTGTAGGCATTATGTACAGGTTTTGCCTCTTTATTATTGATATTCATTTTTCACCTCTTTATAATAATATGTTCTGTATATTGCGTATTGATGGATGTCTTGAAGCTTTCCAAATCTTATCGTTTCTTTTGGAATGGTTGCTTCGTACTTAAATCCGGCGGACTTTAGCAACGTTGAAACACGAAAATTATCCGGATATACAAATGCTTTTATTTTGTATAATCCAAGCTCATCAAAGCATTTTTTCAAAAAAAACTTTGCACTATATCGGGTAAATGCACCCCAAGCCTTTTTTTCAAAGCATGTTGTGAGTTCGGCACTATATTTATTGGTATTGTTCCCTGTGAAATTATCCAGCAACGCAAAACCCATAAAATTATCGTCGAAATCTAAAATAGCCCAAATGTAAGGAGAAACTCCCTCTATATAAGAATTGAAATTTGCGTTTGCAAAATCATCATGGAGATATTTGGAATATTTTTCGTAACATGATCTTATTTTAGGTATATAGTGCAAATTTTGAAAAAGAATGAGTCGGGGATTATAAATGACTTGTATAAATTTACACATTTGTTATTTTTTTACCTTATAAAATTTTATATAATTGTTGCCGCAGACGAAATAGTCGGTTTGGCCCGAGAGGAACTTATCTCTCAAAATTTCTTGCGAACCTAAAAAGCCTTCCGCTTGCAGTCCGTTTATGTATGATTTTGTTTTACTTTCTTTATTTATAACCATGTAAATGGCATTTTTTGTAAATAGTAAATCCTTGGGAACATCTTTTATATTCGTTAATTCTCGTGTTTTATTTGATTGTTCTTGGCTTAGTATGTTTTGGAATTCTTTTTCTGTTTTTGAATGCAGGAATTTTTCATAATTTTCATCATTTAACAGAATTTTTTCAATTTCTTTATCTTCTTTCATTGTTAACCTCATATTTTAAATTTTTTTATCATCTAAATTTGCTATTGTAATGATTTTTGCTTCTTGATAGTTGTTTTCTTCACCTGTTATATTTGAAAAGCCGAGGTATTTACATATAGCTTCCAGAGCTTTTAGTCCGGCTCCTGAGTCTCTTAACTTCTTTTTACCGGTATAGTTTCCCTCTTTATCAAGTATGTCTTCTTCCTCCAGAGAAAACTCGGCTATTTGTAATAACTTTTGGATAACATAACCTTTTTGTATGCATAGAGTGTTTATTTGTGATTTAAGTTGTTTTTTTATTTCACTAATTATCAAATCTTTAGACAATAACTCCGCTGCAAATTGCCTTGAATTTTTTGTTTTGTATCCTGCAAGTTTGAGAGCCTGTTCTCCGTCTAAAGTTCTGATATACTCGAGTACAAATTGTTTTTGCTGTTTTGTTAATTGTTTCATCATGTTACATTTCTTATAATAATTTGTGTTTTTTTTTAATAGTTTGTATAATATACATGCTATTTATATTTCGGCTAGTGTAAATCTTAACAGGGGGGAATGAAAACGACTTCCTGTTTTTTTTACGGTTATCGCCTAAAAAGTCTTACTTTTGCACTGTCATTTGCATCAATACTGCTTTTGGATTTTAAGTTCAAAAGAGCCTCTTTGTACATGCTCATCCAATAGTTGAATTTTATATATGACGGATTCCCTTTTAATCTCAGACATGTCCCATATACAAGTAATTGTTCAGCAAAAGGCATGGGCAAAAGTGATTGATCATCCGAAACAGTCATTTCTTCTTTTTCACTGCCACCTGATGATGTCGCACAATTTTGAGTATAGTAGATTACTTCTGCAGTTTTATTCTCAGTGAATTTGGGGAATAATAGCTGGTCGGAACAAATTGAATAAGTCTGAGCAGGAGGGTTTGAGGTTAAGAATTTTTCAAAATCACCTTTGAAATGATATTTTGTTCCGTCAATTAGCAAGTGTAATATACGGCCGTTTATAGTATTTTCTACCATTGTCGTTCGAGCCGGAATATTTAAAGTTTTTGATCTTAGTAAAAAATTCCAATTATCACTGTTACAAATTTCTCTGTTTATAATGTTTATTATCGACATTATCCTTTTATGATCATTTTTTACAAGCTCTGAGAAAGCGTTAACTTCCCTGTAATTAAGCTCAAGCAGGCATTTGTTTATAAGTTCTAAGTAATTCATTTAATCTCCTTTTTTGTAAAGTTTGGGAAGGGGATATATCCCTTCCCAAACTCAATTTGCTACAAACTGATTAGGGGTTATTTTATCAAGCCTTGTCTTGCCTGTTCCATTATCAGTTTTTCGTTTTTGGTGAACTCTTCACCACTCATTTTGCCGAGGTCCTCGCGAGTAAAAATCCTGTTGTAATTACTATCGGATGGAGCATGTTGAGCGTATGAAGTCAATTTGCTCTTTGCGATAAAGTTTTCGTCATTTAATGATTTATCGTGTGCGGACTTTTTTAAATAGCGTTCTATTGCATAATTTTCAAGATTTTGTGCAAGATTTGCTATTTTGGAAATTTCATCTTTATCAACATCTAAATCTTTAATGTATTCTAACAATTCTTTACGCCCTTCACTTGTAAAGAAATCCGGATTTTCCTTGTTGAAAATTTCTAAGGGATTTACGGTTTCTTTTTCTGGAGGGGGAACTTGTTCTTGTACATGTGGTGTAAGATTTTGCAAAGACTGCTTAAACACATCAATTTGTTGTTTTTTATTTACTAATTCATTCATAAGGTATTGTCCTTGTTGTTGTGTTACTATACCTTGTTGTGTTAACAGCTGCAATTTCTGCACATCTGAGGCAAGAGCTTGCTCGATTTGTTGGATTACATCTGTATAATTTATTTGCGGAGTCACGGCACTTGGTGAAATTCCGTTTATATTCTGGTTTAACATATTGTTCTATTCTCCTTTTTCTTGTTTTTGAAGTGAATGCATGTAGCAAACGGATGCTTCTATTGCGTTGTCTATAAAGCCTGATAAAAAAATCGAGATTATCTCTCTGACAATCCCGCAGAATGGCAAATTATCAAGTATATATTTAATTGCCTGCTTCTTTTTTTGTTCTCCTCTGCCGGAACCAAGCTCTGTTTCTGCTATTACTACTGCATTTTGTGCTAACTGTTTTATAAGCTCTTTTATATTCGAAAACATTTAAATTTCTCCTGATTTATCGGGTGTACTCTTTTTCACGAGGGGAAAAAGAGTACACAAAATTGGTTTCACAATTTATGATGCGCTTACGATCATTTTGGCAAGTGCAGCCGGTTGAACTGTTTTTGCCCCATATAAATATAAGCCTCTGACTAAATCAGAGAATGAATCTTTATCTCTTAGGCTTTCGATTTTTGCAAGTTGAGAAGCAAATGTAATTGCATCATTTGTTCCTGCAAGAACATAATATTTATCATCAACTTCAGTTAAGTTTGTACTTACTAATACATCCATGCCCGCAATTTGCCCTATTGAACCTTCTCTTAGTGTTTTGTCTGCGATGTTATACGCACTGATAAATTCAGGACTTTGCAATAAGTATGCTTCGATTGTAGGATTTATAACGACCCAAGGGTGAACACCGGCGTATACGGCATTAGAATTTTTTAATGCCATAGCAAGTTTTACAAAATTGCTGTAAATTGTACTTTTATCCAGTTCAATTGGTACAGCTTCAGTACCGACTGTATTTGCTGATGTTACATCTGTATGCAAGCCTAATAGGTATGTGTCTTGAACTTCTTCAATTGCTCTTTTTGCATTGTTTAAGTGCGCTTCCATAATGTCACCATTTGATTGAGCTTTGGCAACATCATCAATTTTAAAAGCAAAGAATTTTTTCTGGTCTATTTCCAAATCCTTTGAAGTAGGAGTTAAAGACGAATATGTAATACTGTCACTTGTAAGAGTAGAAACAGACACTTCTGCCGGAGTAATAATTTTAACCTTATCGCCTTGTTGTTTAATTTCTCCTTCCCAGTTTCTGTTTACGCATTGCATCATTACGCAGTTTTTTTCTAACATTGTGTTTAATTTAAGACTCCATAATTCTGGAATAAATGCGGAGTAAGTTGTTGAAAAATCTGTCATTTTTTTGTCCTTTCGTGTTTTGTGTGTACGTTTAATATGAGTGGTGAGTAGCTTTTATATTAGTCATCATTGTAAATTTCTCTAAATTGCAGACCTATAATTGCGCAATTGTCCTCAATTTCTTTACCTTCTACGCATAGTTGTACGGCAAAACAACTGCCGCAAATTTCAGCTTTTTCCATTGTATCTGTACCAATTGCCCATACAGGAACGTCAGCATTATCCTGCGCCCAACAGGAAGTTATATCTTCTGATGTTGTATTTTCTTTTCCCCATACGAGCTGGTTAAAGTGTTTTGTGTATATCAATTCTTTGTCATCGGGGAAATGTTCATCAAAATCTTTATATACAGAAAAATTAAATTTGTTCTCGTATTCGTTATCCAAAATGAAATAAAATTCATCTATGAGTTTTCTGTGGTGCGGGTTTGTTAATGACAAGAACGGTGATTTCCACTGGAATGTTACAGCTGAACCGTTAAAAGTTTTTCCGTAATCTTCTATATAAACTTTTCCTGTCGAATCCGCACTGACAATAAATGATTTAAAATTGCAAGCACAGGTTATATTTTGAGGAATAACCCTTTTCATCCATGATTTATTAACATAATCATTTATCCATACCGTGTGATAATATTGCTCTTTTATGTACGGGAAAAAGAACCATACCTGATGTTTATTTTGATAGTGAAGTGCAAAAGATTTATTTATTTTAGGTAAATCTATAGAATCAAATTCCTTTTTAATATTTTGTGAAATTTCAGACCCGAGTCTTATTTGATTTAGCTCCCCGACTTGCTCAAGTGCATATATACCGTTGCTTAAAAAATACTGTTTATTATCAACATTTACAATTGCTTTATTTGAATATGTTCCTTTATCCGCAAAAGGTATAATCGCGAAATCTTCAGGGTTTGAACCGCCTAAAAGATAAACTCTTTCCTTTTTGTATATGGCAAGATAATTTTTATAACTTTCCATTCCTACAATATCAGCAGTATCCGTGTGAAAATCATTTATATATCCGGCATCATTAGCACTTATAAAGTCATTATATGTTCCAAGTGCAGAGTAATATATTGTAGAACCTTTTGCACACCATACACGACCTTTATACACTGTTATACAATCAGGTATAAGCGGATTTTCTTCTAAATCCCTCAGATTGCAATTTTCCGTATCATAGTTCGCATTATTTTTCAGGTAAAACATTTCATCTGATTCTGTTGCAATTAGCACACCACGTAAAAAATTAGCAAAAATAACATTGTTTCCTGATAATTTTTTGTCTATCAAAACAAGAGAATTACTTACATCTGAATATATATAAATATTCCCTTGAGCTGTGGTAATTATTAATTTGTATATATTTTCGGCTTCCAACTGGTGTATAGCAGTAATAGCTTCTTGCTGCGGCAGTTCCACCAAAACAGTATTACCTTTTTGCTTTATTATCCCTTTATTTTCATGAATTTCTATATTTGTAGAATCTGCCCAGTAAATAGTACGCGTATTTAATCCAAGTTCAGTTTTCGTCGATGCCTGATTTACACCGCCCGATAAGTCAAAATAATTAATTTCCATAATTTAACCTTTCAAATTTTTATTTTTATACCATCTGATTTTTGATCTGATAAAACCGCCGATATCATCTTTTCCTACCCAAGGATATGGAGGAAGATATGTTATATCAATCTTGCCAAAGCTGGTGCTATTCGGATGAGTTTTGCCAAATTCATAATGTGTCATTACTGTCTGCGGGGTAATTTCAATATTATATTTAATTGCTAATAAAGAGCATAAATTCATACAGGATTCAAATTGAATTAAAGTTATCGGATATTGGCCTTGAGCTTTAGAAGATTTAAAGCCTGCCATGGAACAAAGACTAACCCCTATTGCGCCGGTATTTCCCCCGCCGGTATGTGCAGCATATTTACCATCTGCACAAGTTTCATTATCCTCAGGTTTATAAATTCCGTTATAAATTTTACCGTCTTTATCTACTAAAAAATGATAAAACTGCTTTTCATATTGTGTTGGATAATATGTGCCGGCGGTCCAGTGCAAAACTATTTTTTTCATTCATATCCTCTTTTGCTTATTTGCTTTTCGCGTTTAGTGCAGAATATATTGCAATAGCCTTAGAACGATTATTTACTTTCAGCTTAAATAAACATCTGCCCATATATGTATGAACTGTTCTTATTGAAATTCTTAATTTCAACGCAATTTCTTTATAACTGTACCCATCTGCGACCAGAGCCAACACAATGTTTTCTCTTGTCGATAAGTTCATTAAACTTCCTTCTGTATCTGATTCGTTAAATTTCATGTTACCCTAATAGCCTTTAGCAATGTTAATAATATTTCCATTTAAAAAAATAAAAGGGGAAATATTTTCCCCTTTTGCAAGGGTAAATAAAATGAAGGATGCAGATATTAAATAGTGGAGTTTAATCCGATTTTCAGATTAGATAGGTTGGAGTAGCATCTTTTTTTGATGCCGTATTCGTTATAGTTTAGATAAAAATTTCCTTTTTTAGTTTTGGAATAGTCAATGTATTTATTTTCATAGAGAATTTTTGGTTTCATTTTTTTTAAAAAGGCTAATGCATTTTTGTTATGATACCTGACGGTAGAAATATTTTCATCTTTTGATATTCTTGTTAGTTGTACTACCGTATTACCGCATATCGGGCATTTTTTTAAATAATCCAATTCACAGACAACAAATTCTTTATTTGGTATCAACGTAAAACTTTGAGTTTTACGCAGCCCGCCGCAACAATGAATATATCCCATAAAGATAGTCCTCTCCCGTATATAAAATCGGCAAACGACTTTTACCATCAAAAGATACAAATATCTTTAAGGGCTTTTGTGCCCTCGAGCTTGAATCTTAACCGATTACACTCTTAGTATAAACGTTTTTTTTAGAAAATAAAGTCCGTATTTTTACGTACGTAAAAATACGGACAGACAACTGGCCTTTTTATTATATAGAGTGCTTTTACGCTATTATAAACTACAAAAGTTGCGGTTTAAAAAAAATATTTTTTTAAAAATTTTTACTAACTTGCCAAATAAAATACTCAAATTAAAATATAAATATGGGGAATATATTACTAATAAGCGAAAATAATGAGCTTATAGACAGATTTAAAACACTTTTTGACAGGAAAACGTACAATTTAAACTCTTGTTGTACTTCAACGTCTTTATTTGATTCGATAGAAGTTGAAGCTCCGGATGTTTTTGTTATTGATGAAAATATTCAAATGATAGATATATTATCGACTGTCAAAAAAATTAAATCCCGATTAGAAAACTCACAAATCCTTTTAATCACTGCAGGGCATAATGTTGATAAAGAGCTTTCATCTATGGTCAGTGGATTTATATTTCCTGAGTACGATGATAATTTTATAGTTACAACAGTTAATAATGATATTAAAATCAAAGAAAACTTAGACAAATTATCAATCCGCAATAATGACATGGCCGAAAGCCTTTATAGGTTGAATGTTCTATACAATACAAGTTCTCAATTTGCAGGCACACTTAATTCAAAAGAACTTTTGACTTATATGACCGAAGGACTGGATAAGTCTTTGAGTTTTGATTTGACTTGTATTATTTCATTCGGATTTGAGAATGAACCTGTTCTTATAATAAATTCGTTATATGATTTGTCGGAAGAACTTGTTAATGCCCTAAAATTTCGTGCTGTTTTAAATTACAAAACACTTTTCGAAAGCCGTGATATCCCGTTTGAGATTGATGATAGAAATTTGAAAATAATAAAAAATATAAAAAATCCCAATGAAAAATTCACGTTCTCAATTTTTCAGTACGATAATATGTTTGCACCAATAGATTTGGGAGATGAATTTTTTGGATGTATTGAAATTTTTAAAAATAAACCATTTTCAACAGATGATGCTGCATATTTCCAAACTCTTGTAAGACAAGTCTCTCTACCTTTGAAAAGCGCAGGACTGTATAAAAAAATTATTGAAAAAAATCAAGAGCTTGAAAAATTAGAAAGGGTTAAGTCAAACTTTATATCTATTGTTTCTCACGAATTAAGAACACCTTTGACCCCGATAAAAAATGCTCTTTCTATATTATCAAGCGGACGTTGCGGAGATTTGGGAGAAAATGCCGTAAAATTCGTTGATATGGCGAAGCGTAATGTGACAAATTTAACCAATATAATAAACGATATCCTTGATATAAATAAAATTGAAGCCGGTAAAATGGTTTTCAACTATAAAACTATGAACATTCATTCAGTTATTGAAAATGTTAAAAACAACTTTGATTGTGTTGCAAAAGAGCATTTAATCGACTTTCATACCGAAGAACAGGCAAGCTTACCTGATATATATGCTGATGCACAAAGATTGGAACAAGTTTTAACTAATTTAGTTTCAAATGCTATAAAATTCACTCCTCAAGGTAAAAAAGTTGTTATCAGATCAGAATTAAAAAATGCGGATGATATTGTAATTAGTGATAGTTTTAAAAATGATGCCGGTGTATTATCAGGAGATTATGTACTCATTAGCGTAAGGGATGAGGGTATTGGTATTAAACAGGAAAACATATTAAAAGCATTTGATATGTTTACACAGATAGAAAATTCTCTGACAAGAAAAGTCGGAGGTACCGGTTTGGGACTACCGATTGCCAAACAGCTTATAAAAGCTCACAAAGGCGCTATCTGGTGTGAAAGTGAAGAAAATAAAGGATCAAATTTTTACGTGGCTTTGCCTGTTGTATCTGAAAATGTTCAAGGAAAATCCATTCAAAAAGAATTTGTATAAGATAAATTTTGCCGTGATATAATAAATTTAAATTATGACAAGAGAAGAAAAGAGAAAAATCAGTATATTAGGTTCAACCGGTTCCATCGGGACTCAGGCTCTTGAGGTTATTGAAAAACTTCAAGATAAGTTTGAAATTGTTGCTCTTTCCGGAGGAAGCAATATTGACTTGTTAAAAGAACAGGCTCGTAAATTTAAACCTAAATATGTATGTATCGGGAAACCTGCAAAAGAAGAAGTAGATTTCGGTAATATTAAGGTATTGTACGGTGAAGAAGGTTTGGAACAAATATGTTCTGATAAAAATAATGACATAATTCTTGTTGCCGTATCTGGTAAAGTTGGATTAAAACCTACTCTAACAGCTATTGATAGCGGTATAGATATCGCTCTTGCCAATAAAGAAACTCTTGTTATGGCAGGGGATATTGTAATGCAAAAAGCCAAAAATAAAGGCGTCAATATTATTCCTGTTGATAGTGAGCATTGCGCAATTCACCAGTGTATTAAAGATATTTCACAAGTGGATAAATTAATAATAACAGCAAGCGGCGGGCCTTTTTTGGAAAAAACTATTGAAGATATGAAAAATGCTGTACCGGATCAGGCTCTGGCTCATCCAAGATGGAATATGGGTAAAAAAATTACAATTGACAGTGCAACTTTAGTAAATAAAGGGCTTGAAGTTATTGAGGCACATCATTTATTTAATATGGATTATGATGATATTGAAGTTGTAATTCACCCTCAAAGTATAGTGCATTCGGCAATAGAATATAAAGACGGCAGTGTAATTGCACAACTTGGAATTCCAAGTATGCATATTCCTATTCAATACGCAATTACTTATCCAAAGAGGTTTGAAGGAATAAAATCTCACAGCTTTAGTTTTAGTGAAATAGCTCATCTTGATTTTTCAAAACCGGATTTAGAAAAATTTAAAGGGCTAAAACTTGCTTATGATGCCGGTAAAATTGGCGGCAGCATGCCGGTGTATTTTAACGCTTCTAATGAAGAAGCTGTTTTTGCATATCTGCGCAACGAGATTAAACTATATGATATATATGGTATAATTTCTGAACAAATGGAAAGTTTTAATCCTATTCAATCCCCGTCATTAGATGATATTTTGAATATTGACGAAGAAGTAAGGATTAAAACTCGCGAATTTATGAAAAGAATTGCTACTGTGTAACTATCGATAATATATAGTTATCGTTAAAATATTTGTTAGCAACTTCAATTATATCGGTATCTTTTATGCTGTTTATAAGTTTTTCATAGTCAAAATCGTACCCCATACCAAGAATTTCAAAGCTGCCTGTATTTGATGCTTTATCAAGGTTTGTTTCAAGTCCTATAAGATAGTTGCCCAAAAGTTTTTCTTTGGCATCTTTAAGTTCTTTATCTCCGACATATTCGGTTTTTAAACGATTTATTTCGTCGAATAATCCTTGTTTTGATTTTTCTAATGTCGACGGATTTGTACCGATATACAATACAAAGCTGCCTCTTAGCGCATGCGGTGAATATCCTGAACCGAGTTGATATGCAAGTCCTTGACGCTCTCTTAAATCAATAAATAATCTTGAACTCATTCCGCTGCCAAGCAAAGAATCAATTACCTGCAACGTTGCATAATCTTTTTCGTTCATAACACCTTCAGTTTGCCACCCAAGCATTATCCACGCAGTTTGAGTTGACGGCATATTTTGCACTGAAACTCTAGGACAATCAGGATGAGGAATTTCTTTGGCAAAGTCCTGATAATTCATTTCGGTTTCTTGTTGTTTATTGAAAATATTATTCAATTCTTTTATTGTTTTGTCCTTGTCAATATTTCCGTTAACCGAAATTACAAGATTATTTGGCACAAATATTTTGTTATAATACTCTATCATATCTTCCCTTGTAATATCAGGAATATTCTTTTCAAGAATTTTTGAAGATATTGTATATGGACTATCCTTAAAAATCAGGTATCTGTATTCATCAAGAGCCCTCTGGAGAGGGATATCTCTATTTGCTTTTATTTGATTTAACTTGTCAGATTTTATTTTACCAATCTCAATTTCGTCAAATTTTGCATAATTAACAATTTCATCCAAAAGTTCAAGTGTTGTGTCATATTCATCTTTGGTTGTTAATACAGAAATGACAAAAGTATCAGCATCTACTGCCGGAGAAATCTTTATTCCATGGTCTTCAAGCATCTGTGACCACTCAAGGGAGGAATATTTATTTGTACCTTTTGTCATAGCAGATGCTACTAAATTTGCAGTTCCGGCTTTCTTATCAAGGAGCTGGCCTCCTTTAGCATAGATACTCATTGCAATAATATCATTCGCATCATTCTCAGAATACACAAACGTTGCGCCATTTGAGAGTGTGTATTTTTTTGTTTGGTCATTTTGACTTATTAATTCTGCACTGCCATCGTTTTTCTTTTTGAATATTGATACAGGAATCTCTTCGCTGCCTTCCGGCAATACTATTGAAACTGCACTTTTGCTAAGTCCTAAGTATTTTTCTGCGGCCTTTTTTACATCTTCTTTTGTGACATTTTTTATATTATTCAAATATGAGTCATAAAATTTTATATCACCGGTTAACGCCATTGTATAACCTATTTCAGAAGAAATGTTGGAAACGGATTCTCTTGAATAATATGTATTTCGCTCAATAATATTTTTTGCAAGTTTTAATTGTTCATCTGTTACACCGTTTTTTTGTATTTTGGAGATTTCTTCAAATATTGCATCTTGAACTAATTTACATTTATCAGGTTCAAAATTTGCACTTACATAAAAGATACCATCATCTTTAAAAGTAGAATTCCCCGCAGAAATTGAAAAAGCGATTCTCTTTTTCTCTTTAAGAACTTGATACAATATAGATGAACGCCCATCACCCATAATTGTTGATAACACATCAAGCGCATACGAATCTTTATCAACAATCGGCGTACCCCTGAAACCTATGAGCATGTAGCCTGACTCTACATTTGCATAACTAACTTTTTTTTCTTGTTTGTCAAGCTGAAATTCTTTAGGGTAGACATTTTTTTCCGGTTTTTTGTATGCTTCGTTAAAAACATCTTTTATTTTGTTTAGGGCCGTATTTGTATCTACATCACCAATGACAAGTGTAACCATATTAGCAGGAGTGTAATGCGTATTGTAAAAGTTTAAAACCTGTTCACGGGTAATCGTTTCAATTACATCACTACGCCCTATTACTCTTCTTTTATAAGGATGTGTTTTATACATCATTTCATCAAGATTTTCGCGAAGAAGCTTATTCGGAGAATTTTGATCCTTGCTGATTTCTTCTAAAACAACTTTTCTTTCTTTTTCCATTTCATTTCGAGGAATCATCGGATGAAGAAGCATATCTGCGTGTAAATCCATAGCCAAATCAAAATATTTTGAAGGTATTGTTATATAATAGTGGGTAAAATCTTTACTGGTAGCAGCATTTGTAATAGCTCCTTTTGTTTCAAGGATTTTATCAAATTCTCCCGGTTCGTGGTTTTTTGTGCCTTTAAAGAATAAATGTTCCAAAAAATGAGCAACTCCGCTATTTGAGTCATTCTCATCAATAGAACCGGTTTTTATCCAGGTGTCAATAGTTACAATAGGATTGTTCCTAACTTCTTGAATAACAACAGTTTGCCCGTTATCAAGTTTGAATACTTGAGCACCTGCAGCCCAAACTACATTCCCGAAAGCAATAATAGCCGCTATAATAACAAATTTCTTCATTTTAACCACCCTTTTTACAAATTATATAATAAAAAAAAGTGAAAGCTATTATACGAGTATGTTATTTTTTATTTCAATTTTTCCGGTCTGCAAAAATAAGGATTATTCTGATATTTTGCCCAGGTTATATATGCATTATTACCGCGGATAGTTGTACTGCCGACAACATTGAATGTCTCTTTACCTGTTTTAGAATCAGTTTTAATTTCAAATATATCCAGAGAATATTCTTGCGGTTTTTTAGAAGAATCTTTCATTGATTTATACAATTCCTCAACTTGTAAATCAGGGAACATACAATTCAATTTATATGCATCTGATCCCGAAGAAACGGTTTCAGTATATCTGCAAACCCCATTACGCCAACCGATAATTTCTCTTTGAGTTTTAAAATTTTTTCCTTCAAATGTAGATTCAATGGTTTCTTTATAACTATCACAATCTTTAAAATGTTTTTTGAAACCTGATGAGAATTTTGTATATTCCGAAGCTGAGACATAAGCTAAACTTGAGAATATCCCTATAACAAATACTATGGTTAAAATTATGTTCTTTTTCATATCTATCCCCTATATTTTAATTATAGCAAAATTTTTGTTTTGTGCAAAATTTTATAAAAAATTTAAAATCTCATCAATTTGTATGATTTCAAAAAAAATAGAAATGCTAATATAACAATATACTCCTTAGAGACTAAGATACACATATCCCTAATCAACAGCTATGCACCTTACAAAAAAGTACATAGCTTTTTTTTGGACATAACACATGTTGAAAAGGGATGTTTTTGAGATATAATAAAGACAAGCTTATTTGTGTTATTTAGAAAGGTTATTTTATGAATAAAAATCAGTCAATGGGTATGTATGTTATATTAGGTTTGCTTGTTGTATCACTTGTTTCAACATTTTTAATGCAAGAACCAACAACAAAAGTATCCGAAATTTCATACTCAAATTTCTTGCAAAAACTGGAGAATAAAGAATTTTCAAAAATTGAAAAATATGATGAAATGATAATTGCAACCCCTATTAAACAACCGGTTGCAGAAGAGAAAGAGAACTCCGAAAAAGATACAAGTTCTCCGTTTTTGACTCCTGACGGTAAAAAACAACCTGTTCTGTATGAATACAAAGTACAAATACCACTTAGAGATGAAACTTTAATGGAAAAATTAAATAATTCCGGAGCTGATATAACAGTAAAAAAAGCTCCAGAATCCAATCAGCTTATTGGTAATATAGGAACTTTTTTAATTGTATTATTTGCAATTATTTCACTTGGTTTGATGATAAAAGCCATTCAAGCCGGCGGTTCTCAAGCCATGTCTTTTGGTAAAAGCAAAGCTAAAATGCTTTTAGATTCAAAAGTTAAGACAACTTTCAAAGACGTTGCAGGAATTGATGAAGAGAAAAAAGAGCTTGAAGAAATCGTTGATTTCTTGAAAAACGGTGAAAAATATATGAAACTCGGAGCAAAAATTCCGAAAGGGGTTTTGCTTGTAGGTCCTCCGGGAACTGGTAAAACATTGATGGCAAAAGCTGTTGCAGGAGAAGCAAATGTACCGTTTTTCTCTATTTCAGGTTCAGATTTTGTAGAAATGTTTGTCGGTGTTGGTGCAAGCCGTGTTAGAGATTTGTTTGAACAGGCTAAAAAACATCAGCCTTGTATAATATTTATCGACGAAATCGATGCTGTCGGACGTCAGCGCGGAGCAGGTCTTGGCGGAGGTCATGACGAAAGAGAACAAACTCTTAACCAATTGCTTGTTGAAATGGACGGTTTTGATGCAAATACAAATATTATTGTTATTGCGGCAACAAACAGACCTGACATCTTGGATAATGCATTATTAAGACCGGGAAGATTTGATAGGCAAATTTATATCAACGCTCCTGATGTTAAAGGCAGAGAACAAATATTGGAAGTTCACGCAAAAAATAAAAAACTTGATAATGATGTAGATTTAAAAGTTCTTGCAAAAAGAACTCCCGGCTTTACAGGTGCGGATTTGCAGAATTTGTTAAATGAATCGGCACTTCTTGCTGCACGCAAAGGAAAAGATAAAATCAGCATGGAAGATGTAGATGTTTCTATTGACCGTGTAATTGCCGGTGTTGAGAAAAAGAGCAGAGTTCTGACCGATAAAGATAAAGAATTAACTTCATATCACGAAGTCGGACACGCTTTAATAGATAAATTGTTACCTGATGCAAATGAACTTCATAAAGTTTCTATTATACCTCGCGGAATGGCACTTGGTGTAACCTGGACAAGACCGAAAGATGAATCCGTTCATGTTAGTAAAGCCAAACTGCTCGCACAAATTACAATGGCTTTAGGCGGAAGAGCAGCGGAAGAAATCGTTTATGGCAAAGATCAGGTAAGTACCGGTGCTTCACAAGACCTTATAAATGTTACAACAACAGCCCGCAAAATGGTTACAGCATGGGGTATGAGTGAAAAGCTTGGTCCTATGGCTTACGGCAAAAACCAAGAAAACGTATTTATGGGCAGAGATTTTGGGCACCAAAGAGATTACTCAGAACAAGTTGCTTTCGAAATCGACGAAGAAATCAAAAAGATTGTTGAAGAAAGATACGAACTTGCTAAAAAATTACTAATCGAAAATCGTGACATGCTCGAAGCTATTTCAAAGGAACTTCTTGATAAAGAAACAATTGACGAAAAAGAATTCCAAGAAATTATGGATAGAGTAAAAAGCACACGTGCATAATATATGATTAACATAGATAAAAATTCAAAACTTGTTGCATACGTGACAGATATAAACAATCAACCTATACAAAAGGTTGATTGTGATATATTAGCACTGAAATTTGACGAAGATATAGAAAAATCAAAAGATTTATTAAAAAAATGTTTGCCACAAATTAACTCTCCATTAATGATTTGCGGCTGCGGGAAAGAAAATATTGACGAGATACTTCTGCCCCAACTTGTAAATATTTTAGATAGGGAATGCATAATTTCATACGTGACAGAAAAAACTTACAAAAAAATTCTGCCTTCTGTAATTACAGGTAATCATTTTGCAATATTAAAAACCCCGATAGATATAAATTTGGCAAAAGAATTAAATATTTTATCAATCAATATGGGGCTTAGCAAAGAAAAAATTATCATGAATACCGATATCGGAGCCCTTGGTTACGGCTACGAATACGGATACAGCATGATGGAAAAAATTAGACTTGAACAAGATGAATACCTCAATTTTCCAATCATTTCAGAAGCACCTTTAGAGTCTTTAAAAACTAAAGAAGCAAAACAATCTCTCAAAAGAGCAAAGATGATGGAAATTACATCCGCATCAGGAGCGTATGCAGCAGGAGCAAATATTGTTGTAACTTCTACCCCTGATATAATTAAAACATTGAAAGGGATAATCTAATGGCTTTTACAGGACTTCAAATATTCAAATACACCCCGGCTGCACAAAAGAAAGAGCATACAAACTGTAAAGAATGCGGCTGCCCAACTTGCATGGCTTTTTCATTGAAACTTGCAAAACAACAAATCAAAACAGATAAATGCCCATACCTTACAAAGGAATTTGTAGACAAATATAATGAAGAACTACGCCCCGCACAAAAAACAATTACTATCTCAGACCTGAAAATCGGAGGCGAAAATGTTTTATATCGCCATGAAAAAACTTTTATTAACAAAACAATCCTTGGAGTCATTGTTGACTGCTCCGAAAAAAATTTTATGCAAAAAATCAATGATATTTGCAACTTTGGGATAAATATAATTAATGAGCAGCAAAAAATAGATTTGATAATACTTACAAATTGTACCGAAAAAATTGATAATCTTCCGATAAAAACAATAACCGAAGAAGATTTGAATAATTCAGGTCTAAATATAATTCATGAACATGATTTTCAAACCACAAAAGACATACTCATAACAAATCGCCAAAAAGCCATTTTAGAAAAAGATGAAAATTATAGCGCGCCGACGTGCGTTATTATGCGAGATGAAAATATTGATATTCAATGTGCAAAAGCTTCATATTACCTGTGTAAATATGCCAATATGATTGTTTTTCCAAGTTTAGATAAAGAAATGCTCTCTACATTAATGCTTTTGAGGCAAAATCTCTACACTGATCCGCAAAAAACGCTTCAAGTTGACTCAGGATTGTACGAATTTAATAATCCTGACGAAAATTCTATTGTATTTTTAACTACAAATTTTGCACTAACTTACTTTGCAGTTGCCAACGAACTCTCAAGTATAGATAAATCATCTTACTTGATTATTGTTCCGGCTCAAGGAATGAGCGTTTTAACAGCATGGTCTGCACAAACACTCACCCCTGAAACAATAACAAAAACTTTGGAAGATTTAAATATAAAAAACAAAGTAAAAACACGTAAAATCATAATTCCTGGGCTGCTTTCAGACATTAGAGAAGAACTCAATCAAGCATGCCCTGATTTTGAATTTGTTGAAGGCACCCGTGAGGCCTCAGATATACCTGAATTTGTGAAGCAATTAGATACTATTTAAATATTAAAACAATAGTTTCACCGGCTTTTAGGTTTGCATAAATTTTTCCATGCTTCAATTTAGGCATATCAGTAATTTTTATAGGCAAAAGTTCATTTTTCTTAGTATATTTAGGCAGTTTTACAACAGCTTTAACATCTTTTGAAAAATCTAAATTCCCTATTGTTACAACAGCTTTTTTATCCACTCCGAATGAATACGCAAACACCCTAGAATGATTGGTTTTTAAAGGAGTAAAAGTGCCGTTATTAAGCGTAGATAATACACTCTTTTTCACATCATTTGCCAATATAAAATCATTTCTCAATTCTTTATTATTACCGCCAGGCTTTCTTGAGAGATTAAATATATCAATTTTACCCCTATGAGTAAAATATATATCATCATCAGTATTTGAAGCAGGAGCAGTTTTATTTCCCATAGGATAATTATAATTATCACCGGTCTGAAATCCGTCTACAAAATATGAATTTAACGGCAATGTCGCATTCAGCCATATTATCATATCGCTAAACGCCTCCCCTTTTTGCAATATCGGACTCACTTCATCATGCGTTGTAAAACTGCCTATTACACTTTTTTTAGGTGTAAAATTTTTCAAATCAGAAAATACAGCAGAGAAATTGTTGTACAAATCTTTTGCATGCTCCCAGTTTTTAAGATTAAAAAAAGAGCCATAATAACCATCAAAACCGGCATTCAAGAGTTCATCATACGGAGTATAAACAGCTTGCTGCGCTATTGGAGCATTCCATATTTCCGAAGACTCGGCTAGCCACATAAATTCAGGATCTTTCTTCCTTGAATATTCAATCAATTCTTTCCAAAATGCTTTTGTTTTACAATGAGCTACATCAGCCCTAATACCATCAAAACCCAAGTTTATAACGTATTTCACGAAATCTTTGTACAAACCATAGACGTTTGTATCAATTTTATCCTCTGTACCGGTTGCAAGTAAACGAACATCCGTCCAATCTTCCGGCAATACAGGGTCTCCCGCAGAGCTGCTTACAAATAAATCCGGCCGCTGCAAATACAAATCATAAGACCCGCAAGCAGGGACATCCACAATTAAACGAATTCCTCTTTTATGAGCCTGCTTTACAAACTCCTTTACCTGTTCATCAGCAGATAAATCAGAATTCTTGTCAATTAAATCTTCATTTATCGATGCAAAATCCGCCGCCGCATACAAACTACCTGCTGTTCCAAGCGCTTTGCGCTTCCCTGTAGGTGTAATAGGCAAAACATGCAATGTATTTACACCCAAATTTTTTAATTCATCCAATCTGTCAATAGCATTCAAAAAAGTTCCTCGAACTTCGCCTTGCTCCTGCTGGATAAACCCATCCCCATCAATATCCTGAGAATTAAAAGAACGTATATTAACCTCCATAATAACAGTTTCATTATTAAGGAATTTCGTTCTTAAATCGTTTTTCCAAACAAAATTATCCTGAGAAAAAGCAGGTAAACACACAAATGTAAGACACATTACAAGTGCAGACTTTTTAATAAAATTCATATATAATCCTTATTATTTTTCAATCGGTAAAAGCAGTACCTGACCTATACTGATGCGATCAAGATTGGACAAGTTATTAGCTTTCATAATACTTTGAGCCCTTTCAGGAGTATAAGCGCCATAATAACGTTTGATAATAGCTTCAACAGTATCACCGTCTTTTATCACATATTTTTTCATAGTAACAGGCTCTGAAACTTCAGAATTGCTGCTTTGTTCTGAATTTTTATTTGCAACAGGCTCTTGTTCCTGAACCGGTTCTTCATTTGTCTCAGATGCAGCAATCGTACCCTCTACAACAGTATCAGCAGGCAAATCAACTCTTTCTTGAACTTCAGCCGCTGCCGGAGTTTTATGGAAAGCACTAAATTTAGGTTTAATACCAAAACCGCCCAATAAAAGCATTACCGCCAATGTAGCAATAACACCAAGCAAGAAACCTTCTATAATGTATACAACCGGAGAATTTGTATTGAACTGTGAAGGCTTAAAAGTTTGCCATAACAAATCAATTTCCTTGGATTTATTACGATCTTCTTCACTTTCAGCTCTCAAATATTCACCCGGAGCATCCTCAACATCAGAATTTTGAATAACTTCTTCTTCATTATCATTATATATATATTGATCATTTGAAAGATTTTCAATGACATCCATAGATTCCTTTGATAGCATTGATCTTCCTATTGTTGAACTTTTCATAGCACCTCACTCCTAATTGTCTGATACTTGATAATAACACGCTGAAAACGATTATTCAAGTATATGTAAAGAAATTACGCATTTTTTAATAAATTATACATTTGGCTAATTTATTTTTTTTTAAATTAAGGCTAATATACAGCAATAAGTGCACTTTTTACACTTATCCCTAAAGCTCAGGATTTATCATTATTTACACTACTTAACAAAACTTAAACTTAGGGGTTGACAAAATTATTTTTATGATTTATAGTGAAAATGTTAAATGAAGTGTTCAACTTACACTTAATAAAAGGAGGTAACTATGATTACAATAAATCCAATAAAATTAACAACAATAAAACCGATATCATTTGGTAATAATAATTCATCTAATAGCAGAGTTGGTTTAATGACTCTTGATAAAAATTCAAAAAACAAAATCAACTTTGAAAAAGATTTGTATATTACAAAACATGCTGACACAGTAAAATCTAATCCTATTAAAGCTATAGGATACAACATTGTAAAGGCTTATAATATATTAAGCACCCCAACAAATAAAATAAAAACCGAATCTAATTATATTCATATACCATATATGGCATAATGAAAATAGGAAACGAATCTTATCATTAACCCCAAAATGAGCACATGCTCGAAACTTACTTAAAATATCATTTACCCTATAAAGAAACTTAAGCAATTTATTTACCCCAATTGCCTGAGTTTTTTTATTTTATGAATTTTTTGACATTAAAATTTGTTCTTGATATATTTAATTCAGTTTTTAATGTATATAGTATTAGATATAGTATTATTAATTTAAAACAGATTTGAATTTATATATTAGGAGATAGGGATATGAAAAAGATTATTAGCGCCTTGCTGGCTACAACGGTATTTATCATGTATTCCGGTTGTGCTGCAATGGCAATTAACGAATCGCCTATGCAAGCACAGGCAAAGTTAAAAGAAGCAAAAATTCAACAAATGATGCAAAATGCAAAACCAATTGAACTTGCATTCGTTTTTGATGGCCCGTCTGATAAGAACGCAGAAGTCTTACAGACTTTTCAAAAAACAATTACAATGTCATTACTTCCGGATTACAGAGCAGTTTTTCCGAAAGATTTGATTTTCAGCGGCGACTGGACAGAAAAAGGAGCACAAGCAGCTTCAGATAAAGCTTTGGCTTCTCGCGCCAGAATGATTATTTCGTTAGGTTACATGTCAAGCACATACTATGCTGACAAACCAAACAAAAACAAATACGTTGTTACAATTGATCAATACGGTTTAAGAGATTTCGGGGATAAATTCTTTAACCCTATGCAACAAACCGCAAATGACTTTGTAACTTTCAAAACATTGGTTCCGGACATTAAAAAAGCCGCAATCTTGATGAATGAAAATTACTACAATACAAACAAAAATTGGAGCAACAGTATTTCTAAAAAATTAAAAGAAAAAAATTGCGACTTAAATTTCGTTGTAGTACCGGTTAATACAAACTACAGAGCATCTTTAGACAAAATGCCAAAAGATGTTGATGCTGTGTTTGTAACTCCGTTATATAACTTGACTGCAGATCAAAGAAAAGACATGTATAAATATATTAATGATAAAAAATTACCGTCTTTCTCATCTGTCGGTAAAGAAGATGTTAATATCGGAGCAATGCTTGGAACTTCCACAATGGACGTAGATAAGAAAATTGCAGAAGCTACATCTTTTAATATTCATGGGGTATTACACGGAAACGCAGTAAAAAATGAAAAAATTCCGTTTTATGATGATAAAGTTATTTTCTACAATGCTGATACCGGAGAAGCTGTTGGCTACACTCCGCCTTTAAGACTGTTAAATAATTCTGTATCTATCACACATAAGGAATTACATAAATATAGTTTAGGTACATTATTAGATGCACTGGATGAAACAAACCTTGACATTAAAAGAAAACAATTCTTAATCAGTGCAGCGAGAAGATCCGTTGCCAGTGCATATTTAAGATATTTACCAACATTGAGAATGGATTTGGGATATCAAACATATAATAGTGCTTATGCTTATTCATACTCTGATATTCCGACACGCGCAGGACAATTTACCGTTGCAATGGATCAGATTCTTTATTCACCTGATTTGGTAACAAATATCATAGTTAAACATAAAAAATTAAAATTTGATAAAGCGGAAGAAGTTTTAACAAGAGCAAATACAGAATACCACACAGGTAATTTGTATATTGAAACTTTGATGCTTGAAAATATGATTAAAGTACAAGAAGAATACGTACAAGAAACAAGAGAAAATCTTGCAATTGCACGTGTTAGAGAGAAAACAGGTAAATGCGGATATGAAGAAGTTCTTCGCTGGGCAGGAGAAGTTTCTGAAGCAGAGAAAAAACTTCTGCAAATGCAAGCAGATTATAAAAATATAAAAATCTCAATAAATAAACTCTTATTTAAAGATCAAAAAGGAGATTTCCAATTCACACCGCTTACTGCAGGTGATCCGGCATTCTTTACTTCAGACTTACACATTATTGACCACGTAAGAAATCCTAAAAAATTAGAAAAATTTACGGATATGCTTGTTGAAGAAGCAATATATTTATCTCCGGAAACAACAAAATTAAAAGCGGCTATTGCAATGAAGAAAGCTGAAATGGGCAATTATATTCAAAAATTCTTCTTACCGAATGCAAAAATGTCATTAGAATATGGTTCACAATTTGATAGATTTTTACCATACGAAGATGAAGGTCATAATCAAATGAAATATGTAGGATCTGCATACGGATACGGAACAGGAGCTGTTCAAGGCGCTGCTCAAGGTGCAGCACAAGGCGGTGCGGTAGGTTCTGCAGTCGGCGCAGCTCAAGGCGGTATTACAGGATATAACAGAGGATTGGAAAGTCCTTATTTAGGTTTGAATAAAAATTCATTCAGATTCTTTATTGGTGCACAATGGAAACCAATTGAAGGCGGACATAAATTTGCCGAAGTTGCAAGATGCAAAGCAGAACTTAATGAACTAAATGCATACTTAGAAGAAGTTAATACCGAAATAGAAATGAAAGTTCGTTCTGTTGTAAACAATGCTATTGCAAAATACTTTATGATTGAAAAATCATACAAAGCAATGTTCGCTCAAGCTGAAAACTATCAATCAGTAAAACAAATGTATCTGAAAGGCGAAGTTCCTATAACACAAATTTCAGATGCTCAAAATCTATACTTTAGCGCAAAAATAGATGCCTTAAATTCTCAATATGAATTCTTCAAAGAACTTATTTGGGTACAAAGAGGTTTGGTATCTGTTAACTGGACAAAAGCCAGTGACGAAGCTAAACGTTGGATAAAATCAATTCCTGCTATTTTACCGGCAGAAGAAGATTTTACATTATAATAAAAAAAATCCCTCGAGAAATTCTCGAGGGATTTTTTTATGCTCTTTTCTTTTGAGCTTCGGAAATTGCAGTGACTCTGCGTGCTTTTTTTCTTGACTCAATAATACTGTCATTATTAAATCTTGTAAGTTTTTTCTCAGATTTATCATTTGCATCCAGTGCAGAAACTATATTCACCCCTGTTGAAGCCGCAGCTTGTAATGTTTGCAGATTTTCTTGAATTTTTTGCTCTTCCACTTGTTTTTCTTTTTCTAAATCAATTTTAGCCTGTTGTTCTTCTTGTTCAACTGCTTTTGTTACTTCTTCTTCAATTTCTTTATCTGTTTTATCTTTTTGTTCTTGTTCTTCTCTATATTTAAGATTCTTTTCTCTCTCTATTTTTAAATTTATATCAGTTTCAGAAATTTCATTTTGACCGGACTCGCTATTAGTAGAATCTTTTTTGTTTATAATAATTTTTTCTTCTATATTTGATTTTGAATTATTTGCTTTTATACCATTTTTTGGATTTTGCAATTCATTATTCAAATTATCCATAGACGGCATTGTTTTTACAATATTTTGAGCTTGTTCAAATCTTTCGCCGGCATTATCCGTATCGAAATTATTAACATCGTTATTATTATTTTTCATCTCTGTTTGAGGAAGATTATTCTGTGTCTGTTTATTTGCGTCTTGAGGTTTTTCTTGTTTATCCTTAGCTCCGTCAGCAAGTACAGCAGGAGAATTTTCTGTATTGATATCCACTCCTAAAGATGCAGCAAATGCAGTCAAAGTTTCATTTGAATGTTTGACTTGTTCTCTGCTCATTTTAACATTTTGTGAATGAGTACTTTGAGGTTCTTTGTTCGCTGCTAATTGAATATTTGCAAGACCTGCTTCCTCAGAGCCCAACACTCCGGAGGCAACTTCACCCGCACCGGTAATTGTCTGAGCCGTGCCGACTCCAATCCAACTTTTCGCAATCGCAGCTAAAGTCATACCCATAGATACAGTTATCGGATTTAAACTAGCCATCATTGCAGTAGCTTGAACCAATAAAGGTACCGCAACTGACAAATTATAAATACCGACTGTAGTTGTAAAGGCACCGCCCAGAGTAGATTTTGCAGATAGAGATTTTGTTGTTTCATTCGATTTTTGAAGTTCTGCACTGTTTGCATTTATAGATTTTGATGTTTCCATATTTTGACGCAAAATTTTATTCGTATTATTAACAGTTGCAGACAATTTGTTCATAACTTCCTGTCCGCTTGTTGTAATATTACCTATTTCAGCGGAGATAAGATCTTTTTCTGATGAAATGGCATCGTTTTCACTAATTTTGCCATCAATATCATCTATATTTTCTTGATTATTATTTTCTTCAGAAATAACCGGACTTTGCGCAGCCTGAACGGAATTTTCAACTTCTGCAGCCAGTACCGAACTCTTTTCATCAAGTTCTAATGCTTTTGTATTTAATTCTTCTAATTTAACATCATTTGCAACTTTCTGTGCTTCAGCTTTGTTTGTTTCTTCTTCTTGCTTTTTACTTGCTTTGTTATATTCTTTTAAGCCTTTTTGCAATTCTTTATTTTCTTCTGCCACAGTACGCCTGATATCTTTAGTTGTATCAGTAGACGCTAACGTTGCAACAGCCATCATATAAGCGACAGCCGGATTTGCAGAGAACGGAAGAACAAACCAGAAAGCTTTACTCATAAATTCAGCCAAGCCGTTATTGCCGTCTTTTACATTCTCGCTATTTTCTTCAAGACCGTTATCTTTATTGCCTTCTTCAGGAACTTTATTTTCTTCGCTTATGCCCAATGTTTCTTGGACTTTTTCTGCACCTTGAACATAGTTTTTAGCAAAATCTACATAGCCTTCCGCTTTTTCACTATCTAAAGATACTATAACCTCTTGTGAAGTATCTCTCAATTGGGTTGCGACTTTATCCGCAATATCAGGGATTTCCGGAGTTAATGTTCCCGCTAAAATATCGGACATACCTCTGATTTGACTTGTCAATGCTTCTGAAGCGGCTGAAGTCAATTTGTTTTCATCAAATTCATTTTTCAATTTTGCAAGTTCTTCTGCCGCAGCAACCGTCTCATCGGCAAGTTGAATATCTTCATTTGCTTCTTTTTGCAATGCATCAATTGAAGACAAAAAATCATTCATTTTATCTTCGGTATCTTGCAAATTTTTTATTCTTGTACTTTCTTCATTTAATTGACGTTGTAATTTTTTTAATTTAGCTTTTTCAAATACATCAAGTTTACCGTTTTTGGCTTTTTCTTCAAGTTCTTTAAGCTCATCTGCATCGCTTTTTATCTTTTCAATTGAATATTTTCTGAAAAGTTTATTCTGTTTTTCTATATTTTTAACTTCTTTTTGCTTCTGCTCAATTTTTTTAGAATTTTCGTCTATATTTTCTTGTTCTTTATTAACTTTCAAAATATAGTCCGTTGCCTGTTTTCTCAAAGAATTTACATCTGTATCAACGCCTGACTCTGCTTCACCATCAACACCGCTTTCATCGCTCAATATTACATAAGCAGTGATATCAGATTCTCGCATTGAATGAGCCCAAACTAAAACTTTGTCAGGTACAACATACCCGTTGTCTGCCATTTGAACAATTTCTTCAGGGGAATATTGAGACCACTCAGGATCATCAAGTGCATTAATTCCCAACGTCGGAGAAGAAAGAATATTTAAATCTCTTAAATGATTACCTTGAACATGATGCAAGGCATATTCAAGATAATACATATCGGAATACTCTTGATATGCTTCAGGAACTTTTTTACCATCATCATCAATTTTATATTTTCGCACATGTTTACCATCATGTTGTGCTTTTAATTGACGAGCATAATAGATAATCTCAGGATTTGCATTTATCCAATCCTGCTCAGAAGCATATTTCCCGGATTTGTTCATTTTTTGAGCAAATTGAGAAATTACATCTTCACCTATTGTACCCAAATTACTTGGGTCTTCTATATATCCAAAGCCTTTTTTAGAGTTGACTTTCACCGATTATTCCTTTGCTTCCGTATATGTGTGCACACAATGATAATCGGCATTTTTTAATGAAAACTTTAAATAATATTGGTTATGCTATTAACATATTGTAACAATTAAATGTATTTATCAATATTTGAAATTATTGTTGATTTTGGCATTAAACCTGTCATTCTTTCCACAGACTCGCCATCTTTAAAAATTAAAAGACACGGAATTCCGCTAATTGAATATTTGGTTGCGATATCTTGATTTTGTTCAACATTTAATTTTGTAAATTTAACTTTACCATCATATCCTTGAGCGATTTCTTCTATAACCGGAGTTAATTTTCTGCAAGGCCCGCACCATGTAGCCCAAAAATCAACAACAACAGGGGTTTGTGAATTCAAAACTTCATGTTCAAAAATTTCACTATTAACTTCTAAAACTCCACTCATATAAATTCTCCTTAAATATTTACCATTATTTTATCATAAATACATTTTTGTGATATTATCTAATTAGGATAGATTAGGATATAAAATGGCGAGAAGAAAAGTTATAGAGATCGTCTTAGATACTGAGACAACCGGATTGGATTATACTAGGGAAAAAATGGTGGAATTTGCAGCCGTAAGACTCGAAAACGGCAAAATTAAAGACGAATTCCAAACACTAATTAACCCTCAACAACATATTAGAAAATCAAGTATTGCTATTCACGGGATTACACCGGAAATGGTTGAAGATGCACCAACAGAAGAAGAAGCAATGCCAAAAATTATGGAATTCATTGGGGATTACCCGATTGTTGCTCACAATGCAATTTTTGATTATTCATTTATAAACGAAGCTTCTAAAAGAGTTTTTGGTAAAGAAATTCAAAATGAAAGAATAGATACTCAACAAATGTTTAAAGAAATTTATCCCGATCTTGAGGCTCACGGATTGAATGCGCTGACAGATAAATTTAAAGTTGAGCTCACAAATCATCACAGAGCTATGGGTGATACTATGGGGCTTGCACTTGCTTATCCTAAACTTAAAAAACTTTATTTGCAAAAATACGATTGGGAAAATAAACAACTCGAAAATGTTGATTACCTTCTGGAAAGATATTTGCGAATTCAACAAACAATCACAACTTTACAATCGGAATTACAAGATTTGAAATCTGTATTTAAATTATATTTTGAGCTGGGCGGGCAGCCTATAACTTCAGAAGAAGGCGATATGCTTGTTTATAATTCAAAACAAACTTTTGGGTACGATTTTGAAGTCATTAAACCTATTCTTGATGAAATAGGAGCACTAGGCAAAGCTACAAGGTTAAATACCGGTTTTGTAGACAGATTAGTTAACGGCCACAGTCTTGACGATGAAAAACGAGAAATTATTAAAAATGCGCGCCAAGATTTGACAGAAACACGAAATGTTCAAGTAATAAAGAGTAAATAGGAGAAAAACACACTATGCTAAAAAAATTAGGGGAATTTTATAAAGAACCCCCAATTAAGGAAGAAATTAAAGACGAAGAGAAAGTCAACTCAATGTATAAACATTGGCGCCTGAGAATTTTCTACGCATGTTTTATCGGTTATACAGTATTTTATTTGTGTAAGAAAAATATTGCAGTTGCCTTGCCGGGAATTATGGATGAGTTCGGATATAGCGCAACAGAACTCGGTTTATTAGGCAGCTCTTTGTATTTGACTTATGGTATCGGTAAATTTGTTAACGGTGTGTTAGCAGATGGTTCTGATGTTAGAAAATTCTTACCAACTGCCCTGTTTATGACAGCTTTTGCAAACATATTATTCGCCCTGTCACCATTATTTGTCGGAGCAATAGGATTTCACGATAAAACTTTTGCAGTTGTTTTACTTTGGGTATTAGCATTCCTATGGGGTGTTAGCGGATGGTTTCAATCTGCAGGATTTCCTGCTGTTGCAAAAAGCTTAACCTACTGGTATTCAAATTCTGAACGAGGAACAAAATGGTCATTGTGGTCATGCTCTCACCAAACAGGTACATTTTTAAGTGTTCTTGTTTCAGGTCACCTTGTTGATTACTTATATCATCACGGAGTTGCAGGAGCATGGAGAGCAGCTTTCCTAGTACCTGGTATTTTAGCAATGATGACAGCATTGTGGTTGTACGAAAGACTTCGTGACAGACCTCAGTCTTTAGGTTTACCGGATATTGAAATTTACAGAAAAGAACCTGTGAAAGTTCAATCAGCAGAAGAAAAGAGTGCAGAAGACTCTATGACGTATGTTGATATTTTCAAAAAATACATTCTTTGCAACAAAACTATTTGGTTACTTGCAATTGCATATATTTTCGTTTATGTAATCAGATTTGGTGCAGAAGATTGGATGATAATGTATTTGCAAAACGCTAAAGGCGCAACTTTAGCCGATGCAACAAATAAGCTTGCATTCTTACCACTCGTTGGTATTTGCGGAACAATTTGTGCAGGAATAGTTTCTGATAAATTATTCAAAGGGAAACGCGCACCTGTCAACCTTTTATATTTAGTTGGTGTAATTTGTGCTATTGTTGCATTGAAATTCAACACAATAAGCGCACTAGACTACGTAATTATCGGTTTATTAGGGGCTTTCACATACGGACCGCAAATGATGATTGGCGGGCTTTGTGCAGTTGAATCAAGCTCTAAAAAAGTTGCATCAGCAGCAACAGGATTTACAGGAACTTTTGGCTATGTCGGGGCATTTTTATCCGCAACAGGAACCGGTTTCCTTGTTGATAAAATGGGCAAAGACGGTCAACAAAACTGGGATGGAGCAATCTATTTCTGGTTATTTGCAGGTATCGTTTGTCTTGTAATCTGTACAATCCTAGCTATTGATGAATACAGAAAAGATAAACAAAAAGCATAATAACTTTGCATAATAATATTATACGAAAAGACTCCGAATACTCGGAGTCTTTTTATTATTTGTTATCTTTTTCAGTCTTAATATATCTTGTTTAATTTTTTCTTTAAATTGCTCCATCAACTTTTGTTCATTCGCATCCATTTGATTTTGTCGTTCCTGCTCAAATCTTGCTTTTCTATTTATACTTTTACGAACAATTCGATAATCGGCAGCATACATTAAAACTTTAATAAATAAGCAAAAAAGTATTAATTTTTATTCACAACATAAAAGACCCTGCAATATATTACAAGGTCTTTTATAACTGCTAAACACTTCGCTGACGCTCGTGGCTCTGCTAACGCGTTTTTGCTCCTGTGGTGCTCGGGCTTTTGCCCTGTGCTCCTACGTCGCCATATTGTGACTCCGTGCCCTGCCGTATTGCTATCGCAAGCCGCTCCGGCACTACGCACCGGCTTACGCTTTTAGAACATCAAGCCTGCTTCTCTTGCAGCATCAGCCAAAGCAGCAACTCTACCATGGTATAAGAAACCGCCACGGTCAAATACTACACATTCAACACCGGCTTTTTTAGCCTTTTGAGCAATTGCTTCACCAACAACTTTTGCAGCTTCAATATTACCGCCAACTTTAACTTTTTCTCTTAAGTCTTTGTCGTTTGTTGATGCTGATGCGATAGTTACATGATTATCGTCATCAATCAATTGTGCGTAAATGTGTTTTGTACTTCTGTATACAGCTAATCTTGGGAACTCTGCAGTCCCTGCAAGTTTTGTTCTGATTGATCTGTGTCTTTTTTGTACAATTGGTTTTCTTGCTTTTTGTTTAATCATTTTTCTTTTCCTTTCATTTTACCCAAACCTGCTTGAAAAACCACTTCAAGAGTTTATATGGGCTTTGTTTGGCAAATATGCCTGTCTTTCTACTATATTTCCGCCTATGCAATACATAATTGTTTTTGCAACGGATCCTGAAACAAGTTCAGGATTAGATACTCGCATTAGCTCGCATAGCGACTTTCGAATTATCTGAACGGGATCCTGAAACAAGTTTAGGATAAGATACCCGCATTAGCTCGCACAGCGACTTTCGAATTATCTGAACGAGATCCTGAAACAAGTTCAGGATAAGATACTCGTACAGCTCGCATAGCTCGCTAACGATTATCTTATTTTTTGCCGGCTTTACCAACTTTACGTCTGATGTATTCGCCAGCGTATTTAACACCTTTTCCTTTATAAACTTCAGGCGGACGTTTTGATCTGATTAGTGCAGCTATATCGCCTACCATTTGTTTATTAGCACCTTTTACTGTAATGTTTGTGTTATTTTCTACAGTGATTGTTATGCCTTCAGGTGGTTCAATATTTACAGGATGAGAATAGCCTAATGCCATATTCAAAGTTTTGCCTTGCATTTGTGCTCTGTAACCAACACCGTTGATTTCCAATTTTTTAACAAAACCGTCTTTTACACCTGTAATTGCGTTTGCTACTAGTGTTCTTGACAAACCGTATAATGCATCTGTTTCACGAGATGTACCAACTTTTTCAAGAGTAACAACACCATTCTCTAATTTTACTGAAATTTCAGGACGTACTTCTACAACTTCAGTTCCTAAAGGTCCTTTTGCTGAAACTGTTTGTCCTTCTATTTTTACCTCTACACCTTGAGGTACTTCAATAGGTTTTTTACCAATTCTTGACATTTTATTTTTCCTTTCGTGGTATATGTAATAACTTTTCGGGCTTTTCTACCAATTGAACCCGATTTCAACAACTCAACAAGTTTGTTAAGCTTGATAGGTTTGATAAGTTCTTTTCAATTATTTAGTATCTTTTTATCTGTTCGAAAGCATTAATAATCATATTTCTGTATCGAACTTCATACTTAGCCTGCTTATCTAACTTATCTCACATAATTAATATACGTAGCAAAGAACTTCGCCGCCAACATTTTCCTTACGAGCTTTTCTGTCTGTCATAAGACCTTTGTTTGTTGAAACGATTGCTACACCTAAACCGCCCAAAACTTTTTCTAAGTTTTTAGCTTTTGAATAAGTTTTCAAACCAGGTTTAGATACTCTTTGTAATTTTGTAATTACAGATTTGTGGTTTTCATCGTATTTCAATGTGATATTGATTACTTTGAATTTTCCAACTTCTTTCACTTCGTAATCAGCGATATAACCTTCTTCTTTTAAAACTCTTGCAAGTTCTAATTTTAATTTTGAAGCAGGAATTTCTACTGATTCATGTGAAACCATTGCACCATTTCTGATTCTAGTTAGCATATCTGCTATAGGATCTGTCATTGTCATATGTTTTTCTCCTTTTGTGAACTTACCCGCAGTTCTCGGGCAGTATTCATATCTATTACTCGCTTACTGAATTAATTTTGCTTACACAATTGATAAGCTTTTTTCAGCAGTTCGAAACTGTATGACTAAATTAACACAATAATATTTAAATTTCAAGCATTTTATTACGTTAGTTTAAGTGTTATTTATGTAAATTTTATTGAAAAAAATGGTTTTTATATATAAAATTGATTTATGGGTAAAATTTATGTTATTACAGGTTCAACATCAGGTATAGGGAAAGAGTTAGTAAAAATTTTTGCCTCAAGCCCCGATAATACCGTTTTTGCGGGATACAGAAATCAAGCAAAAATTGATAATTCTTTGCCGCAAAATGTTGTACACTTTTATATTGATATGACAAAAAGAGAGTCAATTAAACAAGCTGCCGAATTAATTAAAACAAAAACTAAAAAAATTGATACGCTTATAAATGTTGCAGGCTGTGTTATTGCAGGACCAATTGAAGAGATTGACACTCAAAGACTCAGACAACAGTTTGAAGTAAATACTTTTTCACATATTGAATTTACACAAAACTTGATAGACATATTATCGGGCGGCAGAATTATCAACATCAGCTCAATGGCAAGCTTTGGTAATTTCCCGTTTATAAGTCCTTATTGCGCATCAAAACGAGCTCTTGATATATTTTTCAATGCGTTTGCACTTGAAAATCACAGCAATATTAAAGTAATTTCAGTAAAACCCGGTGTTATAGGAACTCCTCTGTGGGAAAAATCAGTTGAACTTAATATAGAAAGTTTGAACTCTTGTGAAAAATACTCAAAAGAACTGAATTTTATTAAGATTAATGCCTTAAAAAATGCAACACGCGGTTTGACTGTTGATAAAGTGGCAAAATTGATAAAGAAAATAGATTCAACTAAAAATCCTAAATGTTCATACACAATAGGTATTGATGCAAAAATGGCAGAAATTTTAACACTCTTACCCCCTGATTTTATAAATAAAATAATCAGATTTGGAATGAAATGCCGTTTTAAATAAATTATTTACGAGGTATAATAGGTATTATGGAAAAAATTAATTCAGATGATATATATGAGCTAATCGATTCCGGCGAATACGAAAAAGCTAAAGAAATATTGAGTAGCCGTGATCTTAAAGATATAGAAAACCAAAAATTATTGGCTTTGTGCGAAGTTAATCTTGAAAATTACAAACAGGCAAGGAAAATTCTTGAAGATGTTGTTAAATATTCTCAAGATGATGCGATGAGCTGGTATTACTTAGGTTGCTGTTATGATGCTCTAGATGAATTTCATGAAGCAAAACATGCCTATAATACCGTTATTGAACTTAGACCTCAATATATTGATGCATACAAAAGTCTATCTATTGCATATATCAAAAATCAAGAAGCAGATAAAGCAATTGAACTCATAGATAAAGCAATCGAAATCTCAGAAGAGGAAGATTATTCTCTATATTACATCGGCGGAACTGCTTGCATGGCTGCACAAAAATTTGAAGAAAGTATCAAGTATATAGAAAAAGCTCTTGAGTTGAATCCTGAAAATGTGCAGCTGTACAACAATTTAGGAACTGCTTATCTCACAACAGGCAAAATAGAGCAAGCACTTGAGACATACAAAAAAACTGTTGAAATCGACTCCAAAGATGCTCTTGCATATTTTAATATAGGTTCTATACTACAAATTCAAGATAAACACGAAGAAGCATGCGAATATTTTGCAAAAGCAAATGAACTTGAACCGGAAGATCCTAATTACATAACAGCTTGGGCTGTTTCTGAAGTTAAAGCCGGAAAAATGAAGGAAGCCATTGAACATTATAAATATCTTGCAGCATGCTATCCGCAAAAACTTAATTACAGAATAAATCTTGCCGGATGCTACGAAGCTATAGGCGAGTACGATATTGCAATTGCACTACTAAAACAGTTAAGTCTTATCACACCAAAATCAGTCACTATTTTGAAAAAATTAGCGACAATATATATGAAAACAAGACAATATAATAATGCTAAAGAAATTTATGAAAGAATTATTAAACAAGGTTCAACTTCGTATGAAACTCATTATGAACTTGCACTATTATGCGTTCAAACAGAAAATATAGATAGAGCTGAACAAATACTTAAAAAAGTTTGTAAATTACAGCCGGATTTTGCACCGGCACATAAAGATTTAGGCGTTATTTACCTGAATAAAAGATTATTTGAATACGCAAAAGATGAATTTGAACAAGCATATAAATACGACCCTGAAAATTATTCAATCATTGTAGAATATGCGAATTATCTGCATGCGACTTCTGATTTTGAAAAAGCAGATGAAATGTACCAAAAAGCACTCGAAATTGAACCTCAAAACCCAAACGGACTTGCATTTTCCGCTTTAAATAAAACACACTTAAAACAAATAGACAAAGCACTGGAACAAATCAAAGCAGCTCTTGAAAAATCACATGAAAGTGCATTCTTATTTTTCATTGCAGGGAGAATTTATTTCTTGGCAGGTGATTATGATTGTGCAAAAACTTATCTTGTAAAATCTTATGAACTTGAAAAAATTCCGGATGTTCAAAATCTTCTTGGATTATGCTATTTTGAACTTGGCAATTACAAGCAAGCGCAAATTATATTCAAAAATTTACTGGAAAAAGCTCCGCTTAATGTCAATATACTTTTAAGCATAGCAAAATGCCACATTAAACTTGAACAAAAAGACGAGGCCCTCAGTTATTTGAATACAATAACAGAGCATTTCCCTGAATGTGAAGAAGCACAGGAACTCATAAGAGAAATTTCTTAATTAGAATCTAAATCCGTCAGCCTTCATACGGTCTATAACTTCTTGCAATTTTGCATCACTGCAAACATAGGATATTCTGAAATATCCTTCGCCGTATTTGCCGAAAGCAGAACCCGGAACTATTACAACTCCTGATTTTTCTAATAAATCTTCACAGAATTTGGTACTGTTATCATATTTTCTAGGGATTGGCAGCCACAAATAGAAAGTAGTATTTGGAATTTTTAATTCTTCAATCGGCCAACCAAGTTCTTTTAAACCTTTTAACATTATAGATTGTTTGCGCTTGTATGCAGCATTTGCATGTTCAATATATTCATCTCCTTCGCTTGAAGTCATAATATACGCACACGCTTTTTGAAATGCCTTGCAAATACCGTTATCAATAGTTGATTTTCCTTTAGCAAATCTTGCAACAACTTCACTATTGCCGCATAACCAACCTAAACGCCAGCCTGTAATTGCGTATGGTTTAGATAAAGTATACATTTCAACCGCTATATCTTTTGCACCCTTGAATTCAAATACACTGAACGGTTTTTCATTTTCATCATAATATAAATCACAATATGCAGCATCAGAAATTAACAGAATATCATGCTTTTTACAAAATTCAATAACACTTTGGACATAACTTCTGCTTGCCATAACACCTAACGGATTGTTAGGATAATTTATAATAACCGCTTTTATTTTCTTTTCGTCATATCCGTTTTCTTTTAATTCAGATAGTACATCATCCAAATTCGGCTGATAGTCATTCTCTTCGGTAAGCGGCATAGAATAAGCAAGCCCTCCGCTGCATTTAACCATTTGGCTGTATGATGCATACCCCGGATCAGGGATTAAAATAATATCTTTTTCTTTGTCTTCATGTTTTGGATTAATTATAAATCTGATAAGATTTGCCAAACCGTCTTTTGCACCAAGCACCGAACAAACTTCTTTATCCGGATCTATATTTACACCAAAGCAATTTTTCATTCTTTGAGCACATGCCTGCCTAAAGTAACTTTCACCTCTGGTTACAGAGTAAGTATGAATATTGTCTTCTGTTAAAAATTCTTTTAATTTATCTATCAAAGCCTGTGGAGGAGAAGATGTCGGTGCACCCATTGATAGAGCTATCGGAGCTCTGTTCTTTTGGGTTAATTTTTCGGCAAGTTGAGCAGTTTTTTCTTTCAACTTGACCATAATATATGTATCCATCGCCATAATATCTTCGTTAAATAAATTTTCCATTTTCATGTTTTATACCTCGCTTAGGATATTATACTATAAACAGAGAAGTTGAAAAATTTCAGATTTCGAAGATTTAATGATAAATATTTTGTATTTTAATTAATTATATACATCCAAATCAGCATTATGGGCAGCCTTATATTACTTCTCATTTAACTGCACAAACATATTATATGATCAGTTTTAAACAAAAAAAGACTTGCATTATTGCAGGTCTTTTAATTATCTGGGGTGGAAGGATTGTCTTGAGTCGTTCGCAATAAACGGCATTACAGGCCACGCCCCTTGTCGTGTCCTTTCAGCCTCTGCTCACTCCTCGCTCGACCCAATACAAAGCTAACGCTTTGTTTGGTTCTCATCCATCCACAAAAAAAAAGACCTCTTACGAAGTCTTTTTAATTGGCTGGGGTGGCTGGATTCGAACCAACGAGATGGCGGTACCAAAAACCGCTGCCTTACCACTTGGCGACACCCCAATATTCCCGTGTCACATTTATAATTCTACATCATGAATATCCGTTGTCAATAATTATTTTAAATTTGAGCAAACGGACTCTTTTCACACGCATAAACTATCTCAACTTCATCTCCGATTATACGTTCAAACACAGGCAAAACTATTATTTCACTCTCAAAATGTCCCACATCATACACCGCAATCTTACTATCCAGCGCTCTATGAAATTTTAAATCTCCAGTAACCAAACAATCTGCGCCCAATTCTTGTGCTTGCTCAATAAATTCACTTCCTGAACCAGCACAAAACGCAATCCTTTTAAACCCTTGAACACTCTTATTGTTTACAAGCCTTGCATTTGGTGAAATCTTTTTTATCAAATCGCTAAAATCCTCAACAGTTGTTTCATAGTCTATAACTCGCAAAAAATCATGTTCAATCTTAATTTTGTATTGGCTCAGACCTAGTTTTTCAATAATAGTATCTGTTGTCCCTCCGTTTGCTTTATCAAGGTTTGTATGAGCACAATAAATATTAATTTGAGGAATAAAAGATTTTGAAACAAGTTCAGAATGACAATTAATACAAAACATCGGATGATGCGAAACAATCATATCGCAATTTTGCTCTTTGGCCTGTTTTACAACATCATCGGTTACAGTTAAACACAACATTATTTTTCGAATTTCATCGTACCCTTCAACATTTACCGCCCAGCCCGAGCAATCCCAGTCTTCTTGGATTTCAATAGGTGCAAATTCTTCTATTTTTCTTGAGATTTCATACTTATACATCTTGCCCCTTCCCCCTTTTAGGGTTGGTATTAGAATGATAGGCTAATTTATAATCCTTTCCCATATCTTTCTCGCTATTCTAACTTTTGAAGCTTTTTCTAATTTGGTAGTATTACCGTTTTTATCCAGAATTGTAACTTCATTTTCATCTACACCGAATCCGATGTCTTTGCGTGAAATATCATTTGCAACCAAGTAATCGCAGCCTTTTTTTTCTATTTTTGCTTTTGCATTTTCAAGTAAATTCTCAGATTCTGCACAGAAACCGACAATTACACAATCATTTTCCCTCGCCCCTTTGGGGAGAGGGTCAGGGTGAGGGGCTCTTTTATGTTTACACAACTCTGCCAATATATCAGGGTTTTTTACGAGCTTAAGAGTCAATTTATCATTATTCTCTTTTTTCATTTTCTGCTCGCTGCGTTCTTTTACACGATAATCTGCAACCGCAGCAGCCATAATTACATAATCAGAAGTATCAAACTCGGAATTTACCGCTTCCTGCATATCAAGAGCTGATTTTACCTTCACTATTTTGAACGGAGCTTCAAATGCTTTTGTCGTAATTAATACAACTTCTGCCCCCATATAATAAGCTGATTTTGCGAGTGCAAATCCCATTTTGCCTGAAGAATAATTTGAAATATAGCGAACAGGATCAATTTCTTCAATAGTTCCGCCAGCTGTTATTACAACTTTCTTTCCTTTCAAAATATCGGAATAATTGAGAGCCTCATTCACAGCATTATATATTTTAGCCAATGAACATAATCTGCCTTTACCGCTGTACCCGCATGCCAAAAAACCTCTTTCCGGCGGCAAAAAATCTACTCCTCTTGCTTCCAAAATTTTAATATTATTTTGAACAGATTCATTTTGCCACATATTAACATTCATAGCAGGTGCAATAATCATTTTTTTAGAAAAAGCACAGGCAACAGATGTCAAAAGGTTATCTGCAATCCCTTGTGCAATTTTCCCGATAGTATTGGCAGTTGCAGGAGCAATCAACATAATATCAGCCCAATCTGCAAGCGAAATATGCTCAGGTTTCCAATTTCTAGGGGTAAATTCCCCCTCATAAACCTCATTTTGACTAAGATTTTGCAAGGTTAATTTGGTAACAAAATTCAATGCATTCGGACTGCAAATAACTTTCACATCTGCACCCGATTTTTTAAAATCGCGAATCAAAGTACAAATCTTGTATGCTGCAATCCCACCGGTTATACCTATTAAAATGTGTTTATTTCGTAACATTAGCCCTCACAATATTTTCAATTTCTCCGACTGCTCGGTCTACGTCGTCATTTATTACTGTATAATCATACTTTTTGGAACGCTCAAGCTCTATTTTTACTTGAGAAAGACGTTTTTGAATAGTTGCTTCGTCTTCTGTATGGCGTCCGCGCAAGCGGTGTTCTAATTCAAGTAAGCCTCCGGATATATCACCTGTTATAATATTTACCCCCGGAGGAGCTATAAAAATCAAAATAGATTCAGGCATTTTTTCTTTAACTTGAAGCGCACCTTGAGTATCAATTTCTAATAATACGTTAAACCCTTCATCCATTTTTTGTTTAACATATTTTTTCTTTGTTCCGTAATAGTTTTCAGCGAACTGTGCATATTCAAGGAATTTATCATCTTGGATATTCTGTTCAAATTCTTCACGACTTAAAAAGAAATAATGCACCCCGTGAACTTCACCTTCGCGAGGTTTTCTTGTCGTACAGGATACAGATAGAATAAAATCCTTATTCCGTTCCATAAATCTATTTATAACAGTGCCTTTCCCAACACCGGAGCACCCTGATATTACAAATAATTTTTTATTCATGGATTCATTATAACATAAAGTAGGATAAGTAGGATAAGTAGGATAAGTAGGATAGGTTTGATAAGTTTATATAGGTTATTTTGTATTTTGTCATTTGCAAAATATTTGAAATATCAAATTCCCGTAAAGAACTTATCCTACTTACTTTACTTCCCAAACTTATCTTACTTAACAAATCAAATAATTAAGATTTCCTTAAAAAAAATAATTATTTAATAAAATTGTTATATAACTGATATGTAGGATATGTCATCCTGAATTTATTTCAGGATCTTAAGAATATAAAGATTTTGAAACAAGTTCAGAATGACACAAAAGTAAAGGAGAGTAAATTATGATTAAACCATTAGGCGACAGAATTGTTATTAAAGTTATTGAAGATACAGAACAAACTTCAGGCGGAATATTTATTCCTGACAGCGCAAAAGAAAAACCTCAAAAAGGTGAAGTCGTAGCTGTTGGTTTGGGAAAACTTAATGACAAAGGAGAAAGAGAACCTTTAGACGTTAAAGTTGGAGACAAAATTTTGTATGCTAAATATGCAGGAACAGACGTAAAATTTGACGGTGTTGAATACAAAATTTTATCTGTAAAAGATGCATTAGCTGTTATTGAATAGAAGTACGATAAGTTTGATGAGTAAGATAAGTAGGATAAGTTTTATACGGGGATTTGATATTATTAAATACTTTACAAATGTCAAAATACTAAATGACCTATACAAACTTATCAAACTTTACAAACCTATCATACTTATCAAACCTTTGATAAAAGGAGAATTATAAAAATGGCAAAAAAAATTGTATTTGATGAAGAAGCAAGAAAATCGCTTCTCAAAGGAATTGATGCCGTTGCCGACGCTGTAAAAGTTACACTCGGACCAAAAGGCAGAAACGTTATCTTAACAAAAAAATTCGGTGCACCTCAAATAGTTAACGATGGTGTAACAATAGCAAAAGAAATTGAACTTGCAGATGCTTTAGAAAATTCAGGAGCACAATTATTAAAAGAAGTATCGTCTAAAACTAATGACGTTGCAGGTGATGGTACAACAACCGCTTCTGTTTTAGCACAAGCAATCGTTAAAGAAGGTTTGAAAAACCTGACTGCCGGTGCAAACCCTATGTCAATGAAACGCGGTATAGATAGAGCAGTTGATGCTGCCGTTGAAAAAATTAAATCAATGTCACGCCCTGTAAATACCAAAGCAGAAATCGCACAAGTTGCAGCTATTTCTGCAGGTAACAGCAAAGAAATTGGTGATTTGATTGCGGATGCGATGGAAAAAGTCGGACACGACGGAGTTATAACAGTTGAAGAATCAAAATCTTTTGGAACAAACTTGAAAGTTGTTGAAGGTATGCAATTTGATAAAGGTTATATTTCACCTTATTTTGTTACTGATCCTGAAAGAATGGAAGCTGTTTTGGAAGATGCTTATGTATTCTGCTGCAACAAGAAAATCAATTTAATTGCAGATTTAGTTCCTTTGTTGGAACAAGTTGCACGTGACGGAAAATCACTATTGTTAATTGCAGAAGATGTTGAAGGTGAAGCTTTAGCAACTTTAGTTGTTAACACAATGAGAAAAGTTTTAAGAGCAGTTGCTGTTAAAGCTCCCGGATTTGGGGACAGAAGAAAGGCTATGCTTGAAGATATCGCAGTATTAACAGGCGGTCAAATGTTCACCGATGAACTTGGTATCAAATTGGAAAACGTTACAACTCAAATGCTTGGTAAAGCAAAAAGAGTTACCGTTACTAAAGATGAAACAACAATCGTTGCCGGCTCTGATACAAAAGAAGCTGTTGCAGACAGAATCAGAATTATCAAAAAACAAATCGAAAGCTCAGATTCTGAATATGATAAAGAAAAACTTGCAGAACGTGCAGCAAAATTATCAGGCGGTGTTGCTTTGATAGAAGTTGGTGCAGCATCAGAAGTGGAATTAAAAGAAAGAAAATTGAGAATTGAAGATGCCCTTAACGCAACAAGAGCAGCAAATGAAGAAGGAATAGTTCCGGGCGGTGGTGTTGCATTATTAAGAATTCAACAAGAACTTGCTAAAAATCTTGATTCAATTGACTTTGAATCAGATGATGAAAAAGTTGGTTACAAGATTTTAACAGCAGCACTTGATGTACCTCTAAGAGCAATCGCTCGCAACGCAGGCGCTAAAGCTGATGTTGTAGTTGATTGCATACTTGAAAAAGAAGGTGCATACGGATATGACGCATTAAACAGCAAATATGTTGACATGTTCCAAGCCGGCATCGTAGATCCGGCAAAGGTTACACGTTCAGCATTGACTAATGCCGCTTCTGTTGGCTCAATGTTGTTAACAACAGAAGCTGCAGTAGTTGAACTTCCTGAAGAAAAACCGGCTGCACCTGCAATGCCTGCAGGTATGGGCGGCATGGGCGGAATGATGTAAAATGCGTGAGCCGATGTGAAGTAAAAATCGAGCGATTGGATTTACCAATCGCTCGATTTAGCATATTGATGAAAGGTTTACATCAAGTGCATTTGCAATCTTAATTATTCTCTTTTATTTTAATCCGTTATCAACAATGACTTTTGCCAAAATACCATTTACAAAAGATGCACTGTCTTCGGTTGAATATTTTTTAGCAAGCTCAACAGCCTCATCAACAACAACTTTCATTGGAGTTTCTTTGATGTACAAAAGCTCAGCAACTGCTATTCTCAAAATATCTTTATCCATTTTTACAAGACGTTCAAAATCCCAACCGCTTGCATATTTCGCGATAGTGTCATCGATATCTTTGTTATGTTCGTGATATGTCTGAGCAATTTTTACGGCATAGTCTTTAACTTCCTGTTCAGAATCCAATGCAACAAATTCCGCAATTTCCAATCCTAAAAGAGCTTTTTCTGCAACATCTATCATTTCATCTATTTTTGCTGATAATTCAGAAGACATCACAACAGGAACAGCAACATTAGATGCGCCCATTGGCCTATTTAAATTGATTTCGTGCTCTGCTTCATAATCAGCTATACGATTTTTAAAATCCAAAAGTGAACCCAATGACAATTTTAAATCTTCACTTGAAGAACTTAACAAAACACGAATTGATTTTATGATAATATCGTTTAAATTTTCTTTAGAATAGTTGGCAATTTTTTTATCAAATTGTGAAAATAACAAAAACGCCAATTCTCTTGATGCTCTGCGAGCCTGCATAGTTTACCTCAATTCTTTACAAGTATCTACAAGTTTTATGCTATCACGAAAAACTTTTTTTGTATACTACATACCCATGTAAGAAGCGAACAATGGTAAATACAATGCAGATGCAAGAATCAATACGATTGTACCAATTACAAGCAACATTATCGGCTCAATCATTTTTGTTAATACATCAATAATTGCATCTAATTGTTTATCAATATAATTTACGGCCTGCATAAGCATATCACCCAAACGACCTGATTGCTCACCTGTTGCAATCATAAACAAAATCATCTTAGGCATTGTTCTTGTTGCACGCAATGCAGAAGATAAATGCTGACCCTGTTGAACACGAATTGTTGCCTCTTCAACCCTTGTCGCCAAAGTATGATTTGTAAGAGTCAAATTTGACAGATACAAACATTCCAAAATAGGAACACCTGCATCATACGCAACCTGCATAACCGCAATAAAGTTTGCAAAGTTTGAAAACTGAATTAACTCAGATAATTTAGGGATTTTTAATACAAAACTGTCGATTTTCCAACGTGAAGGCTTCCATTTCATCAAAAAAGTCACAAGCCATATTGTACCAAAAATTCCTATAGGGATAGTATACCAGTTCTTTTTCAGATATATACCCATATCCATCAAAACTTGAGTAATCCAAGGCAAATTCATACCCATTGAATCAAACATTTCCTTGAATACCGGAAATACGAATACCAACATGACGATTACGATAAACACCGCAAGTAAAATTACGAAGACCGGATACATCAATGTACCGATAACTTTTTGTCTGATTGCAGCTTGTTTATTTAAAAGTTCTAACAAACGGTCTAATGTTTTTTCAAGTTCACCGGAATCCTCACCGGCTCTAACCAAACCGATATAAACCTGACCGAATTGTTCCGGATATTTTGCGATTGTACCTGCGAAAGTACCGCCATTCATAATCTGACGTCTTAATTCTGCGGCACACTGTCTTATTTTAAGCTTTGCACCTTCGTTTTCGATAAATAACAAAGATTCAATCATCGCAATACCGGAAGCTGAAAGAATTTGCATTGTTGAAGTAAAATCGATTTGTTCTTTCAATCCGAGTTTAGGCATAACGCCTTCGCCCTTCTTTTTCTTTTGTTTAGCTTTTTTAGCAATAGATTTTTCTTCGGTAACACTTATAGCTACAAGCCCTAAATTTCTGACTTCAGCTCGAGCTGCCCTTATATCGACAGCCTCAACCTTACCGGTGACTATTTCTTCTGATCCGTCTTTATATGCTGAATAATTAAATATCGCCATATCCCTATTCGCCCGCCAATCCTAGTACTCTTATAAATTCCTCAATCGTAGTTTCGCCATTAATAATATGGTTAAAACATGAGTTATTAAGAGTAACCATACCATTCTTAACGGCATTTTCTTCAATTTCCAAATCGTGTGCACCAAAGGAAATCAATTTTTTAATTTCTTTTGTTATAGGCATAATTTCATATACACCTAAACGTCCTTTATAACCGTGGAAACCGCACTTATTACAACCCACAGATTTATATATAGGAGTTTTCATTAACAGTTCAATTTTTGCTTCATCTCTTGTGATTTGCATTGCTTCTTCACGAGTACAATAGTATTCTTTCTTACAATCATCACAAAGTTTTCTTACAAGACGTTGAGCAATAACCCCTGATAATGTTGAAGAAACAAGATAATCTTTTGCACCCATTTCAATCAAACGTGTAACAGTTGCAGCTGCAGAATTTGTGTGGACTGTACTTAGTACAAGGTGACCTGTTAGTGCTGCAGAAATTGCAGTTTCTAAAGTTTCGTAGTCACGAATTTCACCGACAAGTATAATATCAGGGTCCTGACGCAAAATAGCTCTCATACAAGATGCAAATGTAATACCGGCTTTGGCATTTACCTGTGACTGGTTAATACCTTCCAGTTTAATTTCTATTGGGTCCTCGATTGTTGTTATGTTAACTGATTCGTCGTTTAAACTTTTTAAAACGGAATATAATGTAGTAGTTTTACCTGAACCTGTAGGACCTGAAGTTAGAATAATACCATTCGGACAGGATACCATTTGTTTTATCTTTTCAATATCATCATCAGAAGCTCCGACAAGTTTTATTTGTTTGTCATTAGACGCCAAACTTACAGCCGGCGCAAGTACACGGATACAGACCTTTTCCTTGCCGGAAACAGGCAACGTATTTATACGGAAATCGTATGAACATTTATTATAAGATAAAGAGAACGTACCATCCTGAGGACGCCTTTGTTCTGCGATATTCATTCTTGACATAACTTTGAAACGGGCAATAACGGATGTTTCAACGTTTTGAGGAATATCAATAACTTTTTGGAGCATACCATCTTTTCTGTAACGTACAATATACCCTGAAAGTCTCGGTTCAATGTGAATATCTGATACTCTGTTATCAATAGCATTTGTAATTATTTGGTTAACAAATTTTGCAACAGAACCCGTTGAATCTTGCAATTCAGCATCAACTTGTTCCCAAAGAGTTGCACTTTCTTCTCCCTCAATTGATTCTGTCTTGATTTGCTCAATAATTTCATCTGTTGCTTTTTTCTGCTGTGAGAAGAAAGTCTCGATTGAATTGTTGTACTCATAGTGAGTCATCAACAATTGTCTAGGGTTTTGACCTGTTAAATATATTATTTGCTTTAATATGTCTTGTTTTAGGGGTTTTACAACACCGACAATCAAAGTTTTACCGTCAGATGATATCGGGATAACTTCATTTGTTTTGATAAAATCCTCTGGCAATATATTAATAAATCTGTTTTGCTCTGATAATTGTTCTGAAGATACAACATCATAACCTGTTTGAGAATGCAAAACCTTTTTCAATTGGTCCAAAGAAATTAACCCCATTTCATAAAGAGTTGAACCAATAGGAGAATTCTTTTTCTTAGACTCTGCCAAAGCATTCTTTAACTGAACATCAGTCAATATACCTTCCGATACAAGCATTTCACCAAGTTTTGATTGATGTTCACTGCTTGTATTAACTTTCTGTTCAAGCGGATGAGGTAAATTTGTATCCGGAATAAATCCGTTCAATAATTCTCTCAAATCATCATCCCCAACAAGCATGAATTTGATTGAATTATTAAATTTAGTTTTTAAGATTTTACTTACTTCTTCCTTATCAGAAGATTTTGAAACAGCAACAAAAAGAAAATTGTCTTTAACACTAATGGGGATAAACTGATGTTGCCCCATTAGTGTTGCATCGACTTTTGTTAAAAGTTGTTTGTCTATACTGTTTTTTAATCTTAATATAAGTGCGTTCATTTACTTTTTTGTGTTTATTTTTCTATGTCTTATAATAAATCGCTGGTTTCTGCATCCTCGTTATCAACAATAATATTTGGAGTAAGCATAATTACCATTTCTTCTTTTTCTCTTGCTGTATTAGTACTTCTGAAGAACATACCAATTACCGGCAAATCCCCCAAGAACGGAATTTTTGTAACTGATTTTGCTTCAGATTCTTGAATCATACCACCTATTACAAGAGTTTCACCGTCCTTTACTCTTACACCTTTTAGATCAAGTTTTCTACGGCTTAACAAAGTTGCAACAAGGTCTTTTTCGTTTTCCATTTCAGAACTTACATAAACCTTTTCCTTAATAGTATTGTATTCCGGATTTATATCCATAGTGATATACCCGTCAGGACTGATAAACGGAACAATTGTAATCTTTATACCGTTATCATCACCAATGTCATACTGTCTTGTCAAAACAGTTTGCCAAGTACCACTCGTGTCATTTGTATCAGTAGTAACTTTTTGTATATAATCAGAAGACAAATCAATAACAGATTCTTGACCGTTTGTTAAAATAATTTTTGGATTAGCAAGAACTCGTCCCTTGTTGTTTTGGATTAAATAATTCATTGTATACGTCAAAGTATGACCACTACCATTTTTCCCTGTATAACCAATTATTTTGTAGTTTCCTCCTCCTTCTTCATTTTCTTCCCAAGGTCCTCGAATAGTATACCCATTACCTGCGAAAAATATCGGGTACGGGTTTCTGTTGCCGAAACCTGAAGAGTTTGCATTGAAAGTAAAGTTCTTACTCAGATATGACCAGGTATTTGAAAACTCTTTACTGCCAGATTCGGATAAAGATATAATTTGGACTTCAAGATATGCTTGAGGAGTCTTTTTATCATTAGCGGCAATATAATCTCTAATCATCTCGATTTGACCTTCAGAACCACCTATAACTTGAATAGTTCCAAGAGTAGGGAAGTATGTGACAGTCAAATTTCTAAGATTGAATGAACTCATCTTAGAAGAAGTTGTTCCGGAGCCGGAAGATTCAGAAGATGTATTCGTAGCGCTCTGATCCAAAGTACAAGCAAGCTGACCGCCGCCAACAGCAAATGAGCCTGAACTACCTGAACTTGAATCGCTGCTTGAATCATCAGATGCAAATCCTGTAGGAACACCGCTTATAGGAGCAGCACCACCTGTTGACGAATCACCGCTTTGTTTTATAGTTGCAGGGACTAAAGCCTGACATACAAGAGCTGCCATTTCTGCAGGAGTTGTATGGTTTACTTTGAATGTTGTTATTACCGGTTTTTTATCCAGTTCCGCAGCAATCTGTTTTGCTATCACTGAGTCCATTTCAGTACCCATTATCATAACTTCATTTGTTTTTGAATTTACAACAGCAACCGGTTTTGTTGATACTCCCGGATGTATTCCGTCCGGAGTATAAATATTATTATTTAAAAATGATGCAACAGATACGGCATCAACATATTTTATAGGGATTGTAGAAATTTGTCTTTTGCCTGAAGTTGCAACAGGGGTACCCTTTTTATAAATTAACAATGTATTAGCTTGAATATCATAGGATAAATCATTAGTCATTAGAACAAGTTCTAAAGCTTTTTCAAGTTCAATATTAACTAAGTCCATAGTAACAGTGCCTTCAACAGACGGATAGAATATAATATTCATCCCTGCCTGATCAGCAAACATTCTTAATACCTGAGTTACATCAGCATCACGTAAGCTGACATTAACAATTGAATCAGCATTTGATAATCTTACATTTGAGCTATAATCAATTCCTCCGGAAGAAGCACCGGCTGACGTTTCATCCATCCTTATTAACGGACTGTAATCTCCAATTGCAAAAACAGCAGTTGTAGAATTGGTAATAGCAAATGCCATAAGCATTATTGTTGCTATGAATTTTTCTCTAATTTTACTTCTCATATCTGCTCCCTATATATTTTTATAATTAACTTTTTCTTCCACCAAATCTGTTTTTAAGATTGTATAAATCATTTTTGTTAACATTAAGTTCGTCTTTTGAGAACAACTCGCCAATTGCAGCAGAGTAAATATTTGACCCCAAACTTACTGTTATCCAATTTTGATTTATTTTTAACACTTTATATTGATTATCAAGAATTTTATCACCCTGTCTTACCAGGTAATCTTTATTATCAACATTTATAATCGCTGAAGGACTTGTAGGACTATACATAATACCAACAACTTTTGTTCTGGTAATTTTAGCGGCCGCAGTATCAGCAGGCCCAAGAATTGTCGGAGGAACCGGAAGATTAAAGCTATATGGGCTTATATCATCCGCTTCTCTTATAGCTGTATTTTTTAACTTATTCAAACGAATAATCTCAGCATTATGCGCATTTGCTTCAGCGATTGCTGATCTTGTAGCCTGCTCATAGGCTGCAATTTCACCCATCGGCATAAACGGATCCGCACGGCCAATATTAATTACGTCATAAGAAACCATTTTAGTTCCATCGCCAATATCATCAACATCTATTTCAGCAGAACTCTTACCTGCTTCGTCAGGAACATTAACACCCTTTGCAGGTTTTTGCTCCTGTTCATATTTTTCCGGCGCTTGCGGTACAGGATTTTCGTCCTGCTTTGTTCCACATCCGCTTAAAAAAGCACAGCCGCAAAAGATAAGCATTACAACTAAAATCTTTTTCATTATGTCTAACTCTCTCATATATGATTATTCCTACCCAATTTTGTCTGTAATTGTTTTTGAATACGTATAGATACTATACGGCACTCTCCTATTATCTTAACATATTGAACATGTTTGGGCAAAAAATGCGAAAATCTCATATATTTAGAGTATAATTTCCCAAAACCTTTGTACAAAAAGGGATACCCCACTTAATATTTCGTTATAAAAATAAAAGACAAAAAAATTTCAATCTAAAGATTTAGATTTGATTTTTATTTTTTAATACTTAACCTTTCCAATGCCCTGACAAAACGAACTATTTTTGGTTCAGTATCTGCTGTTATAGAATCAACCAAAATAGTTTTACATCCCAAAAGTTTTCCGCATAATATATCGGTTAAAGGTCTGTCACCAACCAAAACACAATCTTTAGGATCAATATTATAATCCTTTAAAAAACGCCGCACAATAGCAGTTCCTGGCTTACTTGCTTCAAAAAGAATAGGGAAATGCGTTATCGCCTTTACTTTTTTGATATATTCAGGATTTTTATTGTTTGAAACAACAGCAATAAAAAACTTTTCTTCAACACTTCGGATAAAACTATACGTTTCATCAGAATATGTACCCGATTTGGATGCCATAAGAGTACTGTCTAAATCAAATAAAATAGCTTTTACACCAATTCTTTGCAATTCATCCAAATCAATATTATAAATACTTTTCAAATTATAATCCGGTTTAAGAAACATATTCTTTTATCCCCACTGTCCTTGCCATAGCATATTTATAATCTTGAGGTTCCTGTTCAAATTTTAAATATACCTCGGCATTAGTATTCCCGACTTCCAATTCCAAGCCATTTTCATCATAAATACCCAAAATCTTTGTTAAAAATTGCTCTTTTGGCGAAATGATTTCAATTTCATCGTTTGGTAATATTTTATTTTTAATTTTTACCAAATATAAATCCTGCCCATTAATCTTTTCTTTTCCGTGAAACTCAAACAAGAAATCTGCACCGGCCAACCCTTTTGACAAATTGTAACTATACCCGCCTGACCCGTCGCCAAGGGCAAACCCCGTTGTATAACCACGATTGCCAACTTTTTTAAGCTCTTCAAAATATTTATCCATATCAGCATTTGGATTTTCATAAAGCTCATCTATCGCCGCACGATATGTTTTGGCCACAGCCGAGACATAATACAAACTCTTTGTCCTACCTTCAACCTTGAATGAATCAACGCCTGCATCTATCATTTCTTTCAAATGATGAACAAGACACAAATCGTTCGGACTCAAAATGTGAGATCCGTGTGCATCTTCATTAATTTCGTAATATTCTCCGGGTCTTGTTTCTTCTACAAGCTTGTAACTCCATCTGCAAGGCTGGCAACAGTTCCCCTGATTAGAAATTCTTTCACCCTTTGTAAAATAATCACTTAACAAACATCTGCCTGAAAACGATACGCACTGAGCCCCATGAATAAAGCATTCAACTTCCATATCAGGGACTTTACTTTTAATTTCTGCAATCTCAGGAATTGACAATTCTCTTGCCAGAACAACACGACTTGCGCCCATATCTTGCCAAAATTTTACACATTCATAATTCAATATATTTGTCTGTGTACTAACATGAATATCAACCTCAGGCATATATTTTTTTAATAGTTTCAAAATTCCAAAATCACTGACTAATATTGCATCCGGATTAGAATCTTTTATAATCTCCATACATTCTTCAAGATGTTTTATATCTTTATTGAACGCAAAAATATTTAGTGTTAAATATGCTTTTGCACCAAGGCTATGCGCTCTTTCAATAGCCTGTTTTAAATTATCAAGAGTAATCAATTCACCTTTGCGCATTGCACGCAAGCTAAAATCAACTACTCCCAAATATACTGCATCCGCACCATATTTTACCGCATATTCCAATTTTTCTATATTGCCCGCAGGCATTAACAATTCAACTTTATTCATAGTAATTAAATGATAATAAAAAATTATACAATAATCAACTAAATGGGTGATGTAGTTTCTTTGTAAAAATAGAAAATAGAAATATAGAGATTTTATTGGAGAGAGAAATGAGAACTATTACAAACGCAACTGCAACTATTAAAGAAATTTGGTCTTATCAACACCCTGTTATGCACAAATGGTTTTTATTCAGTGCAGCATCTTTAGGATGCATGTTCACCCTATTATTTTTAGCGTTTTAATTAAAAGATTTATTCGCAACCCCCTAATTTTAAACAAGAACTCTTTTGTGTGTTCTTGTTTTTGTTTTCGCATAGATAACATTATCGGAAGTTTTTCTGTTGTACCAAAAATCTTCCTTATGCCCCATTTCTTTGACCGCAAAGAAACTACCCTTTCTCTAAAGGGGCGAGGAACAAGATTGTTCGATTAGCGATATTTGGAGATTCTTCGGCAAAATCCTCAGAATGACGTAAAACGCTTAAGAAGTCATATAAATAATAGGCTGGATTGCTTCGCTACCGCTCGCAATGACATGGTTATTGTTCCTCCCCTGAGGTGGAGGCTGGGTGGGGAATTATATCATCCCTTTGCTGAAGAAAGGAGTGAGAGGCTATATACGAACCGTTATTTAGGTTCGCCCTGGATTTTTGCCTGTAAGGCAAAAACGTATGAACAAATTACACTTATATCTTGTAAGCGGAGCGGTGCCGCAGGCAACGCAGCAAATCGCGTGTTTCTTTTCTTTCGGCAATTTCTTTTCTTTGCTTCGCAACCAAAGAAAAGAAATTGCCCATAAGTAGAGAATTAATATAAAACTTCCGATAATGTTATTTATATACAAAAAAATAATACCCTCATCAGGTATTATCTTTTGTAATCAAAATCTTGAATTTAATCTATTCTATATCAAGATTGTCATTGGCTTGAAGCTGTTTTTTCATGATGTTGTTCATTACAGCATCTACTAACAACTCATAAGATTTCTTGGACTCTATGCCAGGAAATTCTTGTTTGAGTTGGTTTCTGACCATTGCTTCCAGCTCTTTTGTGTCAGAAAACATTCCAAGATCGTCTACACCGCTTATTGCTTCTAAATAATCTGTGGTGCTCTTATCTAATTGATTTTTATTTGAAAATGAAAGCCATCTGAATTTTGGATTGCTTTCTTTAATCTTTTGAACTAATTTTGACTTGCGTATTCGATCAAACATGACGACTACCTCTATATATTTCTACCTTTTGTACTATTTTAAAGTATTCTGAAAAAAATAATTGACTTCTTTACATATATTATTTACAAAATTTTACATATTTTTTTTAATATGCCTATAATTTGCTAAAATCAGCCAAATGCTCATATTTTTCTTTTAATATACTCAATAATGAAATTCTGTTATTCTTAACATTTTCATCTTTATCCATTACTAAAACATCATCGAAAAATTTTGTTATAAACGGATTTAAGCTTTCCAATTTTACCAGATATGATTTGTAGTCTGTTGTTTTTTCAATATTTTTTACAGCATCATATAAAGCTTTTTCACAAGGTTCTACAAAATATTTTTCATCGACTGTTGAACCTTTTGCATCTTTTATTATTCTTACAACCCTGTTAGCATTTTCTAACAAAAGTTCTGATTTTATATCTTTTACAAGTTCAACCCTCTCAACATAATCAGCTAAATCGGACAAAGGATTTTTAACTGCACAGGCTTCTAATACATTCTTATTGTATTTTTCAGACAATAAAATTATCATTCTTTGAACAAAGAATTCTCTAACCTCATCCGCACAATCTCTTTGAACCGGTAATGCTTTTAGGGCTGCCTGAATATATTTATCAATATCAATCTTCAGATTTGAATCAAGAATTGTCTTCATAACGCCTAATGCTGCACGTCTTACGCCAAGAGGGTCAGATGAACCTGTCGGTTTTTTACCCGCAGCAAATACTGCACATACAGTATCAATTTTATCCGCAATTCCAACAACTTGACCTTCAATACCTTTTGCCGTTTCACTTTCGGCATTCAATGGGAAATAATGTTCTTTTATACCATTGACAACTGCATCATTTTCTCCGGAAACTCTTGCATAATCTGCACCGATAAATCCTTGCAATTCTGTAAATTCAAAAACTAAATTAGTTGTTAAATCAGCTTTGCATAATAATGCTGTACGCTCAATATTTTCTGAATTTACACCCAAATCAGACGCAATACTTTTTGATAAAGAGATAAGTCTTTGGGTCTTGTCATACATTGAACCCATTCCCTTTTGGAAAGTTACGCCTTTTAATGCTTCAACATAATCCACTAAAGGTTTTTTAGTATCTTCACCAAAGAAGAATACCGCATCATCAAGTCTTGCTTTAATTACCCTGACATTACCATCTTGAATATTTTTAAATTCTTTACCTATATAGTTTGTCATTGTAATAAATTTATTAATAAGTTTTCCGTCTTTGTGAAGAGCAAAATATCTCTGGTGAACAGCCATTACTGTAACCGTAACTTCTTCCGGAATACTTAAAAATTTCTCATCAAATTCGCACAAAGCAGGAACCGGATACTCTGTAATAAATGTAACTTCTTCTAACAAATCATCCGTATAATAAGGAACAGCCCCGATTTTTTGAGCTTCTTCTTTTGCAAGTTTAACTATTAAATCTTTACGCTCATCTTGATTTACAATTACATAAACCTTACGCATCAAATCAATATAATTTTCCGGTTTGTCAATTTCAATTTCTTTAATAGGCGAAAATCTATGCCCTCTCGAAATTTTACCGGATTCCTTATCAATAATTTTTATTTTAACTTCTTCACTGTCAAGAATAGAAACAATCCACTTTATCGGACGGGAAAATTTCTCATCATTATAACCCCATCTCATAAAATGGGCGCCCTGAAGTTTCATAAATATTGATGGCACATTTTCAGCAAGCAAATCTTTTATATTCTTGCCTTTAACAACAATTTTTGCATGTACATAATTATCTTCTACATATAAATCAGATGTCTCAACTCCGTTTTTCTTTGCAAAACCTTCTCCGGCTTTGGTTAAATTACCATTTTCATCATAAGCAATTTTCGCAATAGGGCCTTTTACAATTTTTTCCTCATCAGATGTATTATTGTCCAATCCATAAACCAAAACTGCCAAACGACGAGGAGTCGCATAAACTTTAATATCATCAAATTTTACTTTATTATCTTCTAAAAATTTTGAAAACCCTTGATTTAACTGCTCAATCGCTTGCGGAATAAATTTATATGGTAATTCTTCTGTTCCTACTTCTAATAAATATGTACTCATTTATTTTTCCTACTCTTTCTTTTCCTCTACAACATTATATTAAAAGCAAACACGAAAAACAATAGCATACAAATTTGGGGAGAAATTAATGTCAGATCCCGTATTAAAAAACAGGTGGAAAAAGGTTGATGTTAAAGGATTGAAGGATTCTGAGTTCCCAGAGGGTGCAATAGTTCTATGGAATCCTAAAACTCAAGGATACACTAAAGGCAAAGCAGCATTATACGGCCACGGAGCAATTGCACACAATGGGGATGGGTATGCAAACGGGGTTGTAAGCAATCTCTCCACATACGCAGAAGTTTGGATTCCGATTAAAGCTTAATAAAAGTAATCTTAATCTTCTATGTTATAAAATTTAAATGCTTTTAGCGCTGACTTCATTATGTCCATAAAAGATCCGGACAAATCAATAAACGCCTGTTTTTCTTGAGATTTATTAAATAATTTTACATCATCATATATATTATTTTTGTATATATACCCGCGATAATTATCATAACAATTTGTAAAACATAAGCAATTATGCAAACATTATAGACTTTATATATAAAAAAAAGGGGGGGGGGTATTATGAAAGATGTAGGTCAGACTTTCAGCCTAACAAAAAAATCCGTCAGGCAAATGCCTGACCTGCAAATTAAGTATTTAACTCCGTCCGAGAAGATTAAGTATCTTCAAAGGATGGAGGAAGTCGAACCCACTGGGTGAGAGGCCCTCACCAAATTTTGGCACTAAAAAAGAGAGCTAAAACGCTCTCTTTAATTAAATTTGGGCCCGGAGGGATTCGAACCCACGACCAAAGGATTATGAGTCCTCTGCCGTATAAAATCAATTTAAGATATAAGTTTAAAATTTCTTATTATATCTTGATTTTAAGATTTTTATGTGTTATAATTTAATTAGAATTGTTATGAATTTTTAGCAAAATTTACATTTTATTACGACAAATTTACGACAAATTTTTAACCTCGAAAGCGAGTCTATATATGGCAGAAATCAAAGAACGATATTCAAAAAATAAGAAAAAATATACATACACTGTTTCAATCAGAATAAAAGGTTACCCTCATGTAAGTAAGACTTTTAATAGAAAAACGGATGCTGTTGAATGGGCAAAACAAACAGAAACAGACATTAAAAGAGGTATCTACTTTAAAGAGTATGAAGCAAGCAGGCATACCGTAGAAGAACTAATTGACAGATATATAAAATATGAACTACCAAAAAGAAAGAGCGACCAACAAAAATTTTTACTACATTTGAACTGGTGGAAATCCAAAATTGGTAAATATTATTTATCCAGCATAAACACACCCTTAATAACAGAATATAAAGACATATTATCACATGAGCCAAGCAAACATATAATAAAAGGTAACAAAACATTATCTAAGGCTACAATAAATCGATATCTTTCAACACTTTCAATTGTTTTCTCATTTGCCGTAAAAGACTGGGGATGGATGAGTGAAAACCCCGTTTATAATGTAAGAAAAGAAACAGAAGATAATGCCCGAGTAAGATTTTTGACAAAAGAAGAAATTAAAATTCTCCTTGATGAGTGCCGAAAATCATCATACGAATTATATTTGACTACATTAATTGCCCTTTCTACCGGAGCAAGATACAGCGAAATAATATCACTAACTTGGGATAATATAGATTTGAAAAACAATCTTTTTTACTTTATGAATACCAAAAACGGAGAGAACCGAGGAGTCCCGATTACAAAAATTATCCAAAAAGAGCTCTTGGAATATTCCAAAATTAGAAGTATTAAAAATAAATTTTTATTCCCTGGAACAAATCCACAAAAGCCTTGCAACAGAATAAAAGCTTTTAATAATGCTGTTAAAAAAGCTGGGATAAAGGATTTCCGATTTCATGATTTACGACATACAGCAGCGAGTTATCTTGCAATGAGTGGTAAGACTCTGAGCGAAATCGCCGAAGTACTGGGGCATAAAACGCTGCAAATGGTTAAAAGATATTCGCATTTAACAAAGGGACATACAGCAAATGTATTAGAAGATATGAATAATAGAATGTTTAAAGAATAACATATAAGTTATAATACATAATTAATAACTTGAAAAACTCCCTAAAAATAAGCTACAATTTTTATACAAAAGATGTTTAAAATAAATAAAATTATAGAAAGAATTTTAGGAATATGAATTTAGATAAATACAGAGCAACCATTGGAATTGAGAGATTAAAATCTTTCGGCTACGGAAAAGAAGACATAACCGAAGATTACTTGCTACAAATGTATGAACTTAACTTAAAAACTTCTCAATCTCTTTATCCTGCATTGTCAATGGTAGAGATTCATTTACGTAATGCTATTGATACAATGATGCAAACAATATTTTCTGTGACATGGCTTGAGAATGAAATCGAAAAGCAAAATCTGTTATTTGATTTTGACCATAATAAATTAATACAAGCTTATAATACTTTACAGTCAAAATATAAATTAGAAGATATTACACATGGCAAATTAATTTCTGAATTAACTTTTGGTTTTTGGGTAAATTTATGTTCTAAAAAATACAACCCCAAAATATGGACTAAAAAAGGTGCTTTTAGGGGAGTATTCATTGATTACCCTCAAGATAAACAAGAGAAAATCCATGAAATATCTGAAAAACTAAACAAAATAAAAAAATTAAGAAATCGAATATTCCATTATGAGCCTATACTACATAAGAAAGACAAGTTTGGAGTTTTATATAATAATATTTGTGATATTATGTCATACTTACCAAAAGATAATTCTGGTTTATTTGAAAGAACAAATAACTTCCCACACGAAGTAATGAAAATGCTATATAAAATGATGAAATAAAAATAATAATGCAAAAAACCTTGAGCACTTTGCATAAGCAGGTAGAAACTCAAGGTTGTACACTTATATTATAATATATCTTCATATGAATTTCAAGTGCCAAACAATAAGATTATTTAATTAATAATTTCTCTCTAATGCCAAAAATACTAGTATAATGAATTTTTAAAAATTATAATTTTCCAATGTATACAAAAGATTATATGCAAGTTTAAGTTTTTTATTATCCATAGTATTTAATATTTCTTGGATATCAGCTTTAATATTTTCAGTACGCATATTCCTTTTATCAAATATAAACAGCTGATACGGTTCTATACCAAGAGCATTACACAACTTAGGAACTTTGTTAAGCGCAATATAATTATGACCATTTTCTAACAGAGAAATAGATTTCGTATTGAATTCCATAATTTCAGCTAGTTGTTCTTGGGTAAGGTTACGCAGATTCCTATAATACCTAACTCTTTTACCAATCAATTTTTTGAAACTATTTTCATTCATGATTAATTATTATCCTGTATTTGAACGGATTCTACCAGTAAATATTTAAAGTAAATAAGAATTTTCACACCTAAAAATACTTCTCAAGTAGGATGAATACAGGCATGAAATAAGGTAAAATATTTAATATAAAAAGTTAATTAAAAGTAATAATTAATAAAAGAGGATAGTTTTATGAAGAAGATTTTATTTGTAAGTCTGATTATTGGAATGCTAACACCTTGCTACGGCTGTGGGTTGTACGATTTCAATTGCAGAATGGAACAACAAAGACAACAAATGCAATACAATCAAATGATGCAACAACAGCAACAGATGATGCAAATGCAGCAGCAACAAATGATTCAACAACAGCAGCAATATCAACAGCAAATGCAACAAATGCAACGTATGCAGAATCAATACTCTATTCCATCATATGGATATCAATATGGAGGATATTAATAGATGAAAATCAGAAAGCGAGTAATATTACTGGGTTTATCACTGGGAATTATATTAAGTCAATTCATTATGTATGAGAATAACAAAGCGTATGCCTCAAACTGGATTACTATTAGCCAAGATGGGAAAAGCTTTATAGATACCTCAAGCATTTCTTCTCACTACTGTTTAGGGAATAACTGCTACTCAGTATGGTTAAAACATCTTAACAAGGGCGATGATGAGGATAAAGAAATAAATGCATACTTGGGTAAAGTATGGTGGTATAAAAAAGTACAATATGTAATTAATTGTCAGAAAAAAGAAATTGCAACTAAGAGTATCGCGTTTTACGATTTGCATGATGAACCAATCACAGAAGGTATTAAAACCCTTCCCGATTATAATTTAAGTTGGGAAAGTGTAATTCCTGAAACAATAGGAGAAGGCATATTAAATACGGCTTGCATCTATCAGCAAAATAATACTAACTATACAAATCCATATTTATATCAAAGATAAAAAAGGAGGAATAAATGTTAATAGTTTGGCAAGGCTGGGGTTTTATGGCAATTGTTATACCATTATTATGTTCAATGCCATTTTTATACCTGTTGCCACAATATCCTAAAATAGCAGCAATAGGATGGATTATTGGAGGTATAATCCTTGCATTGTGGGGAGTATATCTTCATAAACCTGAGAACAATAATATTATCCTATATGATGAATTTGGTCAAGGATATAAATTTAAAAAACACACTGATACATTATTTTGGATTTCCATGGAATATTGGGGAGGAATTTGGGCTGTATTTTCAGTATTTTATTTACTAGCATAAAGAAAGGAGTTGTATGAATAAATATTTACAAAAAATAAAAGAATTATTTAGAAAACGAATTGTAATACTTGGGACAGTTTTTGCATTTTTACTATTTTGTTGGTATATGACCGTACCAATTGAAATAAAAAACTGCGATGTTGGCAATATCCATTATGCACACAAATTCTTCAATATGTGCTCGGATAAAATCTTATCTATCGACCAAAGGGTAGAATGTATAGATGATTCCTATTATTCACCATGGGATTGTCTCCCTATTGGCCAACCCCCAGCATATGATATTACCCAAAGGACACTCCACAAAATTTATACTAGAAATAATATTTCTGGGCATATTAGTTCCTTAAGAACTTTTTATCAATCACACTATTATTGCGGATTTGGGGTTGACTGGGTAATACTGTTAGAAACTATCGGTCATTATGATGAAGCAATAGACTATGTTAAATCTTATCCAATAGAATTTCAAAATTACAGTGTATTAAATTCAACTATCAAAGAAAATTGTCATAATTTCATAACCCTAGGAGATGTCAGAAGAATAGGAATTTTAGGTTGCAAAATTGCAAGCCCTATAACCGCCTCCCGAACTATGAGAAAATTCAAGGAGGATCTAGGAGAACCACAAGATTTGCGCCAAATTTGGATATCCAAAATAGAAGATAGAAAAAACGATAAAATAACAATACCAAATTTTGCATTTTCACAACGCCGTGAAAAAAAATTACATTTAGCACATGAAGCCATGGACAAAGGAGAATATGATTTAGCTTACAAATATATAAATGAATATAACCCTGAAAATTATGGAGGATATTCACGGCGTTATTTTACATTATATTTGAAACTTGGTTTTGCATATATGGATAAACAGGACTACAAAAAAGCTATCAAGTGTTTTGAAAATATTTTAGAAATTCAGGATTATAACTACAAAGCCCACGAAAAGCTTGAAATCTGCTACCGTAAACTTGGCAATACACAGAAGGCCGAAGAACACGCACGTATTATGAAAGAACTCCTAGCATTGTAAATTTTTGCGAAGTTTAATTATTCGTATGTTTAAAAAAACATTAACATGTGTTATAATGTAAATAGGAATACGTAGATATTCCATAAAAATTAAATAAAAACTCATAAAGAGTTGTACGAGGGACAAGCCCGATGACTACACAGCAACCTACCCGAAAGGCAAGGTGCTAAAGCTTGAACGATGAGTAAACAAGAAGAACTCATCACAAAGATGGGTTCTTTTTTAATATATGACAACTAACACAGGAGAATACAATATGCCCCCTTAAAAAGACAAATTTAACAAACAATACCAAAAATATAATAATACTGTTAAATGCCCAAAAGGCAGAAGGAAAATAAAATGGCAATAAATTTTTTGACCCTCCAACAATTTAATTTACATTACCCCGTATTTACACTAGGAACTTTAAGGAGATTAATTTTTAATGCAGAAACAAATGGTTTTGACAAAGTCATCACGCGTATTAGTCCGACCGGTGGTCGAGGGAGGATTTTAATCGATGTTGACAAATTTTTTACATGGCTCGAAGAACAACAAAGGAGAACAGCATAATGGAAGACTGCAAATCTAGCAAATACTATTATACAATTTGCGAATTTATGTGGCGGGATTTGAAACTTAAACCTGCAGCTGCACTTATCCTGTCTATAATCATTGCTTATGGTGGCTATCAGTGTGATATTGATGGGCTTATAGATGTAATTGGAATGTCAGAAAAAACTATTCGTAATTATCTTAAAGCGATGGTCGAATCCGAAATTATATTATGCGAAAGTTTGCCAATAAAAACAAACGTAACAAGAAACATATATGTATCCCGCTATGATAAAAATGGTAGACTAAGGAGGACAGAAGAAACAAATACACTTATGCAGGAAGGTGTAAGAAAATGCCTTGAGTATTATGATAAAAGAGGTAAATACCGGAAAGGATGCAAAAAAGATAAAAAATATACTTCTTAGGTAATAGTAAAATTTATATGCGTTTCGGGGGTAGAAATTATCCCCGTAACGGATATAAAAATTACTTGCTATATAAGATAAACATAGAATAATATATTATTTGTTTTATAAACGTCATAAAAAATATCCTTATACACGTTTTTGTTGAGAAGTATATAAAGGAAAACATCTATAACTCTTTCAAAAGAAAGAGAAAAGTTCCGCAAAAAGAGAAAGAAAGTTTTTCAGCTTGCGCAACTTTATAAATTTATCAGAAAGGTATGCCTTTTACGTTCCGAAAAGCTTACACTTTTTGCTTTTATGCCATCATGGTGCTGTTTACTATAAATACCCTTAAAGAAATATAGCATTCAAAGTTCAATATAACCACATTTCCGGCACTGCTGATTTTAAAAATATGTTCTGAAAAATTTCGTAAAAATCAAGAAATATTCCCAGAATCATTCGACGCCTATCCCCTCAACTTTACAAAACTATATTGTAAAAACTTTTAATCTGCATTAAAAACTTTAAGTTCATTTTTCTTTTTTCCTTTTATTTATTTTAAGGATTATACCTACCAAATCAGATATGTATAACAAGCTTTCTTCATCGTTCTTACTAAAATTTTCTATCCATTTATCATAAAAATTAGCAATACAATCATTGTAAATAAATTCCAAATTGTGTTTTTCTTCGTCCGTATAATCTTTATTTGTTAATTTATTAAATTTTGTATTATCTGAATATAATATATCCTCTTTATCTTTTACAAAATTAACTAAAAATTCAGTAGTTTCCTTTACAATATTGATTAAGTAACCCTTATCAAGGTTTTTCTTTTAAAGATTGTTTTATAATATATATTCAGAGCAAGCATATTGGTATGTATTTTTGGAACAACTCTTATAATTTGATACCACATTTTAAATAACAATACCTCCCTATTTTCTATGCCTTCTCTACAAGCATCATTATATTCAATCATTGTACCCCATATAACACTGATATCATTTTTTGTATGAATTATAGATTCATAAAGTCTTGGATTCTCATTAACAATAAAATGTAACGGCCGTTCATCAAATTGTATGGGGTTGTGAAATAATATGGTCCTTTTACTTCTGTAACCTTTTGCAAATTCTTGAAGTATATCTTCAATATCCGAATATAAAAGCATTAAAAATTTTAAGATAATATTTAAGTCATATATAAATAAAATAAGTTCGCTTATTTTCTTTTCTTTTTCTGCCTTATTAGTGTATTTTACATTTAGTGCAAAAGCAAGAATCGCACCAGAACAAGTCCCGAGCATAGTTGAAAAGGCCGTACCCAAATTAAAATTTTGATTTGCACAATAAGAAAAAATTACATCAAACATTTGCGCCCCCTATTTTAATATAAATATTTATTCCAAAATTTTCTCACTGTTATTAAAGCGTGCAACCTTTCAAAGCCGGACTTATACGGATTATGTATTGTTTTGCACGCATCAGAATAATCGTACAAATCTTTGAATAACTGTAATTGTTGACTTAATGGATAGTTGTAATGCATTTTATGTCCTCCATGTTTAAATATAGCCTATTACACTTATAGTAATAAGTCATGAAAGCCTTGTAAAGCGATATACCTCATTTTTTACAAAAATTAATCTTTTGTACTCCATTATTACAAGGTTTTAGCAAGAAATATCTATCATATAAGACAGATAAAAATATAACTCAATAAACATAATTAAACCCTGGAAAACATTTCAGGAGGTATTCGACGATTATACCCCTACTTGTTCGTGCTCATTTATAAATTGCTGTTTTATCACAAAATTTTCCGGAATCATTGTCAAATTAAGCATTTAATTCTCTTTGAATTTTATTTTTTATTCCGACAATTTTACGACAAATTCAAAATTAGACGCAAAAAGTTATATAGAAAGAATATTTTTAGACATAATAAAAACCAGTCATAGACTGGCTTTTATAAATTTGGGCCCGGAGGGATTCGAACCCACGACCAAAGGATTATGAGTCCTCTGCGCTACCGCTGCGCCACAGGCCCGTGACGACTACTAATTCTATTCAATTTTCAACGGGCTTGCGTTAGCTTAAGGATTTACCCCCGCTACCTTCCTCTCCTCGGAAGATACTTAATCTTCCTCGTCGGCAGAGTGCCACAGGCCCGTGACGACTTTTATGACCCCAAACAAGCTACTATACATAACCCGCTCGGTATCTTCAACTTATCATCAATATACCAAAAAATCAAGTACTACTCAAAATATTTATTATATCTTCTTTTGATATATCCGAGTTAATCTCTTTTATCGACGTAATTTCATTTGTATAAATATTATCACCAAAAATTTCTTCCAACAAACCAGCATCATAATCATATAAAATTGATCCATGCTGCAAAATGTACCCATGCTTTCTGCACTGCGCAGAACCTATCAATTTTTTGCCCTGATAACACAAATCTGCACCGGTTGAAACCATCATACAGTAATCAAACTTTGTGCTAACCCGCTTTGAACCAAAATCCAACTCAATACCTAATTTTTTAAATTTTTCAATCAAAAATTCACAAATTTCTTTATACGACAAAGCCACAGACTCTCCGTGTTCCAAATAAGACACAGGACACACAAAACTGTATGTTATCTCATCCGAATGCAATAGCGCACGTCCGCCTGTTAAACGACGAACAACATCTATACCTTTTGTTTTTAATAATGATTTATCTAAAAAATCTTCACTTTGATTACGTCCCAATGACACACATGCCGGAGCCCAGCCGTATAATCTTAAAATCGGCTTTAGGGTTTTGTTTTCTATTGCATAATCCAATATATCAGAATCCGTTTGCATATTAACTTCACCCGAATTCACACTGTATGGGATAATTTTATACATATTTTATTAATAAGCTCCCTCAGAATATATTGAATATCCGTTCTTCTTTAATTCCGGAACTCTTATTTCATCCAGCGGCAAAAGTTCTATTCCATCAAATTTTTCCGTTTTTCTTGGTTGAGAATAGGTTTGAGAACTTGGAACATCATAATCTGCGGCATCATTTGTCACTTGAGGCGCAGAAGATGCAGGAAGTTCAGAATTTGTTTCTTCATTTGCATGTTTGAATATAAGCCCCTTTGTTGAATACTTATTTTTCTCTTTTTCTTCTTTTGCACGCTGTTTTTCAAGTTTTTTAAGTTCTCTTGATGACAATTTTTCAACCGGCTCTGTCTTTTGAGCTACCACAGGTGCCGGATTTTCAGGCGCAATTTCAGCATCTTGTGCAATAGGTCTTAGAGTCGGAACTTTATCTAAATTTGTATCTTCATATATAAAACTGTTATAAGATGAATCCTGAGTTGATGATTGGGCTAAATTGTTGGTGTAATTCTCTACATCTTTAACAGTTTGGGAATATTCTTCCTTGACACTATTATTCGCGACTTGACCATTTCTTGCGCTTTCTCTTTGCGCAAGTTCATTTTCAAACTGAGTAAAAGTTTCATTCCCAACAAATTGTTCTAATGCAGCTCTTTTAGAGAAGAATTCCGATTTTGCACTTCTTTGTTTATCCAGCGCTGTTCTGTAATATGCATCAGTTATTACAACTAATTCTTTTGCTGCATTGCTTTTTTGGGCAGTTTCAAATCTCCTTTTACGCTCATTTACCAATTTTGAGGTCATATCTAGCTGGTTCTTCGCAGTCATATAATCATAATAAAGATTAACCGCATTCTGCTGCAGGTCTTCTACTTTACGAATTAAAAGAATCATATCTGCATCAGTAACCTTTGTGTATTTATAATTTAATGCTTTTGTATCTTGGGACATAATCCCTAAAACATTACCGGTAATTAAAGAAGTTCCCGCAAGCAAAGGATTTCCCATGCCGGCACCGGCTAAAGTGGAAACGCTTGCCAATGTTTGAAGCATTTTTTTTACAGCACCTTTTTCAGGTTTGTCAGCATCAGGATTTGCTAGTTTATACAAAGCAAAGTTTATAGTATCACTCTGCATTGCCGCTCCTTGCCACAGTAATGACAAATCTGCGACCATATCTTGTTCTTCATATTCCAGATCTTGCGAAACCTCTCTTGATAGTCTTTTTATACTTAAATCCGCATATGTTAAATCAGTGTTTTCTACTGAACTTTCCTTTATTTCCGTTTTAGCAGAAGTTATACGCTCTTGTTCTGCTTCTATATATTGATTTTCCGGAATAGCAGAAATTCCGACTCTGTACGCCGGAGCTTTCGGCATTGTCAAATCTTCTAAAGACAAATCTTGTGCCTGAACAGGAAGATAACATACTATGATTGCTAAAGCGGAAAGTAACAATTTTTTATTTAACATTCGGACCTCCTAACAATGCCGTATTATAATCATATTGATATAAATTTAATGCATCCACTACTTTTTTACCTGCAAGTCTCTGCAATTCCAAATGATATTTTTTTGCAAGCTGCATGTATCTTTCTTCCTCAATCTGGACATCTTGATATAAAGAAGATGAAACAGCAATCTCCAAAAAGTCTTCTTCATCCATCGCTTTTGCATAATTTTTGTTATACAAAAGTTCTCTTGAACGTACGTCTTTTAATTGAGACAACGTTCCTTTGTAGTTGTAATAAGCATTAATAATTTTATCTTGCAAACTTTCTATAAGTCCCGCCAGTTCAATAAGTTCAGTATCTGTTAGGGGCACCTCTTGAGGAATATTTTTTCTGTTGAGCAAATTTTGTGCCATTCTTCCGGCAGCATAAGCACCTGATTGAACCATATAATCCGCACCAATCAACATTGGAGCCATTGACGCACCCGATATAATTGCTGACAAGGTTTTTGCCATTAAAGAAGAATGTATCCTACGTTGACTTTCCGGTGTAGAAAGTTTTTTTAGTGCAAATCCTATAACTTGATTATTTGCAACTGTTCCTTTCCACAAATTGTCAATATCTTCCAAATCTTTTTCTCTTTGGAGTTTGACAATCTGATCCATAATTTCCTCATCACTAATAACAAGAGATTCAACCTCTTTATAATTTTGCTTTGGAATTTCGATTTTTTTCTGCTCAACACCATCCAAACGAATTTCTTCGCCAAAACAGCATGAACTCATTGGTACCAATATTACAGCTATTATCCCTAAATATATAACAAGCTTTCTCATAACAAATTTATACCACAACCATGATAATAAATCCAATGATTGATTAATCTATAAATCACATGATTGTTCCGCACATATAAAAAAATGACTAAAATTGTCGATATAAGAGGATAGAGAGTTGAAAGAACAGAACAAAAAATCTGAGTACATGAGTACCCCGATTAAAAGACAAAAAACACAACAAATATTAAGAAATAAAGCCGACTCATTGAGAACAAAATGTTCTTTTAAAGAGGCCGTATTAAATTATCTTAATTCTGTTCTTATAGAAAGAAACAACCCTGATACATATTTTGGGCTCGGGGTGTGTTATAGGAATTTAGGCAAAATCAAAAAGGCAATTTCTGCACTTGAAAAAGCTGCAAAACTTGATATGAACAATTCTGATACCTTTTATGAACTTGGACTTTGCCATTTAAAAGACGAAACACCTTGTAAAGCAATTAAATGTTTCATTCGTTCAATTGAACTTGAACCTGAAAATCCGGATGCAATATACAATCTTGGATTAGCACATGAACAGTGCGATGAACAAGATATGGCAATGATGATTTATCAAAAACTTATAGAAACTTCACCAACCTATGTAAATGCATATTTGAGAAAATCAGAACTCTTAATGAAAATGGAATTGTACAAACCGGCATTGTCTTTATATAAAAACGTACTAAAAATTAACCCTGAGTACAAAAGAGCATATTTTGACATCGGAGTTTGCCTTGACAAACTCGGCAAAAAAACAGATGCAAAAAGATACTACCACAAATTTTTGGAATCTAATCCGCAGGATGAAAAAGCAAACTACGTAATGAAAAGAGTAAACGAGCTTCGCAAAAACAACTCAAATCACGCGAATTTATCATTAGTATAATTTTCACTTCTCGTTTACGCCGTACCCAAACATTGCAAAATCGTATTTGACAGGATCTTCAGGATCAAATTCCTTTAATTTTTCCGTAAGTTCAATCACCGCCTTGAAATCATTGGCTTTTCTTGTTAAGAGTCCCATTTGGCGTGAAATTCGCCCGACATGAACATCTAAAGGTATAAATAGCTCTGATGCGGGCATAAATGTCCAAATCCCTTTATCAACAGAACTTTTTCGAACCATCCAACGAAGATACATACACATACGCTTCATCGCTCCACCATTATGAGGATTTGGAATCATATGATAAAAACCTTGCCCAACATTTTTATCAGCACGAGCATAAAAATAATCGACAGCCACTTCAAATAATCTATTTTGCTCATATCCGTACTCAAAAAGTTCTTCAAGCCCGTTTGACGTATTATAAAGTTCCTTCAAAATTTTAAAAATTGAAACAAAATCAACCGGCTTGCCAAAACGATAATTGAAATCACCAATAATTTCCGGTTCAAAATTTTGGATAAAATTTAAAGGTTCATCCTGTGCGATATCAATCAGAAGTTGTTCAAGTTTTTTGATAAATTGTTTTCTGCTCCCATAAGCAAGCAAAGATGCAATAAAACCGGCAAGCTCAATGTCTTTTTTATCATTATATCTATGAATAAATTGCACCGGATCATCTTTTATAAAATCACGATTTTCATATTTTTGCGCCAATTTATCAAGTTCATTTTTCGTAATCATAACAAAATATTAGCGCAAACAAACAAAAAGCCATAAACATTTGTTATGGCTTGTAAAAGTTGTGTGTAAAGTAGTGTCTGGTAGTCGTTAGTCTTTAGCAAAATCATTATTGTGAAAATACAATAACTTTGCTAAATGCCATTCTCTTTCTTTAACGTCTTCAATATGCTCTTTAATTTGCGCAAGCTCTTGCTGCAAAGTTGCTAAATCCTTGTTTCTCACAATATGAACCTGAGAAATAGGAGTTTGTTCTTCTTCTGATTTTGAATCCTCAATCCAACTCGGAAGAAAGCAACCTTTATCAAAGAGCATTTTTTCTGTGTCTTCCATACATATCTCCAAAATCTTCAGCTATTCGCCTTTTTCAAATAGCAACTCGTGGAAAAAATCCGACAATTTGAAGTTGCCATATTTGAATGCGTAAGGCTTTCTTGCGTATTCGTTATTTGTAATTCTGTTTAATGTATCCATTTCATCATTTGATAATGAGCCGAAATCAAAACTTGTCATTTCAGCATAATCAAGCATCAAATCTTCGACATCCATAATTTTTTTCTCAGACATTTCTACACTCCTTAAAAATATAAATTCTGATTACAGAGGAATAGTCGGCTTTGCCTCAAAAAAACTTTAGGATTTTAGAAGAAGTTTTAACAAATATTTACATTTATAAAGTTGGATGAGTTTGATAAGTTGGATGAGTTTGATAAGTGCGTATAAGTAAGTTATAGGGGTATTAGTTTTTATAACTTGTTCAAATTTTCAATACTTTTAAATCCCTGTAAAGAACTTCCTACTTATCAAACCTATCAAACTTATCCAACTTTATTAATACGTAATTTTCCCCATAACAACACGTTTTTTTGCACCTGTACAGCAAGGTAAATTGTTAGGAATTCCATAATACGTACAGTACCCGAGCAGAGCAAATGCCATAACCTCTTTGAAATTATTTGAAATACCGTAATCCTCACAAGTTTTCAATTCTATATAAGAAGGCAAATATTTTCTCAAAAATTTCATCAGAGTTTTGTTATAAGCTCCGCCGCCGCATATTACAGTTTCATGAATACCCACATTCGGATAAATAAATCTTTCATAAGCATCGGCAATTGTTTTTGCCGTAAGAGCAGTAACTGTTGCAATAATGTCTTTCGGATCTTTTGGGGCATATTTTAAAGAATTTTCGATATATTTAGAATCAAAATACTCTCTGCCTGTGGATTTTGGAGGTTCCATAAAATAATATTCATCTTGCAATAAACATTCAAGCCAACTATCGCAAATAATACCCTCAGAAGCTATTTCACCATCCTTATCATAAGGTTTTGAGAAATATTTTTGAGTGCAATAATCAATCATTATATTGCCAAGCCCTGTATCAAACCCAAAAGTATCAAAATCTTGTGACACAACGGTGACATTTGATATCCCGCCAATATTTTGGATTGCAAAATTTTTGCTTTTATTTTTAAACCAATGCTCATCAGCAAAACAAACGAGCGGTGCGCCTTGACCTCCTTGAGCAATATCTGCTTCTCTGAAATTAGACACAACCATACAACCTGTTTCTTGAGCAATAACAGAGCTTTCTCCAATTTGTAAGGTACTTTTCATAGAGATATTATCTATTTTTTCGTCATAAGGATAATGATATATTGTTTGACCGTGACTGGAAATAAAATCAGGCTTACCGTATTCTTCAATCAAAACTTTACAAGCATCTGCAAAACATTTACCTATAACAAAATTCATTTGGCAAATATCTTTAACGGAAGCTTCACCGCGGAATATTTGGAAAATTTTAGCCTTGACGTGCTCCGGATACGGAAAATTTATTCCCCTAATCAATTTCACAGACATATCAGGATAAACTTCACATAATCCGGCATCAATACTGTCACAAGAAGTTCCTGACATCAAGGCTATTACTTTTTTTACTTCAAGCTCACTCATACATTAATAATATAGATATTAGAGAGTTTATGCAATTTATTATGTTATTTTAATAATTTGCTAATTAATTTTTGAATATAATATAATTAATTAGAAATAAGGGGAGAAAAACATGCATTTAGAAAATATAAAAAAAGTAGATCCGCAAGTTGCTGATCAGATTGAATTAGAACTAAAAAGACAACAAGAAACAATTGAACTTATCGCCAGCGAAAATTGCACATCACTTGCTGTTATGGAAGCATGCGGAAGTGTATTAACAAATAAATATGCGGAAGGGAAACCTCACAAACGTTATTACAACGGATGCGAGCATATTGATGTTATAGAAGAAATTGCACAAAAAAGAGCATGTGAACTTTTTGGTATGGACCATGCGAATGTTCAACCTCACTCAGGTGCTCAAGCAAATATGGCTGTCTTTATGGCAACAATGAAACCCGGAGATAGAGTTCTTTCTATGGATTTGTCAAACGGCGGACACCTTTCTCACGGATCTCCCGTTAATTTTTCAGGATTATATTTTGATGTCAAAAGCTATGGAATAAACGAATACGGCGAAATTGATTACGAAGATGTTCGCAAAATGGCAATTGAACACAAACCGCGTTTAATAATTTGCGGAGCAAGCAACTATTCAAAAATAATTGATTTTAAGAAATTCAAGCAAATAGCAGACGAAGTAGGAGCATTACTACTTGCGGATATTGCACACATCGCAGGACTTGTAGCCGCAGGATTACATCCGTCACCTGCGCCATATTGTGATTTTGTAACAACAACTACACACAAATCCTTAAGAGGCCCTAGAGGCGGTATAATTATGTGCAAAGAAGAATGGGCTCAAGCCATTGATAAAGCAGTATTCCCCGGAATGCAAGGCGGGCCTTTGGAACATATAATTGCCGGTAAAGCGGTTGCTTTATTAGAAGCATCAAAACCGGAATTTAAAGAATATGCGGCTCAAATTATTAAAAACGCACAAGCCCTTGCGCAAGGACTTATGGATGAAGGGCTTGATATTGTCGGAGGAATGACAGAAAACCACTTAATGACTCTTGACCTTCGAAAAACAGGTAAAACAGGTAAAGATATGGCTAATGTACTTGAAAGAGTAGGGATTACAGCAAACAAAAATACCGTACCAAATGATCCGCAAAGTCCGTTTGTCACTTCAGGTATCAGACTTGGCACGCCAGCCGTTACAACAAGAGGCTTTATGGAAGAAGATATGACAGAAGTTGCAAAAATTATTGCATCTGCAATATATTCGTCAGATAATGAAATTGCACTAAAGAATTTGCGGGAAAGAAGCATGAGACTTTGTGCAAAACATCCGCTATACAACTAAGGAGTAACATAAAATTATTATAAAATTAACACACGCGCACATAATCGGAACAGTAATAGCCTATATTATCGGGGTATTCCTTGTTCCTATGGTCATAAGTTTTTCTAAAAAAGAAGGACTTGTTGATGAACCAAATGCTAGAAAAATCCATACCAAACCAATTTCTCGAATTGGTGGAGTCGCAATTTGGGGCAGCACAATGCTTACTTTTTTATGCCTTGTACTTATGAGCTATTACCCTTATGGAAAACTTCTATCAGGAATTTTATTAGGCGGCTCGCTAATGTTCCTACTCGGTTTGGTAGATGATATATACGGACTTGGGGCTAAGTTTAAACTTTTAATGCAATTATCTATCGCAACAGTAGTTTATTTGCTCGGTGTTCAAATAGACAATGTTCCATTCTTTGGCGGAATTGATTTAGGATGGATGTCCTATCCGGTAACACTACTGTGGATAGTTGGGATTTCAAATGCATTTAATTTTATTGACGGAGTAGACGGGCTTGCAGGTTCAGTAGTAACAGTAAACTCAATAACTTTGGCTATTTTAGCAGTAACACTAACACCGCCTAACCCTATTAGCGCCCTCATCGGATTTATATTAGCAGGTTCAATGCTTGCATTTTTAACATTCAACTTTAACCCCGCGAAAATATTTATGGGGGACAGCGGAGCATTATTTTCAGGATTTTTACTTGCAGCAATATCTATAACAGGAGTAATGAAAGTTGCAACTCTTGCAATTTTACTGCCTTTTGTTGTTCTTGCTGTTCCTATTATTGATATAACATATTCAAGTTTAAGGCGTATTTTTAAGGGGCAATCACCTTTTGTTGCAGATGCTGAACATATTCATCACAAACTTTTACACGCAGGATTTTCACAAAAGAAAACCGTTGTAATTTTGACATCTGTTGCAATTATTGCAGGCGGACTTGCTTGTTTATTTGCAAGTCACAACGCGATTAAATATGACTTTTTCTTAACTCTTGCACTCGTTGGCGTAATGTTTTTATTAAATTTAGCAAGAGTCTTGACAAAAAAATAATATCGTAGTATAATTACGAAAAATTAAGAGCATGATTACTCAGTTTCAGAAGGGATCTAATGGAATATTTAAGTGCATGTTCTTACAGTAATAACCAGTAAATGTTTATACTAAAAGTATACTTAAAATAACACTAGTAGAAGGTAGAAATGAAAGTAGAAGCAGTAGAAAACAAAAGACATTCATGTTTAATGCCTATGGCTGAAGGGGCATTAATAGGTTCTGCTGTCGGCTTTGTAACTAAATATGCATACCCATTGAATAATGATGAAAAGAAATCAGCTCAATATCAAAGGTCAATAAAAGCAATAAAAGAACAAAAAAATTTGTATGGTCCGGAAACAGAACAATTTCTTAAAGACGTAAATAAGAATACACTAAAAACTCCTGCGCAAGATGCATTTATAAAAATGTTTGACGGCTTAAAAGACGGAGATAAAATGACTTTTGCAAGGAAAAAAGATGCTTTAAAAACAATTGCAGAGAAAAATCCTGATTTTAAAGGAGAATTTAAAGCATTGTGCAATCAACTGCGCGAAGTAGCCGAAAGAAATACAAAAAAAGGCATAGAAGCCTGTGAATTTGCAATGAAACATATCAGACCAACAAACTTCTTCGTAGTAGGAGGAGCTGTTATAGGGGCGATAATAGCTCTGTTCCATGATGTATTAAGAACAGATGTTAAAAATTAAAAGATTTATAATTAGTAATTGAATCAGATGGTCAGGTTGAACAACCTGCCTTTTTTTTGCACTAAAATGCTTTGCTGAACTCAGAATGATACCCAAAATCTTTGTACAAATTCAATCTTATTTGTTCCATTTTGTCAAAAGTTTTAGACTCATAGTTATTTAACTCTTGTTCTAATTCTTTATCGGCTTTTGAAAAAAATCTGAATAACTGAGCTAATCCAAATAAGCACTCATAAATTTCTGGCATAATACTGTCTCCTCATGTTTACTTCATTACTTCATCCATATCTATAAAAAATTTTTGACAAGACAAATTTCACAAAAACAGAAAATGTTACACAACTTCACAAAAAAATAAATACAATTCTGATTTTGTTACAAAATTGTACCTAAACATTTGAAAAATTTTATGTTTATGAAATAATTTTTATAGTGCTAGTATAAATAGCGATGTAGTTACATATTTATAATAAAAAGAAGGAAAAGAAAAATGGGAAGACCAGCTCCACTAGAAAAAATTAGAAACATTGGTATTGCTGCCCACATCGACGCCGGAAAAACAACAACAACAGAACGTATTCTGTTCTATACCGGTAAAACTCACAAAATTGGTGAAGTACACGATGGCGCTGCAGTAACCGACTTTATGGAACAAGAAAGAGAAAGAGGTATCACAATTCAATCAGCAGCAGTTACAGCTGAATGGAAAGGACACCAAATTAACATTATCGATACCCCGGGACACGTTGACTTTACAATTGAAGTTGAACGTTCTTTACGTGTATTAGACGGTGTTGTAGCCGTTTTCTGCGCAGTAGGCGGCGTTCAATCTCAATCTGAAACTGTATGGCGTCAAGCTAACAGATATGAAGTACCTCGTATGGTATTCGTTAACAAAATGGACAGAACAGGTGCGGATTTCTACAGAGTTGTAGACCAAATCAAAAACAGATTAGGCGCTAATGCTGTTCCTATCCAATTACCTATCGGTGCAGAAGACAAATTCACAGGCTTAGTAGACCTTATGACAATGAAAGCTGAAATCTACACTAACGATTTAGGTACAGATATCAGAGAAGAAGATATCCCTGCAGAACTTGCAGACAAAGCTAAAGAATATCATGATGCAATGGTTGAAGCTATCGCATCTGAAGATGATGCTTTGATGGAAAAATTCTTCGAAGATCCTGATTCAATCACAGTTGATGAATTAAAAGCAGTATTAAGAAAAGCAGTTTGCAATAACAAAATCGTTCCTGTATGCTGCGGTACTGCATTCAAAAACAAAGGTGTTCAATTATTATTGAACAACGTTGTTGATTATATGCCATCACCACTTGATGTAAAAGCTATCGAAGGTGAATTGGAAGACGGAACAAAAACAGTTCGTCATTCTTCTGATGATGAACCGTTCTCAGCTTTATCATTCAAAGTAATGACAGACCCATTTGTTGGTCGTTTAACATTCTTACGTGTATATTCAGGTAAGATTACTTCAGGTTCTTACGTTTTGAACTCTACAACAGGTAAAAAAGAACGTATTTCACGTTTAGTACGTATGTATGCAGATCAAAGACTTGAAGAATCAGAAGTATACGCAGGTGATATCTGCGCAGCTGTTGGTTTGAAAGAAACAACAACAGGTGACACATTATGTGACGAAAAAGACCCTATCATTTTGGAAAGAATGACTTTCCCTGAACCGGTTATTTCTGTTGCAATCGAACCAAAAACAAAAGCAGACCAAGATAAAATGGGTATCGCACTTCAAAAATTGGCTGAAGAAGATCCGTCATTCAGAGTTAAATCTGATGAAGAAACAGGTCAAACAATCATTTCAGGTATGGGCGAACTCCACTTAGATATTATCGTTGACCGTATGTTAAGAGAATTCAAAGTTGAAGCTAACATTGGTAAACCTCAAGTTGCTTATCGTGAAACAATCAGAGGAACAGCTGATCAGGATTCTAAATTCATCCGTCAATCAGGTGGTAAAGGTCAATACGGTCATTGTAAAGTTAGAATTTCACCGGCTGAAGAAAATGCAGGATTTGTATTTGAAAACAAAATCGTCGGTGGTGCTATTCCTAAAGAATATATTGAACCTGCCAGAAAAGGTATGGAAGAAGCACTTGAAGGCGGTATCTTAGCCGGATATCCTATGATAGACGTTAAAGTTGAACTTTATGACGGATCATACCACGAAGTCGACTCTTCTGAAATGGCATTCAAAATTGCCGGTTCAATGGCTATCAAAGATGGTTGTAAAAAAGCTCAACCTTGTATTCTTGAACCTATGATGAAAGTAGAAATCGAAATTCCTGATGAATTTACAGGTACAATTATCGGTGATATTTCTCGTCGTAGAGGAAGAATTGAAGGCCAAGAACCTCAAGGTAATACAGGAAACGTTATCGTAAGAGCAATTGTTCCTTTGGCTAACATGTTTGGTTACGCAACTGACTTGAGATCAAATACTCAAGGTCGTGGAACATTCTCTATGGAATTCCAAAAATACGAACAAGTTCCTGCTAACGTTGAAAAAGAAATTATTGAAAAAGCAGGTAAATCAGCCTAGTTTTTTCGGTAAATATAAACAAATAAAAGCTCGATGTAATATCGAGCTTTTTTGTTTTTTAGTATTTAATTTTACTATTTTCCGCCGCCGGATCCTCCAAATGTAAAATCTACTTTTATGTTTTGCAATAACAATTTTTGCCATGCTGTTTCATAACCGTTTATTTCGTTCAATTGAGTTTCTAAATTTTCTTTTTGAATATCTAATTCAGATTCCCAAGCATTCAAACTTGCTAATTCGAATTCATGATCATTCTGCAATTGAAGCAATATTTCTGAATATTCCTCAGTTCCGTAACCATAATCAGGATCATAGTATAAATCTTGAAGTACCTGATTATATTCCATTTGGGATTGGGAAATTTTCTTTGTCGCAGCTAGTTGAGTCATTTGAACATTTGATAATTGATTACTTATACGACTCTTTTGACGAGTAAAGAATAATAACTTTTCTTGAAAATTAGCGATTGCCATAGCTCTTACCTCTTATTTTTAATCTCTCTTATTTATATAAAGTATTTTATTTTTTTTGAATTTCAATCATTAAATATTCTGTTACATTTCGTAATATTTCTGTAAATTTATGTTATTATCGTATTATGAAGGATTTTTTAATAGGTTTACTGGACTGGATATATAAGAAAAAATGTTATTGCTGCGGAAAGTCTAAAGAATCCGTAAAATTATGTTCAAAATGCTATGATGAATTGGATTTTTTACCGGTAGAAGTAAATAGGACGTTCAATAATTGCAATATATATTGTGCAGGAATATATTCTAAAAATCTTCAAAAAATAATTCGGGGACTAAAGTACCATAATCAAAGGGATCTTGCATTTTATGTCGCTAAATTTATGTATCAATACTGGCAAAGATTGGATAAAGAAGACAAATATATTATCATACCGGTTCCGATATACAACAAACGAAAAAAGCAGCGGAAATATAATCATATGGATCTTGTGGCAAAAGAATTATCCTCATTATCCGGATATGAAGTTTGTTATGACTTAATAAAAAGAATAAAAAATACAAAACCGCAATACAAACTGAAAAAATCTGAAAGAATGCTAAATTTAAATAAAGCGTTTAAGGTTGATAAAAGCAAATATAAACAAGATACGAAGTTATTATTGATTGATGATATTTGCACTACGGGCTCCACTTTTGAAGAAATGATCAGAGAATTTAATAACGAAGGGATTTATGATATAACTTGTTTGGCTACAACCACACCATTTGAGTAAAAGATATGATATTAACAGAATTTGCAAAATTTTTACAACAACATAATGATGAGTTAATAACTCACAAAACCACACCATTAGAGCTTATGCACAAATGGTTAATTGCAATTATTAATAAAAATCCGAAAAATAATGTTGAAAAAATTGTTCACAAAGAAATTATGTATGCACAAAATGAAATGGGAGATTACGTTATAGTAGGAAAATCCACAAGCGGAAGAAAACTTGTTAAGGCTTTAATCAATTTTGCAAAAAGTTATGAAAATTATAATAATGCAAAATGGCTTGAAATGGCAGAACGTAATTTTCATTCGAAAAATTAAAATTGCATTTATTCTATATAAATGCTAGCCTAAAATGAAAGAGGTGAAAAATGATTAACAATCCAAAATATAAAATCAGCGGCGATAATAATAGGTTGATATTTATAAAAGATGGCCAAGAATACACAGATCTTGATATTAATGGGCTATCAATTAATATCAATGGTAACAATAATGAAATAAGAATAGAATTGCCGGCAAATTTTATTAACACATCTATTGTTATGGACGGTGATAATAATAAATTTATTTTGAAAACAACTTTACACCGCAACATTCGACATACAACTTTTGGACTTGAAGGAGGAAGTGAAATTTACGTTGGTTCAGGAATGAGTTCATATAGAGATATAAATATTGTTGCAAAAAATGGTAAAAATATTCATATCGGAAATGAATGTATGTTTGCACGTGAAATTATGGTAAGAAATAATGACGGACACATAATTTTAGATAATGTAACCAAAGAAATTATAAACGCGCCTGAAGATATTTTTATAGGAGATAATGTGTGGATTGGTATGCGATCTATGATTTTAAAAGGTTCACATATTCCGAACGGATCTATTATAGGCGCAATGTCATTAGTTAATAAAAAATTTGAACAAGAAAACATTCTTATAGCCGGAGTTCCTGCTCGCCAAATCCGTGAAAATGTAGAGTGGCATAGAGAAGATTACGCAAAATATATGAAAAGCCAAGAAATCTAATGAAAATTGTAGAATTTATTAAAAAGGAATTTGAAGGTTGGGGGAAATATGAAAGAATAATTTTTCCTCTTGAAATATTGCTAATTGTGCTGATTTCTATATACATGAAAGACAAAACTGCAGCACTGATTTCTGCTATCTGCGGAATATGCGCAACTATTTTGGCAGGTAAAGGTAAAATTTCATGTTACTTTTTTGGCATGATGGCAAATATTTGTTATTCTTATATTTCATTTAAGAATAGTTTATGGGGAAATTTGGGATTAAATATGCTATATTATTTCCCTATGCAATTTGTCGGAATTGCCAAATGGAAAAATCATTTAAAAAAAGAAACACAAGAAATCTATAAAACAAGCTTAAATATCAAAGAAAAAATAATATATATTTCAATCGCCATAATCGGTTCAATTTGCACATATTTTATATTGAAATATTTTAACGACCTTAACCCGTCAATAGATGCTATTACAACTGTTTTATCAATTATTGCATTCATATTAACAGTCAAAAGATGTATTGAACAGTGGTACTGCTGGACAATAGTTAATGCTTTATGCGTTTTAATGTGGATTGATGCATACGCAAAAGGTTCTCAATGCTTTGCGACTATACTGATGTGGTCAACATATTTAGTTTTGGGAATATATTTCTGGCATTCTTGGCGAAAGGAAATTAAAAACTATTAGTAAAAATTATATTAATTTTTCATACAAAGTGTAGCAAAAATTTTTTTTCTCGTGTATTATGACATGCATATCCCGTATTTTAGTTGGAAAAAACATGGAATCCTTAATACAAAAAGAATCAGATAAAATATACAAACCTGACTTAAACTCCAAATCAGGAAGGGAACTTCTCGCGTTTTATCTGCAAGCTCAGTTCAAACAAATTTTTTTATATGATAAAAAGCAGAAAACCCCGATAATAAACGCTATTCACCCTAGTTTTATCAGTCGTTTTACAAAAAGAATTATTTCTAATCCGTCAAAAAGAATGTTAATAGGGGTAACAGGGGAATCTGCCTCGGGAAAATCCACACTTTGCAGAGAAATAAAAAATGTAATTGAAGAAAAAAACATGCCGGTAACGGTTTTGAGTACGGATAATTATTTTAATGATATTTCAAAATTAATTCAAAAATATGGTTCTTTTGACAGTTTAACAGATAACGGATATGACGTTGACGCCCCAACAAGTTTCCAACTTGATATTTTAAGACAAGATTTAGAAGATTTAGCGGATGGGATTGATATTAAAGCCCCAATGTATCTCCCTAATGGTACAGGAGTTTCGGTTCCAAAGGCTCTTGATGTAAAATCTCAAAAAATCATTGTTGTTGAAGGGATTGCAACAATGTATGAAAAAGTTAAAGATGTTTTCGATATAAAAATTTATGTTGAAACTGACAACGAATTAAGAAAGAGTAGATTTATTTCTCGTGCTATTCAAGAGAGAAATCAAGATGAAGAGAATGCTCTTAAACACTGGCAATATATTATAAATGCCGGAGAAAAATACGTTAAACCGTTCAGAAGAGAAGCTGATTTGGTTCTAAACGGAAATTCCGATTTAGAGTACAAAGCAGAAATTTTGGAATATATTTACAATATTACTAACAATTACCAATATTAATTCAAATTATAATATTGATAAATAAGTATATTTTAGTATTCCTTTTTGTTACAAATAAATATATAATTCTTTACATCAAAACATGTTTATTCTAAAAATGTTTTATAGAAGGGAAGAAAATTGATAAATAATTTTGAAAGTTTTGATAATTCTGAAACGGCAACAAAGAAAGATATAGTTATACAAGAAAGAGTAGAACTTATATCTTCGCATATGTATAAACAGTTTTTGGATTACCAAAACTCTACAATAAATACCAATGATATTTTCTCAAGAATGGTGGATTGTTTAAACATTATTTCTGACAATTTGAAACAATCTTTTTCTTCCAGAGGAATAACAACACAAAATATATATGTAGAATCAGATTCTTTAAAATCGATTGCTTTTGTTAATATTTTGTGGCACAAATTGAGTTTTACAACAAGATGCAACTTCCAGCCGCAAGCCCTTTTTAGAGATGATGGCAGACATATTCCGTCAAACAGAATTATGGCTATTCGCGGGAACTATAACGAAATTATACAGGACGCTAAAGACAGAGAAGACGAAATGACAAGACTGTTGGAAAATGAAATTGCATCTTTGTATATTCCGCCTGATCAAACACAAAAATGTATATTCAAAATAAAACACTCCGGTCAGGAATTTGCGCTAAATCAAATTGATGCTCCGAGAGATGTTGTACTTAAAGTGGTTGAAACTGTTTGTGGCGGCGGATTGTATCATCAAGACGGCTCTGTAAAAACATTTACCGTTTAAACTTTATTGACTAAAGTATAAAAATAGTTATTATATTATTAGTAAGGGTATTATAGTAGTAATGAGATTGATAGATAAACTTAAGGGATATGAAAACCAGTACGTATTCATGAAATGGGCGATGAATGGTGAATACGGCAAAATTAAATATGTCGGAGAAGATTATGTTGAATTTGATGTTGTAGATGTGGATACAATGTCATACAGAGAAACTATGCTTATTTATGCCCCATTAATCCTTGAAGTTGCAATAGGCGGTGCTGATATTTCAAGAATTGTTGCAGAAATTTCCTCTCAACTCTAGGGGGGGGGGGAGAGTAAATATATTGTGCTTTGATTGTGAAAGTTTTAGAACTTACTAGAAATCAAAAAGTTCTTTTATGTGCACTTCTAATGCATTAGCAATTTTAATAAGAGATTTAAGACCAGGTTTATTAATATTAACTTCTATTTTGCCAATATAATCAAGACTTAGTCCCGTTTTGTCTGCGAGATTTTCTTGAGTATATCCTTTGTTTTCTCTCAAAAATTTTATACGTTTACCTATGGATTTATATATTACATCTTCTTTCATTTGACTATTTTACTGGATGTAATAACATAATATTACTGGAGATTATCCAGTAGAAAGAAGTTTTAATAATGTATAAAAAAACTATATTAATTGATTTGGATGGGGTATTGAACACCTATTCCGGCAAGTATGATGAAAATTATATTCCTCCGATTAAAGAAGGAGCTTATGATTTTGTTAAAGAACTTTCTCAAAATTATAAAATAATACTGTTTACATCAAGAAATTTGCTTCTCGCATCAAAATGGATAATGCAAAATAATCTTGAAACGTATATTGAGAATGTCACTAATGTAAAAGAACCATGCTATTTGATAATTGATGACAGATGTATAAATTTTAACGGGAATTATAATAAGCTAAGGGAAGAAGTAACTGCCTTTGATGTTTGGTATAAATAATCTCCCTCGCCTACAGCGTTCTTTGGTAGGAGAGGGGCGGGGTGAGGTAACTTATAATTGTCGGACTTTCACTTCGTTCGTGGCTCTGCTCGGCGGGCAAAAAAAAGTCACATCTTTTTGTGCACTTGTTTTAAATCCAAATTTCTTTTGATATTGCCACGTTTTATTGACAATTTTATCATTATATTCTTTTCGCTTTTGTTCATTTTTGAAAAAATTATATATTTCATTTTTGTTTGACATTTTATATTCTCCTTTTATTTTTTATTTCTTTGTAATACTATTACCATATGAAATTTCTTAACATTAGAAAATATATATTTACAAATTTTATTGCGATATGGTCTTACATCTTTTTATATATAGCCTATGATTCCATAAAACACATTATCACTAGCAAAGCTTACATCTATTCGGATGATAAAATTGTTTGGGGACTTATGACATATATATATTTCTTGATTTTAGGATGCCTTATAATATTTGCAATATTGGAATTTTTGATTAGATATCTAATTGCCAAAAAATTCCCTAATTTCAAGTTAAATTTAAAAATTAAAATACCAAAATTTATTATTACTGTTTATAATATAATATTTTCTATTGGTTTTATTTCGGCTATTGTCTTGTTTTTTGCAGCTATTATATTTTATGTTTATTATACTTATTTTGTAAATTAGTAATTATGTTTGATCGCAAAACCTCCCTTCATAAACTTCAAATCCGGATCAATTTGGATACAGAAAAATTTACCAGTGTAAACGTAATAAATGAGCGGTGAACGATTAATTATACTACATGTATAGTATTTTGTCAAACAAGTAATAACAATTTGCGACTCTATTCAACAATACAGGTTCTCGCACCTAAAAAGTTCCGCTCGTTATCACTCGACTCCACTCTATGTAAAATTCGTTCCCACCTCGCAATAAACGCCACCGCCTCCAATTAGTCGGAATATTCATTACCGACATAATTGTCGGGCTCTCACTTCGTTCGTGGCTCTGCTCGGGTAAAATGTCGAATTTTACTCAAGTTCGGACAAGTGTTCGTTACGCTGTCGCTGTCACTCACTATTGTCCTCACATATTCGAGTTTCGCTCACTTGCGTTCGACTTCACTCTACGTAAAATCCGTTCCCACCTCGCAATAAACGCCACCGCCTCCAATTAGTCGGAATATTCATTACCGACATAATTGTCGGGCTCTCACTTCGTTCGTGGCTCTGCTCGGCGGGCAAAAAAAAAGTCACATCTTTTTGTGCGACTTGAACAATAATCTTGGGAGGAGATTTTGGGATAGTTTGTACATGCATGATATACCAACATGTCAAATTTGTAACATTTCTACAATTAAACCGTAACAAATCTTTACAAAACGTAAAATTTGTGATATCATCACTCTATGGAAAAAGACTTGAATATTCTTATAATTAATGGCCCTAATCTTAATATGCTCGGTGTTCGTGAACCTGAGCAGTACGGTTCTAAATCGTACAAAGATATTGAAATGGAATTACACGAATATTCTTTTGAACTTGGAGTTAATATTGAAATTTTTCAAAGTAATTACGAGGGGGAAATTGTTGACAAAATTCAAGACGCCCTTGGAAACTTTGACGGAATTGTTATAAACGCAGGCGCATACACTCATACAAGCCTTGCGATACGGGACGCACTATTAGCGGTCAAAATACCGACTGTCGAAATTCATATTTCTAATATTTACCGCAGAGAAGAATTCAGACACGAATCTATGTTTGCCGATGTTTGTGTTGGGCAAATTTGCGGTTTTAAAATTGATAGCTACAAATTAGGGATGCAAGGACTCGTGAACTTTCTTACCAGTGCAAATGACTAGGTAATGGTTAATTGCTGATTTATCGGCCATAATGGCTAAGAGGTAAATGTATATCCCGATTATTGAAGACTATTTCTTTGCAAAAAACTCTTGGATTGCAGTATCCATATACTTCAAAGTTTCTTCTTCTGTATGGTTTTCTGCATACTCATCAATAACTTCATTCAGTTTTTGCGCCAACTCAGGATGTTTTGCAAAATTTTTCATATCATTTTCAATAGAATCTGATACAGCAACTTGCGATTTACCTAAAGACTCTGCAGGCATATTTTTTAAATCATCAATTTGCTTTTTCTCTTGTGCCGGTGCGACTGGCGCCGGAGCTTGAACAGCTTCTTCATTGACCGGTTTAGGTATGCCTTTGAAATTTACATTGTTTAAATTGTTTTCGATTTCTCTCATAGTACCACCTGCTTTCGCAATTACTCTAATTTTTCATGCCAATTTGTGTTTATAAAACGCCTAAATATTTTTTTTTGCTACTTTTGTTAAAAATTAATTACAAAAATTTACACAACCGTTTTTCATGTTATTATGTATTATATACAATAAAGGGAAGTAATGCAAATTATGAAATTAAGTCGTGTGGTCAAAAAATTATGGTGGTTTCTGAATGCATCCAACACCATAAAAAACTTGCCTGATTCTGTTATTTATGCTGATGCATCCGGTTATATCATTCAAGCAAACAAATCAGCAAGTGTATGTTTTGGTATTGAAAACACAAAAACACCTTTGAGAGTAAAAGATATCATCGTAGACGGAATGAACAGCGTAAACGAATCTTTAAGAAAAAAACAACCTGTTTCTGCTATTGGCATAGTCAAAGATAAGGAATTCTATATCGAATTAAATGCCGTTAGGAAATGGAACGGATATTATATTGTGATCCGCGACGTATCAAAATTGACAAATGAACTGACAACTGAAAGAAAAATCGCACGTTTTAACGGAGAAAAGAATGCAATGCTTTCTATGATACAAGAAGATATAAAATCTCCGATAAATTCTATAAGCGGATTTTCTAAAGGACTATTAGACGGTATTGGCGGAGAATTGACAGAAAAACAGCAAAAATATATTAAAATAATAAATGCCAATGCCTCAGATTTATACACATATATGGATAAATTACTTGAATTCAGCTATGCAGAATCGTCTATATATGCATCAGAATATTCTAATTTTGATATAATTTCATTTACAAAAGAAATTTTAAAAGATTATACAAATATTTTCGAAGAAAAGAAATTGTTGTTTAATTTTGAATACAGCAGCATTCAAAACAGAACAATTTATACGGATAAAAGAGCTTATGAAGGAATTATAAGAAATATTCTTGAAACTTCATATGCAATGACAGAAGAAGGATATATAACGTTAAGTTTAGGATATCCGGCAGATGAAGATTATATCAATTTCGGGCTTAGCGAGAGTAAACAATACATTCAAATCAACGTAAAAGATACCAGTCCCGGAATTGATAAAAAAGAAATGCAGTATCTATGCGATCCGTATTCACAAATAGGGAAAGGCAAAATAAATTTTGTCAGATCTTTGCGCCTTGGATGTGCGAGCATTTTAACAAAGAGAGCTTTAGGATTTATTGATATAAATTCGGAAATATTACAAGGTGTTATGTACAATATAGTATTACCCGTAACAAAGGATAGAAATGAGTAACGTAATTCTTAAAAACATTCGCAAAACCTATGATAATAACAAAACAGTTATAAACAACGTCAATTTGGAAATTAAAGATAAAGAATTTATTGTATTAGTCGGCTCATCAGGTTGTGGAAAGTCAACCCTGCTAAGAATGATTGCCGGACTTGAAGATATTACTTCGGGAGAAATTTTTATTGGCGACAAAAAAGTTAACGATGTACCGCCAAAAGACAGAGATATAGCTTTCGTTTTTCAAAGCTATGCATTGTACCCTCACATGACAGTTAGAGAAAACATAGCTTTCGGACTAAAAATGCGCAAAGTTCCTAAAGCTGAAATTGACAAAAAAGTCAAAGAAGCCGCAGAAATATTAAACCTTGAAGAATATTTAGACCGCAAACCTAAACAATTATCAGGCGGGCAAAGACAAAGGGTGGCTCTTGGGCGCGCAATAGTCAGAGATCCGAAAGTTTTCCTTATGGATGAACCGTTATCAAATTTGGATGCAAAATTAAGAGTACAGATGAGGTCTGAAATTAAAAAACTTCATCAAAAACTTCAAACAACGTTCATATACGTAACCCACGACCAAACAGAAGCACTAACTATGGGAGATAGAATTGTTATACTAAATAACGGTGACATTCAACAGGTAGATACACCTGATATGATTTACAATCATCCTAAAAATACTTTTGTTGCAGGGTTTATCGGTTCTCCACAGATGAATTTTATAAACGGACGAGAACTTGGTTTGGATGAAAATATCACATACGGCATACGTCCTGAAAAAATGTTATCCCAAACTGGTGAGATTAAACTTAGTGCGAATGTAGAAATTTCTGAAATGCTTGGCAGCGAAAAAATCGCATATTTTAATATAGGCGAGTCAAAATGTTGCGCCAAACTTCCTTCAGATATGCAAATAGGTTCTATTATTGATTTATCAATAAATAAAGAGGATTTGTACCAATTCAATACTCAAACAGGTGAAGCTATATACTAAGCAGCTTTTTATGGAGTTGAAGGGCTATTATTCTGTTTTATATATTTTTGAATAATTTCAGTCATATTTGGAACGGTCACTGTAACATTTTCTGGTACAACGCATTCACATAACAATTCGTTATTGAATGAGCTGTATATTTTTGTAGTATTTACAAGCGAGCTTAAAGAATCTTTTGTATCTATTCCTTTACCCTCGTCAAACATGACATTATACAATGCCAAAATGTAATAAGTTGTTCTATCTTTTTCAGACAATTTTGTCCAACTTTTTGGTTCTATATAAAACTTGTAACCATCATCTGTCTTTTCATAACTTGTGTATAGACTTGCACTTACAGATTTTATAAAGCCTTTAAACACTTTTTCTACTTTAACTTTTACAAGCCCCGGATGCTGCTTTTCAATATTTTTTATAAACATGCCTGTCCCGATAGCCAAAGAAATTGCTAATATTATACACAATACAGGATATAATACAGACCAAATAACTGCCTGAACCTTTTGGGATTCGTGAAATTTATCAAGACTTTCAACTGCCTTATTTTTATAAGACCATTCATTTCCTTTTAAACCGCAAATCAAAGAAAACGGCAGCGCTGCAGGAGTAATAGCCAAAGGTATCATCCATAAAGTTTTATAGCTTTTATTAAATAATCCCCATATCCAAGTGCCCAAAAATGCACCCCAATTAAACCTAATAAGTTCACTCCTTGGCATTTTACCGGTAATTTTCCCTTCTGCAACCATCAATGCGATAATGACGAAGAAATTAACCAAAGGGACGCAAAGTCCAATAACAGTCATTATCATTAACAAATAAAAATTCATATCGCGCTCGGTATTGCCAAAAATATCTTTAATTCTTCTTTCCAATGTCGGATACAAAAGAAATATAGAAACAGTATTTGTAACTACTTGCAAACTTTGATTAAAAAAATGAGGAGCAAAAGCTAATAAAGACAAATTTATAATCATAGAAACAACAGATACGATAATTGATATAAACAAATAGTTGATTATAAATCCTCTACGCCCAATTACACCGTCAAAACTTAACAATTTTTTATTTTCCATATTATACTCCTATTTCAATTTCTTCTTTCAAAAATTCTTCCGGAATTTCATTTTCAACAACTTTTTTACCGGACTTTGAAACTTTCCCGTCAATACCGAATTGTCTTAATTTTTCCGCTTCTTTAAAGACACTGCCATTATGTCTTTGAGTAAATCTTGCTATTTCAGATTCTATCGATTTATAAGCGCCTTCAATAGAATTTCTTATATTTAATAGGTTTTGAGCGTGCACAGCAACGCAATTATACAAATTTTCCCCGACATTTATAATATTTTGGACGTTATCATACCTCGTTTTTGAGGCCCAAAGCTGATTTATAAGACGTAATGTAACAAGCAATGACGCAGTTCCAACAATTATAATATTTTTAGAATTTGCAAGCTCAACTACTTTCTTAAAATCATAGTCTGTATAAATAGTATTTATACAAGCTTCTATCGGAATAAACATCAAAATAAATCCCGGTTGATTTGTTTCTTCAATTTCTTCATAATTCTTTTTAGCAAGTGAATTGATGCAATTTGTCAAATCGGAAATAAAAGATTTTTTAAGACTTTCGTCATCACTCTGGCAATAATCAATATAATTTTTCAAAATAACCTTTGAATCAATGATCAAATGTTTATCTTCAGGGAGATTGATAATAAAATCCGGTTTGACACCTGAAGAAACAAACTGTTTTGAATAATGAACATTTTCACATAGACCTGAAAATTTTAAAATTTGTTCAAGCCAATCTTCACCAAATTCACCGCGAGAATTTTGGTTTGTTGTTAGTGCTTTTGCGTATTTTTCTGCAGTCGAGACTGCATTTTTTATTTCCAAAGATTCCATTTGGTGAGATTTTTGGTAATTATCAATACTATCTTTAAAATCTTTTAAAAGTTTTGATAGCGGGTTAATTTCTTCAGATTTGAACAAATCAAACTTATGTTTCAAATCAACGGAATGTTCGCTAAGGAGTTGTTCTTGCTGATTTTTCAATGATTCTTGCGCAATTTTTGTAAACTCATTTTTTACCGAATTTATAATGTTTTCATTAACTTGAATTTGTGATTTTAAGGTATAATTCTCATTTTTTAAGGTATCTATTTGTTTTTGGTATCCTTTTGATACCATTATCCAAACAACCAAAGCGGTTATTATAATCGACATAATAAGAACTATAATCTGCAATACCATTTTAATACCCCTTTGTTTCTATATTATATCTTTTACACTGAAAAAATCAATCCACAGTCGTAAACGTACGTTTATTTTATTCACTTTTCTTTTTGATTGTGATGCAAAAAGAAAAGTGAACCGAAAAGAAAAACACACTATTATCTACGCTGCCTTCGGC